>JAGAXG010000042.1 GCA_017941035.1 bacterium | reverse complement strand
ACAGCTTGATACAGAAGAAAATGCGATATCTACAGAAATGGATGCAGTTAAAAAAGTTATTTCAAAGAACGTAGAATCTTCTTTCAAGACATTCAATGCATAACCAAGTAAGTAAGTGAATAATTAAAAAACACTTACTAACTTATAAAAGACTTTCCTTTCCCTTTTTTCCTATTGATTTTCCAACGACTTAGTAATAAGTCGTTTTCTTTATATGTTAGTATTTTACTCTAATTCTTTCTCTGTCGTTAAAGTTATAAGGATTTGCTTTTTGTTCGGTATCTCCTAACAGTACAATAGCTTTTACTTTAACCGATTTGCGTTTTGAATTTGTTGGGAAAACAGTTATATCCTGATATTCATAACTTTTTATAAGTTGTTCTATTTTAATTTTATCTCTATCATCAAGTGTAAATGAGAAAACTTTAATATTTTTTATAGCACCTTTATCTGTAACATTAAATGAATAATAAAACCAGTTTCCGGGCGAATAATTGTCTAAAGTTGATATATACATACTATCTTCCAGAAATTTGTTTATAAAATTACTTTTCCATGTACTCCAATCTATGTCTTGATATTTATATTTGTTCCTTAAAAGACTTCTGTTCTCTGTAGAAATATCAACATTTTTAAAATCAATTTCTTCAGTATTTGATAAATTTACAATATTATCATTTTGTGTATCAAATTCATGATTATCAAAATTTATATCAGTATTATTAAATTTTGTATTATCTTCATTTGTAATATTTGATTCATTAACTCGGACTTCAACTTTTGTATTTTTAATATTTGCACTTTCTTGGTGAATTGCAATACTTTGATTTTTAAATCTAACGACTTTCATTTCACTGTTCATAGTGTAAACCATTACAGAAACAGTAAAAAATGCAATTATTCCTACTATTGCGGATTTTTTCATTGTATTAATCCAGATTCGCTATAAGCTCTTTATAATTATTTATTTGGTGCATTGTAGAACTCAAAAGGTGAGTTTCTGCAATAAGCAGTGCTGTTGGAACTAATGCCGTTACAAAGCTTAAAAACATTCCTTGAATATCTGCACCAATTTCAGTAATGAAATATGATACGTTCATAGTAAATTCAATAAAAATTATAAAGCATGCAATAAACATTACAATATTTTTTTCTTTGTTTAAGCTTTTCATTGAGTCCAGCCCGAGAATTGTTACTCCATGACTTTGATAATCATGGAATCCGTCAAATTTTATAATTTCAGAACCTTTAATTTGTTTTCCTATTGTGAAAGCTCTTACAAATGATAAAAATGCAAAAATAATTAAAAATGTCGCCAATACAAGGAATATTGGGCTAAAGCGTAATCCTGAAATTCTTACCCAATTTGCAGCTTCAGGAAAGCATGAAGCTAAAGTATTTGAAACACCATAAGCTAAGAAAGGTGCTGTAATTAAACCAATAAACATTTCCATAATCATTTTCATTTGGCTATTTACAAGGCTACCTTTGATATAAGCTATCTTGTTTTGGCTTAAACTGTTTATATATTGTGAAATAAGTTTTCTGTAACTTTTTAAAACAGATTCAAAATCTTCTCTATATTCGCAATTTGTCAATTGATAATTACAATTTTTGAGTTGAAATTTAATATGCCCGCTTGCAATCGCAATTGTTGCAAGCGCTCCCACAAATAACAGCGAAATAAAAAAAGATGCGCCTTTTAATCCCGGAATATCTTTGTAATATAAAAGATTAATTGCGTAAACAACAAACATAAATCCACTTGAAATATACATTAATGCTTTTTGTATTCCGTTTGTTTCGCCGTAGCGTTTATTAGAATCAAAATCCAAAATATTATATATTGATTGTTTTAAAATAAATGCCATAGCTAAAACTATTGCAGAAATACAAACCAAAAATCCGACATTGGTTGTTAAATTTAATACTGAAGTTGAAGTATCAACTTTTAAACCTAATAAAAAGTTTGTCATCCCAAAAGAGCATACAACAGAAAGAATTAATGTCGCTATATTTAAAACAAACGATGTTTTTCCTAAGGATGATATTGTATTTTTTAGTGCTTGAGTTTTATATCCTATTTCTTTAACTATTGCAATTCTGTTTTTTTCAACAGTTCCGGTAAAAATATCTTGAGTTTCTTTCATAGTTTTACGTTTAACCTTTATATTCGATGTATTAGTTTCATTTTCAACTGAAACAACAAATAATAAAGCATCTTCAATTCCTTTTATATTAATAGTGAAATGTTCAGGAGCAAGAGCTTTTGAAAAAGTTTTGTTATTTAACAGTATATTTTTGTCATTGTCAGAATTTATAATTACATAATTTTCATATTTAGATGAATACGTTATTTTAATTGTAGAAGGAATATTTTCAACAATTAAGTCGCACTCAGGTGTATTCCCAACAATAATAGTGTTTTTATCGTCAAATTCTTTTATCTCATTCCCAAATTTAATTTGTACTTTCATTTTTTATCTTCCTATAGCATTTAAGAATTTTCTCAAAGATTTTGAAGCTGTTGTTTCAGTTCCTATAATTAAATTATCTTCCCCTAGAACAGGTGATAATTTCTCTTTTACAAAATCAAGTTTTTCAGGAGATGCGTACAGAAACATCATAGTAAAATCTTGTGTCTGTTCTTTAATTTTTTGTACTTCATCAGGCAAATTATTCCAATTAATTTGTTTAGAAACTTCTCCTTCATTTTCTAAGTCGCCCATAACGACAACTGCAGGAATATAACCTTCTTTTTTCATATTAACAGCGTGGTTAAATGCTTTGGATAAAGATAAACCATATGCTGTTCCGTATTCTTTACTGTCAAATTGAGTAAATTTATCCATTGATTTTCGAATTTCTGCACTTGATTGAGGTGAACCTTCGTAAATTATGTATGATGATTCTGATACTCTTAATATTTTGATATGATCTTCAGGGTCTAACATTGAACAAAGCTGTTTAAGAGTTTGTATTTGTTTCGGCAATTCTTTTTGATTAGATGCAGAAGAGTCTACAACAAACACAATTGCTGCTTTGTGAAAATCATCTACTTTGACTTTTGATAATCCCATAATAGATAAAATTGCAATTATCAATAAAAATACTGAAAATAATATAACTTTTAATCTGTTGTTCATAGCGATATACTATCACAAAAATAGTAATCAGGGCAATAATATAAATATAGGATTAGAGAATAAGTTTAAAAAAACTTATTCTCTAAATCGACAAAATATTTATTTCTTATTATTATGAAAAATATCTCTTTAAAAGACCGTCAAAACCGCATCCATGACGTGCTTCATCTTTAGCCATTTCATGAACTGTATCGTGAATTGCATCAAATCCTAATTCTTTTGCACGTTTAGCAAGAGCTAATTTGCCTTCACAAGCTCCGTGTTCTGCATCAGCTCTAAGTTCTAAGTTTTTCTTAGTCGAATCTGTGACAACTTCACCTAAAAGTTCCGCAAATTTAGCCGCATGTTCAGCCTCTTCAAATGCGTATCTTTTATATGCTTCTGCAATTTCAGGATAACCTTCTCTTTCTGCAACTCTGGACATCGCAAGATACATACCTACTTCAGAGCATTCTCCGCTGAAGTTTGCTCTTAAACCTTCCATAATTTCGTTATCATTAACTTTTCCGTCTCCTACTTTGTGTTCACAGGCATAAACTTTTTCAGCTCCACCAATTTCTTTAAAAGTAGTAGCTCCGCAAATAGGACATCTTTCAGGCATCTTGTCTGATTCTGTAGACCACCCGCAAACTGTACATACAAATTTCATTTTTTACCACCTTTCCTAAATATAACTAACCTTATTTACAAACTACATTATATCAAAAAATAATATTTTATAAAATTTAAATATCGGTATTTCCGTCGTTTTTAATTTTATCTGCACTTTCTGTATATTTAGAATATTCAAGAGTATAATTAGTTGCCTCTTTTTCGCGTGCTATAGCTTCTTGAATATTAACTATGTCGTTTAAACTAAACTTTCTTTGACTATTTAATTCATAAAGTTTAAAATTCTTTCGTGTTTTGTAATCAAAGCCTGAAAGACCTGTTTTCATCGAATACCATTTATAAAAAGAATACAGTATTTCATATTTGTCAAGCGCTTTATCTCCAAAAACCATCATAGGTTCTGTTTTGAATTTTAGCCCTGAATGCGTTATAAATGAAAGCCATAGCGCATGAATGCCAAATTTTTCTGTTATAAATCCTTCTTCTTCTCCTATTTGTGTTAATAACTGTGTCGCTTTAGGAATTCTATATACAGAAGTCCCCAGAGATTTTACATATGAAAGGAGTTTCTCAGGATCTGCATTTGTTTGTTTGACAATATCATCAACATTTGATTTTACTTGTTCAATAAGTTTTGTTGTTTCAGCGCTCAATTTTAAACTCGTGCCTGCTCCTACAAATGTTTTTGAAGTTGAAGTTTCGCCGACTTGAGATAGTGCAAATTTTTTTAATTTATTTACTTTTTTTTCTAATGCTTTATCTCTAAAGTATTTTCTTATTTTATTTAACATACTTAACCTATAATATATTTAATCAATGTTCTTACACCAATACCTGTAGAGCCTTTAGAAAATTCTTTTTGCGGTTTATCTAAAAAAGCGGTTCCTGCGACATCAAGATGTGCCCATTTAACATTATCTGATACAAATTCTTTTAAAAACATTCCTGCTGCTGATGCTCCGCCATATCTTGTTCCGGTGTTTTTCATATCTGCGACATCACTATCCATATTGTCTCTATACTCCTGCCACATTGGTAGCTCCCAGTATTTTTCGCCGACTATTTCGCCTGTTTTTATTATTTTTTGTACAAAATCGTTATTATTACCCATAATTCCCGAAGCGATAGACCCTAAAGCAACCATACAAGCGCCTGTTAATGTCGCAATATCAATTACCTCTTCCACATCAAGTTCGCATGCATAGCATAAAGCGTCTGCCAAAGTTAAACGGCCTTCTGCATCCGTATTATCTACTTCAATAGTCTTACCGTTCATTGCTTTAAGTATATCTCCGGGCTTATATGAGCTTCCTGAAGGCATGTTTTCGCATGATGCAATAATTCCGTGGACTTCAACATCAGGTTTTATTTTAGAAATAGCTTTCATTACCCCAAGTATGCATGCTGAACCTGACATATCATCTTTCATGTTTAGCATTGAATTCGCAGGTTTAATGTCTAAACCTCCTGAATCAAAGCATAATCCTTTGCCTATTATTGCAATACGTTTTTTAGGGTTTTGCGGTATGTATTTCATGTGAATAAATTTTGGAGACTCGACACTTCCTCTCGCGACAGCTAAATATGCTCCCATACCAAGTTCTTCACATTTTTCTTTCTCTAAAATTTCTGTTTCAATTCCTTCAATGCTTTTAGCAATTTCTGCAAGTTTTGACGGAGTCGCAAATTGTGCCGGTTCGTTTGACAAATCTCTTGTTAATTTCATACTTTCTGCAATTACTTCAGCTTTGCTAACTGCTTCCAAATCAACATTTGATGATAAAAATAATTCTTTTACATGTTTTTCTTTTTTTGTTTTATACTTATCAAAGTGATAATTTGCAATTGAAGCTCCTAAAAAAGCAGGTGCGCCATAGTTGTATTTTGTGTCAAAGTCAATAGCAACTTTTCCAGCTTCTAATTGTGCACATTTTTTTATCGCTTTTGCAACATTTTCTCTTATTATATTGTTATTTATTTCAGTTTCATTCCCAAGCCCAATTGCAAGAATTTGTTTTGCCGGAGTTTTATCTTGTGTATGTATAACAAAAATCTGTCCTTTTTCTCCCTTAAAATTTTCTGGAGCAAACCGGTTTATTAGTTCATTTGAAGTTTCTTTCCCTATAAATTTATTTATAATTAGTACATCACATTCAATATTTTTAATATCATCAACAATAGCTAATTTCATACTTTTTCTCCTTCTATATTTATAATTATACACAATAAAAAAACTCCTGCAATTAAGTTAAATTGTTGGAGTTCAATAAGAGTAAATGTATGTTTATTTGGGGTAAATGAAAGAGTTAAGTCTTTCATATTTGTTTATGCCATATATGGCAGGTGAACGTAATTAGATTCGGTATTACGTTTCGGGGTTGATAGTATATTATAAGCCTTTATAATACTGTATCCAATAGCTTTTAAAGGATTAGATTGTACCGGATCAGCATTTTTAGTTATAAAAAGGTCTTTTTCAAAATTTATTTTATTTTTAGAATTCTTATCTAAAGCCATAAGTCCAATTTTTGAATCGTTATTTTTATTGTTTCCGAAAGAAACAGGAATTCTTGATATTTTTACCGGGTTTAATGTAATCATTTTGTACCTCCTTGTTATTAAGTGTAAATTTAACACTTCATTTAACAATTTAACTATAAATCACAAAAATATTTTTGTCAACCCCTATTGTAAACTTTTGTAAACAGTCCTAAAATACCAACCTTATAAGCAAAAAGCATAAAGTGTAGAAAATGCACTTATTGCATAATATATGTTATTGGAATATAAATATCTATAATTTTGTTAAAGAGAACATCCGTCTCCGACGGGTCCTATCCGGACGGGACCGGTTTTGGCGCCAAAACCGGCTAAAGCGCCGACCTGAACTACGCTCACTAATAAATTGTAATTGCTCTGCCTAATGCTCGCTAACTCGCTAACGCTCAAACAACGCTCGCTTTGAATTTGCAGAGCAAAACATTTATTGTTCGCTCCGTGAAGGTCGGAAAGAAAGATAGTAAATTTACATCTTCGACCTTTGCGTAGTGAGCAATCATTGTAACACGACACAGATTCAGAGCGGAATTTGTTTGAGCGATAGCGAGTT
>JAGAXG010000041.1 GCA_017941035.1 bacterium | reverse complement strand
CAAAAATGATACTTAATCATTTTTGTTCGGCAGAGTGCTACATCCCGTTACAATTATTATACACCGAAACTTACGTTTCGGCGGGTGCGCTACCCCTCTCACAAAAATGATACTTAATCATTTTTGTTCGGCAGAGTGCTACATACCGTTATAATTATTATACACCGAAACTTACGTTTCGGCGGGTGCGCTACCCCTCTCGCAAAAATGATACTTAATCATTTTTGTTCGGCAGAGTGCTACATCCCGTTATAATTATTATACACCGAAACTTACGTTTCGGCGGGTGCGCTACCCCTCTCGCAAAAGTGATACTTAATCATTTTTGTTCGGCAGAGTGCTACATCCCAAGGGTAAATATTGCTATCAATTATAGTCAATATTATCCAACACACTTTATTATACTAGCAACAAACATAAATTTAAACAAATGATTTTACAATTTTGTAAAGAGTCTCTATTTTCTGACGATCTTTTATTTCTTTTACAGTATTTATTATTTCATCCACAAGCACTTCTTGCGGTTGAAGATGATTAATTAAAAACAATTCCTGAGGAGTAACCTCTAATATATTCAAAATATTCTCTAACGTATCAGCTTTAAGAAAGTTTTTTCCTATTTCTATGCCACACAAAGTACGAGAAGCAATACCCAATTTCTCTGCAAACTGTTCCTGCGAATAACCCCTTGCAAGTCTAAGTTCTTTAATGCGCTTTCCTAATTGTTTTTTGATATTTAATGTCATAATTTACAGATAATTTTATATGTAATATTAAACTAACAACAGGAGATTTTTTATTGATAAATTTTACAATATTGATATTAAATATACATATCTTTTTAATTTTATTAAGTTTTGTAAATAACTAGAAGTATTATTATATCAATATTTTTTAAAATTTTCATATAAAACATCAGATTATATGCAATTTTGAACACTAAAAATCCTTTATATACATGTGAGTGATGTGAAAACAACACGAGGTACTAATTAAAAAAGGAGAACGATTATGACAGAACCTATTAATTTTCAATTAGGAGGAGTAAATTTTCAAAAACAAGAAGTAAAATCGTACAAAACAGACGGTAAAACAATTACAGTGTTCCTAAAGAATGGTACTGAATTAAACTACCCTAAGCAGAATACTGGAGCGAGTGTTTTTATCGAAAAGCATACTTTGGGGCGAAATGAATTGAATGTATTGGGAATGAAAAATGCTTCAATAAAGGGAAGTGATAGCGCAGACCATATTAATCTTAGTTTTTGTGAAAATTTAAATGTTGATGTCAAAGGAGGTAATAGCATGCTAGGATTAATTGGAGATACTGTAAATATTTTATCTGCCGGAAACAAAAATATTACAGTAGAAAGTGATTCTTCTGATAATATTGCGAAAAATAAAATCCAGTACGAAAAACCACCTGTAGATTTATCAGAATAATAACGATTAAAAAAAAGACATGGTCTAGGAACATATGAAGCTCCTGGTAACACAACACATAATACATTCTAATAATATAACGACCCGCTGTTTAAAATAGCGGGTCGTTGATTATTTTTTTATTTCATACAATCTGCCAAAAGCTTTTTAACTTCTTTGCGTTTAACTTTACTTGTTGCAGTTCTCGGAAGCGCTTCGCGTCTTACAACAATATTTATAGGTCGTTTGTAAGGAGCTAATTGCATTGATAGTGTTTTTACTTCAGATTTGATAGCTTTTTCTAAAGCTTCATCACTTTCAAACTTATTTGCATATTCTTCTTTCGGAACAAAAATTGAAACTATTTCTTCACATCCGTCCTTTTCGCCGCCGGCTTTTGGCATGCCGACAACACAAACTTCTGCAAAATTATCACTCTGCTGCATTACTGTCTCAACTTCTTCAGGGAAAACTTTTTTACCTCCTGAAAGAACAATCATATTTTTAATTCTTCCTGTTATATACAAAAGACCTTTTCTGATTTCTGCAATATCACCTGTATGAAACCAGCCGTCTTGTTCAAGCACTTCATCAGTTAAATCTTGACGTCCATAATATCCTTTCATAACAGAAGGTCCTTTAACTAATAATTCACCTGTATCATTATCAATTTTTGCGTCGTAAGAATCCAATACCGGACCAACGGAACGCATATTATCCTGATTCATATTATTGCACATTGATACAACAGGACTTGTCTCAGATAAACCATAGCCTTGGAAAATTCTTACACCAATTCTTTTGAACCATGCTCCAACTATAGGATCTAAAGGTGCGCCTCCGGAAATATATCCGTAAAAATGACGGCCATATAATCTGTGTATAGTTCTAAACATCAATCGCCTAACGAAAAAAGGCATAAATTTTGCCAAATGATATTTGAAATTATACATAAATTGATACACTTGAGATTTTTTACCTATTTCAGATTCAAAATAAGATTTCAATAGTTTCAAAAAAGCAGGTACTGTTACCATAAATCTTATTTTTTTCTCTTGCATTATATCAAGAGTATCCTTTGGTTTAAGACTACTTGTATAGTATACTGAATAACCGTGATTCAACATTGTAAAAAATCCCACTGTCATTTCAAACAAATGATTCATAGGCAAAATAGAAAGCAGTCTCATTTCTTTATTTTTAGGCATCATACTTTTTAATACTTTTCTCATATCATACATTTGAGTAAGCATATTTTTATATGTCGTTTGAACACCTTTTGGAGCACCGGTTGTTCCTGAGGTGTATATTATAAATGCAGTATCATTTAACGGTCTCCTACGCCATTTTGCATTATAATTTGCCGGAATTGAATATAAACTCGGAGTTTGTTTACATTCGTGCTCTGATGCCTCCATTAAAATTATGTGTTTAATAGAAGGTATTTTTGATTGTAATTCTTGAGCTTTTTTGTAATTCTTACTTGAAGTCAACAAAACTGTTGGTTCACAGCTTGAAAGTATTGAAGTCAATTCAAAAATAGTTAATTTGTTATCTAAAGGAACAATAGTTAAACCTGCAAGAACAGAACCAAAAACACAAACTCCATATTCAGGAAGTGATTCCGATAATATTGCAAGTTTTTCACCTTTTGGAATTTGCAAATCATTTATCAAATACGCGCCAAGACGCTCTGCTAAAAGACTTAAACCTTTGTATGTAAGTTCATTCCATCCCCATAAAGTTTTCATACCTAGTGCAACTTTTTTCTGGTTCGTGTTCATTGTCTTTTCTAATAATGAAAATATGCTCTCGTATTTCATACTTTAACCCTCTTTATCTTGAGATATATTACTTTAAAAATTTTTTACTTGCAAGTAAAAAATAGCAAATTTTATATTTACGATTTTTGTAGTAATATAAAAAAGGTTTTAGTCATGGCAAAAATAGGGATAAATCAAAATTTTTCAAACGGTTTTAATCAAATTAAACTTGTTACAGGGAGAAAAATTATAAATAAAACTCCTGTAGATTATTTTCAATTTACAGAAATAAACAGTAATGGACAAATTGTAGGGGGATTTGGATACCAAGGCTCTAATTTTAAAAAAGAATTTGCTTTAGCACTACAAAAAGTGAAAAATTGTATAGGGTTAAAATAATATGAAAATACAAAAAATCAATCTCAATACTACAACTCCTGCATTTAAAAGGAGATTAGAAAAAAACGAAGAGCAAGAATATAGCAACACTATTAAATCAGCGTATGATTATTTAGGAACTAAAGAAGTTTCAATGATTGTACATGGAACTTCATTTCCTCAAAGTGAAAATGATATAGGCACTGGTTCACCTTATGGTAAAGTTGCTGCTCAATTAATTCCGTTTGAATTATTACACGGATTTAATTCAATACAATTAGGACCGACAGGAGAATTAAGTTCTCCAAGAAGAATTTCTCCTTATGAATCTTCCGTAGGCTCTAACAATTATTTATTTATAGATTTTGACAAATTAACAGAAGATGATTACGCAAATATTCTAGACAAAGAAATTATAGAAGAAATTACAAATCATCCGGACACTAATTCAAAACGAAACTATGCTTATTCAGATTTTCCGGAAGCCTTCGCTAATTATGAATATCTTATGGATATCGCATACAAAAATTTTAAAAAATCTTATAATGACGGAAATTTTAAAGCTTTTAAATTAAATGAAGAATACAAAGATTACATGAGAAATAATGATATATGGAAATATGGGCTTTTTCATGTATTGACAAATCATTATGGAACTGAAGATTATACAAAATGGGATTATATAGACAGAAATCTTATTCAGGAAATCGAAAATAATAATATGGATGCTATTAACAGATACCTTAAAATTAATAGCCGTTCAAAAAAAGAGCTTGAAAAATATAATTTTGGACAATTTATTTTAAATAAACAAATAAAAGAAAATACCTTATTAAGACAAAATTATGGGTTTAAATACATAAGCGATATGCTTGTAGGATTTTCGCCTGCGGATGAATGGACAAATCAGGATATTTTCCTAAAAGGATACAGTATAGGATGCCCATACGGCGGACCTGACGGTGGTATGCAAAAATGGAATGTTCCCGTTATTGATCCCAAAAAATTATTTAACAAAGACGGAAGTCTTGCGCAAGGCGGAGAATATTTAAAAAATAAATTAGATAAAGCCCTCACAAACTTTGATAATGTAAGAATTGATCATGCTCTTGGGCTTGTAGATCCATATATCTATGAAAAAAATGGTGTAAGAGCAGGAAATGTAAGCACTATGCCTGATATAGACCCAGATCATAATTATGAAAAAGTCCTAGAAAAAATAGTTATCCCAACATTAGAAAAACATGGATTGGATATAAATAATCCTGTATGGGAAGATTTAGTCACTGAAACACCTGTATTTAACAGGATATATCATCAAGAATTTAAGATTCCGGGATTAACACCTCTAGAATATTCCAAAGGCGAAAATAATCAGAATAGCGAAAATTGGCTTCTTGTCGGCTCTCATGATTCTGATCCCGCAATTAAAATGATTAAAAAAGACTGGATAAAAAATAACGAAGCTTGGAATCCTTTGTATCTTGCAGGGTATTTGAATTCGGCACACGATAGCAGTAAATACTGCGAAAAAATTGCTAATGATGATTCAGAACGTGTTAAAGCAAAATTCGCCGAACTTTTTGCTTCAGGAAAGAAAATTCAAATCTCTTTCGCAGATTTCTTCGGAATAAACAAAACATATAATGAAGGCGGAAATGATAAAAATCCAAATAACTGGAAACTGCGTTTAAATAACAATTATGAGGATACGTATTATAAAAATCTCGCAAGCAAAAAACCAACGGCAATAAATCTGCCTGAAATTCTTAAACTTGCAGTTCGTGCTAAAGCTGATATGAACACCGTTAAAGATATAGAATCAGATCAAAATCCTCAAGAAATCATAGATAATCTTGATAAATTTGAAAAGATTTTGAAAGAATAACTAAATCTCAACCTTTGAAACATTTACAAGATCAGGCAATTCCATTCCGAACGCTTCAGCTATTTTGGCGATTGTTTCTATTGATGCCGACCATTCAGCCCGTTCAATCGAGCTAACAGAATTTTTATTTATATCAGCCAATTCTGCCAATTTTTCCTGTGACCATTTACGTTTTACACGCTCTAGTCTGATTTTAGTTCCTATTTTTTCGTTAATATTTTCACTTACTCTCGTCATTTCTCCTATAATACTAGGATATTGACATATCTTATTCAACATTGTATTATAGTTTAAAATACTGCTATTATAGGAGAATTATCATAGAAAATACGGTAATAAAAAAAGAATTAAATGAAATTAATTTAATAGCGGAAAAAGCAAGCGATTTGTGTAAAACAATTATTTCTGCTATGGAATTTGATTACAGCGAAAATCAACAAATTAAATATTCTATTGTGTCATCTGTCGAATTACTCCTTGATAAAATTGAAGAAATTTATGATAAAACAGATGTTCTAAGCTCAGAAATAACCTGAAAGAACTTAAAAAAATAGAAATAGCAGTAATTATTTATAAAGATATTTAGAAAGTTAATAAAACTTTCAGAGTATCTTTTTCTTTATTTTTTTCAAAAGCCTCTAATGCGTTGTCAACTGCGTATTCACCAGATATAAGCGCAGAAAAATCTACTTTTCCGCTTTCTAAAAGTCTTAATGCCGGAGGGAACTGACCGCATCGAGAGCCAAGAACCGTAATTTCATCAATAACTATAGGAGCTAAGTTAAATTCTTTTGTTGCAGCCACAGTACTTTTTAAAACTAAAACTCCGCGTGGTCTTGTCAATGCTAAAGATGTCTCAAATCCTGAAACTGAACCTGTTGCTTCAACTACCACATCATATTTTTTCTCAATTGGGAAATCAGAAAGTAGTGCAGTTTTTACCCCTTGAGCTTTTGCTATATCTAGTTTATTTTGATGTTTTCCAACCAATGTAACGTCTAAATTCTGCGAATTTAGTGCAAGTGCAGTGATTAAACCTAATTTTCCATCCCCGAGAACAACAACTTTGTCCATAGGTTTAATATGTAATTGTTCGTTAATTTCCAGAGCAGCTGCAAGCGGTTCAACAAATACAGCCTGTTTATCTGGAACATTATCAGGGACTTCAAATAACACTTCAACCGGCATTGTAAAATATTGAGCAAACACACCGTCTTTTCTCCAAATACCCAAAGTATGCCTATCAGGACAATGGCGATAATTTTTTTCTGCACACCAAGGACAAGCGGAGTCTTTACATCCATAGCTTATTTCAGGGACAACCCTTTTCCCTATTAAAGATTTATCATCAGAATTTACATCTTCAACAACTCCGACAGCCTCATGACCTAAAACCCCAACATATCCCATATAACCTTTTGTAATTTCGTAATCTGTATTACAAATACCTGCTAACGTAACTCTAACAAGAGCTTCTCCTGTTTTAGGAATTGGTTTTTCATAATCATTTACAAGTTTTAATTCTTTATCAAAAATAACAGCTTTCATTTATTTCTCCTCTATAATTTTAATACTTTTTTCTAAATCATTTAGAATATTTTTCGTTGTATTTTTATTTAGTAAAACACTTTGAACAGCATTATTAACTAAATTATTTATATCTTTCTGATTTCTTTTTGTTTTGAATACAGGTTGCAACTTATTTAATTGTTCAGCACTAATAACACGAGCTTTCGCCATTAAATCATCTCCATCATAATTTTTATAAAAATCATTTTGAAGTGTTTTTTTATTAACTGCAAGGACATTCGTTAATTTTGCAAGTTCCAATTGATTTTTATCATTTGTTAAAAATAGTGCGAATTTCAATGCATCTTGTTTATGTTTTGCGCGCAAAGGGATAACAAAATTCATCAAAGAAAAATCATTTTGCCCGAGTTTACCTTTTAACTGTGGAGCTATATCTGTTTTTTCATAAGTTAAAGGAGCATTCTCTTTAATCATATTTAGAAAATTTGCACCTGCGCCTATTATTGCAATATTTCCTGACATATATTTTTCTAAAGCTTCTTGCAGAGTTATTGTTAATGTTTCTTTAGGTATTAAATCTTTTTCATATAAATTTTTAAACATATTAAACACATATTCAGAATCATTAGAATAATATTTATTTAAAATTTTGAGCATAGCATCATTTTCGGTAATATTTGGAAGCATTATGTATGCACCTTGTTTTCGAACTTGCTTTGCGAGTTTGAAAGTCTCATCATAAGTTTGCGGAACATTTTTTATCAAATCCTTGTTATAAATAGTAATTGCGCTTGTTGCATACCAAGGAATCGAGTAATATTTGCTATCAATCTCCAAAGAATTTATTATTTCTCTATTAAATTGTTTTAAATCATTATATGAAATTTCTTGTAATGCGCCTTTATGTGCCAATACGGCAGAAAAATCTGGATTGAGATTCACTAAATCCGGCGGATTATCACTTAATACAGAAGCAAGAGTTCTCTTTTCTCCCTCAGAAAAAGGAACATCAACCCATTTAATCTTAATTTTAGGATTTTGTTTTTCAAATTCTGATATAACACTGTTTATATACGGGGAGAAATCACTCATTTGAAGTGTCCAAAAAACGACTTCATTATCAGACGGCATTTTTTTGAATACAAAAAAGATAACTGTCAGTAATATAAATGTTATAATGATTATTATTTGTAAAAGTCTGTTCACTTTTCCACTCGTCACTATTACTTCTATGATATAATTATACTATGAACAATTTATTTACGGAACTTGAAAATCAAAATAAACAAATTCCATTGGCTGAAATTTTGCGTCCAAAAACCATTGATGATTTTTTAGGTCAAAGTAATGTAATTTCGCATAATAGCCCTATTTTAAACCTTTTAAAAACAAACAGGTTGTTTTCATTGATTTTTTGGGGGACTCCAGGATGCGGGAAAACTACTTTGGCAAGATTAATAGCAACAAAAACTAATGCAAATTTTATAGAAATTTCGGCAGTAACATCAGGGGTAAAAGATATTAAAGAAGCTGTTGATAAAGCAAAGGAAGCACTTAGAGCGGGGCAAAAAACAATTCTATTTATAGACGAAATTCATCGTTATTCAAAGACTCAGCAAGACGCATTATTGCCTCATTTGGAAAACGGAACATTATTTTTAATCGGTTCTACAACAGAAAATCCTTCTTTTCAAGTTGTTCCTGCGCTTTTATCAAGAGTTCAAGTTATAAGATTAAACTCTATTGATGATAATAGTATGGCATCTATTATTAAAAAAGGGTTTCAATATCTTGCAACGAATTATTCACAGATGGATTGTGAAAGCGGGGTTTTAGATTTTATAATAAATCTTGCCCGCGGGGATGCGAGATATGCACTCAATATTGTTGAAAACGCATATTTTGCCAGTGATTTAAAAGAAGGGAAAAGATACCTTTCAGTCAAAACTATTGAGGAAATCTGCCAACAAAGAAATACAAGATACTCTATAGAGGAACATTATGACTGTGCTTCTGCATTTCAAAAGAGTTTAAGAGGTTCAGATGCGGATGCAGCAATTTATTATCTCGCAAAAATGATAAAGGCAGGGGAAGACCCCAGATTTATAGCAAGGCGTTTGATTGTGTGTTCGGCAGAAGATGTCGGCAATGCAGATCCTAATGCTCTAAATGTGGCGATTAATGCTTATAAAGCTGTTGAATTATTGGGATTTCCTGAAGCAAGAATACCTTTAGCACAGGCAGTAATTTATGTTGCTCGTGCCCCGAAATCTAATGAGACCATTATGGCAATAGATGAAGCTATATCTGATATTGAATCAGGAAGAGATTTTCCTCCTCCAATGCATTTACGTGATTCGCATTACAAAGACGCACAAAAATATGGTTTTGGAGTTGGTTATATATACACTCATGATGCACCTGATATTAAACAGCAATTCATGCCCGATGAACTGTTAGGAAGAAAATATACAAAATAACAAAAATCTAACCATAATTTCCTTATCAGTTAACATATGTGAACACATAAAATTACATAATAAATATTATGAGAATATTTAATACTATTTTTCAAAAAAGTTTATCCGTCTCCGACGGGTCCTATCCGGACGGGACCGGTTTTGGCACCAAAACCGGCTAAAGCGCCGACCTGAACTACGCTCACTAATAAATTGTAATTGCTCTGCCTAATGCTCGCTAACTCGCTGACGCTCAAACAACGCTCGCTTTGAATCTGCAGAGCAAAACATTTATTGTTCGCTCCGTGAAGGTCGGAAAGAAAGATAGTAAATTTACATCTTCGACCTTTGCGTAGTGAGCAATCATTGTAACACGACACAGATTCAGAGCGGAATTTGTTTGAGCGATAGCGAGTT
>JAGAXG010000040.1 GCA_017941035.1 bacterium | reverse complement strand
CGGCGGAGGCGGAGGCTCCTGGTAGCAGACAATATTATGAAAAAATTTCTAATAATTATATTTAGTTTATTTATAATTTCTTCAGCAGGATTTGCTGAAAAACTTCCTGTTGTTTCAAGAATTTCCCACAATACTGCGGCTCATACAAAACTCAATGATTTTACTATTTATTCTATAATTAGTATTTTGACATTGATAAATTTTTTAATTTGGCACAAGTATGGGAAAGATGATATTGTAATTCCTGTTGTAAATTTTTATCCGCCAAATAATCTTAATCCTGCTGAAGCAGAGCTTGCGTACAAAGGAAAAGTTTCTTTAAAAGGTATTTCAGGGCTTGTTATTTATTTAGCTTCAAAAGGTTTTATTGAAATTAAAGAAGAAAAAGATTCATATATAATCGAACGCAAAGAGGATTCCCCTTTGGGTTTAAGTTATGAAGAAAAAAAAATTATGAATGCTCTTTTCCCTTTTGGTGAAGATTTAATGACAAAAGAAGATTTACAAAGGTCTTATATTTTATATGACACATCTAATAAAATAATGAAAAATTTAAATAGAAAAAAAGAATTATTGTTTTTCAAAGAAACCATAAACAATTCATTGTTGATTTTAATGCTTGTACATATGTTTGTATTGATAATTTTAAGCATATTTTATCAGGGAATAAATTTTTATAACTTAATTTGTATTATAATTTCAGGTGTTTGTACTTATCAACTGCCAAAACGAACCGGGCTTGGTAATAAACTTTTAGGCAAATTATTAGGATTAAAAAGATTTATTGAAGTTGCAAAGAAAAATGAAATAGAAATGTTTGTAGAAAAAAATCCGAATTATTTTTATGAAATTTTACCATATGCTTATGTTTTAGATGTTTCAGATAAATGGATAAGCAAATTTGAAGATATTTCAGTAATTGATCCGGATTTTCACAGAGAAAATAAATTTTATAGTTCAAGTAATTTGATGTTTATAAATGCAATTTTAGATAAATTAAATGAAGTTTATTATAAACCATAACAAAAAGCCATAACAATCGTTATGGCTTAAAATTGTGTAGTGTCTGGTAGTCGTTATTCGTTTGCAAAATTGTTATTATGAAAATAAGCAAGTTTTGCTAAATTCCAACTCCTCTCGCGAACATTACGGATGTGCTCATTTATTTCATCCAGTTCGGAAAGTAATGTTTTTAGATCTTTATTACGCACAGTGTGAATTTTTAATATCGGCATTTCTTCTTTCTGTTCGCTACCATCAAACCAACTTGGTAAAAAACATCCTTTTTCGAATAACATTTTTTCATTATCCATTTTACATATCTCCAAAATCTTCAGCTATTCACTTCTATCGGATAACAACTCGTGAAAGAAATCCGTCAGTTTGAAGTTACCGTATTTAAACGGAATAGGCTTTTTCATATACTCTTTGTTCGTAATTCTATTTAATGTTGCCATTTCTTCGTTTGATAATGAGCCGAAATCAAAACTTGTCATTTCAGCATAATCAATCATCAAATCTTCTACATCCATAATCTTTTTGTCAGACATTTTCTACACTCCTTAATACTGTTTTTTAACTAACAGTATAAATATCGGAATGTATATAAAATAACTTTAGTATTTTAATAATATTTGTAACAATAATTTACAATTTAAATAATAATATTTTTCTTGACTTAAAAACAAATCTTATATTATTAATATACCATATATCGTTTAATAGGAGAAATATAATATGAGTATTTTAAAAACAACTGTTCTTAATAAAATTAATTCTCCAGAGGATGTTAAAAAGCTTTCAATAGATGAGATGAATATTCTTGCTGGTGATATTAGGAAAGGTATATTAAACAGAGTAAATCTTATTGGAGGACATTTAGGTCCCGGTCTTGGGGTCACAGAAGCGACAATTGCGCTTCATTATGTATTTAATTCTCCGAAAGATAAATTTGTATTTGATGTATCACACCAGTGTTATCCGCACAAAATGTTAACCGGCAGGAAAGAAGGTTTTACTTCTCCTATTGAGCACCCTGAGATATCAGGCTATTTCAATTATGAAGAAAGTGCTCATGATACATTTATGATTGGTCATACTTCAACATCTGTAAGTTTGGCAACAGGACTTGCAAAAGCGCGCGATTTGAATAATGAAAAATATAATGTAATTGCGTTAATAGGAGATGGTTCTTTATCTGGAGGCGAAGCTTTTGAAGGATTTAATAATGCTTCTGTGCTGGGTTCTAACTTTATTATAATTGTAAATGACAACGAAATGTCTATAGCTGAAAATCAAGGCGGGCTATATAGAAATCTTAAAGAATTAAGAGAATCAAGCGGTACTTGTGAAAATAATTGGTTTAAAGCATTTGGATTTGATTATTTATATGTAGAAAAAGGTAATGATATTCAAACTTTAATAGAAACATTCCAAAAAGTTAAAGACATTAATCATCCAATAGTTGTTCATATACATACATTAAAAGGGAAAGGGTTTGATCCTGCGGTAGAAAATAAAGAATGGGGGCATTGGTCAATGCCGGGACTTTTGGAAGAAAAATCAATTCAGACAGAAATGCCTGAATGTTACGAAACTTTGACTAATAATTATATTTTAGAAAAAGTAAAAAAAGATTCTCGGGTTATAGCTGTGAATGCTGCCACTCCAGGAGTTTTTGGGTGGAATAAAGAATTTAGAGATGCTTTAGGTGAAAACTATACAGATGTCGGAATCGCTGAACAACATGCTTGTGCTTATATTTCAGGACTTGCTAAAAACGGTGCAAAGCCGATTTGGGCTGTTCACAGTTCATTTATTCAGAGAACTTATGATCAATTATCACAAGATTTAGCCTTAAATAATTCTCCGGCAACAATTTTAGTATACTGGGGAGGAATTAACAGTGCTGATGCTACTCATTTAGGATTATTTGATATACCTCTTATTTCAAATATTCCAAATATTGTATATCTTGCACCGACTTGTAAAGAAGAATATATGAAAATGCTTGATTGGTCAGTTGAACAAAATAAATATCCTGTCGCAATAAGAGTCCCATATGTTGAATTTCGTAAATCCGGAATGGAAGATAATACAGATTATTCACTTTTAAACAAATCAAAAATTGTTGAAAAAGGATCGAATGTTGCTATTTTTGCATTAGGAGATTTCTTCTCATTGGGTATTGAAGTTAAAGAAGAATTAAAATCTCAATTAGGAATTAATGCTACAATAATTAATCCGATATTTATTTCCGGAATTGATAAAGAACTTCTTAAAAATTTAAAACGAGACCACGATATTGTTATTACGCTCGAAAATGGAATATTGAACGGCGGATATGGAGAAAAGATTGCAAGTTTTTATGGTAATTCCGATATGAAAGTTTTAAATTACGGTGCGAATAAAGAATTTAATGACAGAGTTATGATGGATGAACTTTTAACAAGATATCGTTTAAAGAAAGAACTTATTGTGGAAGATGTTAAAAAAGAGCTTTAATAAAAGCTCTTTTTTTTGATTAGAAATTATAAGAGTATTTGACACCTATTTGTAAATCATCATTAGCTTCTCCATACATATTTGAATGTGTAATTGTACTATTAAAGCAAATAGATGTTTTTTCTGTTCTTCGTTCAATTTCTGTACTTATGTAAGATAATTTAATATTATTGTTTGTATTGATATAACCTGTATTTAAATTTGTGTTCCATTTTCCTTTTTTAGCATTTGCATCAAGTGAAATCATAAATGAATTTATTGGTCTGTTCCCTGATTGAACTGTTCTGTTGTTTATAGCATATAATGTTGCATCAATATTTAATCCGTTACTTTTTTTTAATGTGTATTCTCCAAGAACTCCTGTGGAAAATTTAAAAGCTTCATCTGTATTTGGGTGAGCATCGTAAACACCTGCAAATGGGGTTATAGAAAATTTTTTATCAGATTTACACGTTGTTTTTTTTAAAACTCGTGAATATTGAACTGTAACACCATATTCATCAGAACTGGAAGATGTATTTAATTCTAAATCAACTCCCAAACCGTTTTTGTTGATATTTTTATCTAAAATAGATTTCATTTTGTCTAAATCTTGGTGTATTTCATTATATGCTTCATTGTCAATAGTGTTTGATTCTTCAATATTTTGTTCTTTGTTAACATCAGTATCATTGTTAACTAATGTCAATTTAAGATTCGTTTCATTTTCAATTCCATTATTTGTTTTAACAATTTGACGTTTCATGGTTAAAGCTATATTCGAATCTTTATGCATAGCTCCTGCATTTATGGTATATAATTGGGTATCTTTATCATAAATATTTGCGCTTCCTCCGCCGGCAACAATAAATTTATTGCTATCATATTTTGCCATAATATATGCATTAACGTTCTTTTTTATATTTTCACTATTATCAGCGGTTCTTTCTTTTTCATATTCATATGAACCGCCAAAAGCGGTTGATAATTTCTCATTTTTAGATTTATAAGTATTAAAAGAGCTTGCACTTAAAGAAATGGAATTGTGTTCATTGTCTTTTTCATATAAAGTAGTAATCTCTCCGCTGGAATGAAAACCTTTTTGAAAATCTTGTTTCATAAAATCTACTGTTTTGTCATTTTCATCTTGACCTTTATCTGTTTCTTCAATATTGTTAAAAAATTCTGAGAATTCAGCATTTTGGCGAGTTTTTTTTGTTTCATCATCAAGAGTTGAAGGTGTATTGTTAAATGTTAAAGCATTTGAATAACTTTTATTTAAAACGTGTGTAGAATCTTTAATTTTAGAAAAAGATTTTTCAAATTTTTTATTTTTTTTGATTTCAGTATTTTTATTTTCTTTAGAGTGTTTAGTTTCAAGTTGAGGAATTTGTTTTTGAGTGAATATACTTATTCCATTACTTTCTAATGCTTGTTTTGTATTATTAACATTTTTTTCCCATTTGTTTTTAAATTCTAATGCATAATCTGTACCAAAATCAATTTTAATACTTCTATCTGTCATATTTATCCCCGAATTTGCGGTAAAATACCGTAAGTAATATCCCTTAGATATTTAAAAACTTATTTTTTATGTGAATTGACATTTTGTAAAGAAAAATTAACTAAATACGAATTTTTTCATTAATGTGTATGTAATTAAAGAATTAGGAATTATAAGAATAATACTGTTTATATACATGTTTATAAAACCACATATTAAACATAATTTTAAAAATCCTACAGAAATTAAATATGTTATTATATACACGCAAACAAATTTCCATAAAAGTTTATTATTATTATTTTTAAAGACAATATTCCCAATAGTTTTAAAATTAAAAATAACTCCCAAAATTGTTGAAATTAATACGGCTAAAGTGTAGTGGAAATTTATATATATACACAATGCAAATATACTGTACCCAAATAATGTATTTAAACCTCCTACTAATAAAAACTTTACAAATTTTTCATATTTCATAATTAAAAATATTAAACAAAAAATATATTTTTTCAAAATATTTACATTTTAATATATGGATAAAAATTATGTTATAGTACTTATATGAAAAAAATAAGTATTGTATCAAGTTGTTTTAATGAAGAAAAAAATCTTGATGAATTATATAAACGCGTAAATGAACAATGGAAAAAATTTGAAGATAAATATATTTTTGACTACATCCTTTTAGATAATGGTTCGACAGATAATACTGAAGAAAAATTACGAGAATTAGCGTCAAAAGACAAAAGAATTAAGGTAATTTTAAATTCAAGAAATTTTGGACAAAATGCATCTCCACTTTTTGGAGTTATAAATTCTGATGCTGATGCAGTTATTTTAATCGCATCTGATTTACAAGATCCTCCTGAACTCATACCAAAATTGATTCAAAAATGGGAAGAAGGTAATCAGCTTGTTTTACTTAAGAAAAAATCAAGTGAAGAAAATTTCATAATGTATAATTTGAGAAAACTTTATTATGAAGTGTTAAATAAATTAGTTGATAATGGAGTTGAACTAGCTCCTAATTGTACCGGTTCTGGATTGGTGGATAAAAAAATTATCGATAACTTAAAAAAAATAGATGATCCGGATCCATATTATCGAGGTTTATTATGTGAAATAGGTTTTAAAAGAGATTACGTTGAATATAACCAACCTACAAGGAAAAGAGGTATTTCTTGTAACAATTTTTATACTCTATATTCGCTTGCAATGTTAGGAATTACTAAATTTTCAAAAATGCCTTTAAGATTTATGGCGTTTACCGGATTTATTATGTCGGCTATTACATTTTTGATATCCATATTTTATTTACTATGGAAACTTTTTAATTGGAAACTTTTTTCATTTGGTGTTGCACCAATAATATTAAGTATTTTATTTTTAGGCTCTGTACAGTTATTTTGTCTTGGAATTCTTGGAGAATATATAGGAGCTATATATACTAGGGTAAATAAAAAACCGCTTGTTATAGTTAAAGAAAAAATAAATTTTTAATAGTTATTTTTCCCAAAATACTTCAAAAATTTACTATTTTTTGTATATCCAAAAAAGTTTTCAAATCCTAAATCAGCTTTTGCTTTTGTTATCCCATGAGAAGTCATAATTACTGTTCGTGTAATTTCATGCATAGGGGTAAAACTTCCTATAAATAATAAAAATATTAGTATCGACAAATTAAGTTTATTTTTATAAAATTCACTATTTCCAATAGTTTGAGTAATTAAAATAAATATAATTATAAGAGCTGGAATTGTAGCTCTCATACAAAAATCATCACTATAACCTATATGAATAAACGGATAAACTAAAAAACAGAATAAACATATATATAACAAAATTTCTTTACAACAATACCGTATTATATATAAAATATAGAAGCCAATTTCTAACATAAAAAATAATATAAACCACCACATAAAAGCAGATGCAGAAATAAATTGAAAAGTTATATGCCCTCCGGCAATATTATTTGACAAATAAGTATAACTAACCATTAAAATAAAAGATCCGCCAAGAAAATTTTGTAAAGTAAAAATAGAATTAATATTATTTTTGAAACTCCAATAAATTACAAAAGGAAATATCCCTATAGCTGGTATTGTACTGAATAAAAACATACATGAATATAAAAATATTATATTTTTACTATCTTTTTGATGGAATAACAATAATGTTATTACCCACGCAGGAATGGCTTGGTTAAATACCCAATACAACTGTGTTGTAAAACTTGAAAATTGATACCCAGGATAATACCATTCTAAATGTTTTGTAATTTCAAATGGCTCAAAAGATCTAAATCCGTATAATTGTAAACTGCCAAGTAAATCCATTCCGCTAAAAAATATGAATAGAAAAACCGGCCATAAAACTTTTTTCTTTAATGATGCTAAAATATAATAAAAAGTTAGAAAAACTCCAAATGTTGCCCAAATAATTTGAAAATAATATCCTATTTGAATACTATTAAAAATTTTTCCAATCAAAGCTGACGGTAACCAAAAACCAATATAATAAGTCAATATATATTGTTTATCTGCACTCAATACAGGCCAAGTATTTTCGACTAAATGCTCGAATATAGGATTTCGACAATTGTGATCAAGATTTTGAAATACTAAAGCTCCTATCCCTGATGAATATACCCATACTAAACTTATTATCAAAATAAGCATAATTAATGCCCATTCTTTTCTGTTTGATGGGATCCATAATTGTGGAGTATTTTTGCAAAGTAATAATCCAAAAATACAAATCATTAAAATACCAATAAATGAAGTTAATATATTACAATATCCTGCAAAAAATATTAATATTGGCAATAATATATAAAAATACCCTGCTAATACTATTACAGATGATTTTTTCTCCATAATAAAATCTTATCATTTTAAATGGTTTATTGCAATATTGCTTGATTATATTAAAATGAATTATGTAATTATTTAAAAATTATTTAAAATAAAAGGAGAGACATGAAAGTTTTATTATTTAATGGTTCACCTCATAAAAACGGATGCACATACACGGCCTTAGAAGAAATATCAAAAACATTAAAAGAAGAAGGTATAGATTCGGAAATTTATCAGATAGGTACTGAGCCTGTTAGTGCTTGCAGAGCTTGTTATGCATGTTCAAAAATTGGGAAATGTATTATAAATGATAAAGTAAATGACTTTTTAAATTATGCCAAAGATTTTGATGGATTTATATTTGGCTCACCGGTTCATTATGGTTCTGCTTGCGGTGGAATTACGGCTTTCTTAGATAGGGCATTTTTTACAGCATTTCAATCAGGAAGAGGGGATATTTTTATGCATAAACCAGGTGCTTCTATTGTGAGCGCAAGACGTGCCGGAACTACTGCTGCATTAGATCAGTTGAATAAATATTTTGCAATAACTCAAATGCCTATGATATCTGGTAGATATTGGAATATGGTGCATGGTGCGAGTTCTGAACAAGTCTTGGAAGATAAAGAAGGCTTACAAAATATGCGTATACTTGCACGTAATATGGCTTGGCATTTAAAATGCTCAGAAGCAGGTAAAAAGTTAGGTGTTCAATTACCAAAAAATGAAGAAACGATTTTTACTAATTTTATAAGAATGTAGTATTTTTGTGTTAGCATATTTGTGGAATTAAGAATATAAGGAGTAAATAATGAAAGTCGTAATATTAGCCGGCGGTTTAGGTACTAGATTATCAGAAGAAACTAAAATAGTTCCGAAGCCTATGGTTGAAATTGGTGGTAAGCCGATTTTATGGCATATAATGAAAATATATTCTTATTATGGATTTAATGATTTTGTAATTCTCACAGGTTATAAATCACATATTATAAAAGATTATTTTGTTCATTATTATCAGCAGTATTCTGATATAACTGTTGATATGACAACAAATTCTGTTGAAATTCACAGAATGCAAACTGAACCTTGGAAAGTTACAATGCTTTATACCGGCCAAGATACAATGACAGGAGGACGTATTAAAAAAGCACAAGAATACATCGGAAATGAACCATTTTTACTAACATACGGAGATGGAGTTTCTGATGTAAATATTAATGATTTGATAAATAATCACAAAGCATCAGGGAAACTTTGTACTATGACTGCGGTTCAACTTCAAGGAAGATTTGGAGCTTTGGTTATCAAAGATGATAATATGATAACTTCTTTTATGGAGAAACCCAAAGGAGAAGAATCTTGGATTAATGGTGGATTTTTTGTATGCCAGCCTGAAGTTTTTGATTATATAAAAGACGGTGATTCTACAATTTTTGAACGTGCACCTTTGGAAAATCTTGCTCAAGACAAACAGTTAAATGCTTATAAGCATAGTGGTTTTTGGCGTCCAATGGATACTTTGAAAGATAAAAATGACTTGACATATATGTGGCAGAATAATCAAGCACCATGGGCTGTTTGGACAAAGAAAGGGATGGTTAATGCCTAAACCTATACTTTCAATATGTATTCCAACAAAAAATAGAGCGTCAAATTTACAAAATACTCTTGAAAACATAACAAATGAACCTATTTTTCAAAATACAAACAAAGTACAAATTGTTATTTCTGATAATTGTTCTGATGATGAAACCCAAAGCACATGTTTATCATTTTTGGGAAAATATCCTGACAAAATTATATATAAGCGTCAAATAATTGATATACAAGATAAAAATTTTATTGAAGTTTTAAAACTCGGTGAAGGTAAATATCTTAAGCTCAATAATGACAATATTTATTTTTTTGAAGGCGAACTTGAAAAGTTTGTGAATTTCTTAGAAAGAGAAGCGCATTCTGAAATAATTTTTCTATCCAATTCAAATTTTAATACAAGCGGGATAAAAGAATGTAAAAATATAGATGAACTTTTATCTGAAGTTTCTTTTTTTATAACATGGATAGGCGGTTTTTGTATTAATAAAGAATTGTATGAAACACTAGAAAATCCTGACAGATATTCCAATATAAATTTCGCGCAGGTAGATATATTACTAAGACTTCTTGAAGAAGGAAATAATGTAACCATATATGGCGAATATGTTATAGGTAATTCATATGTCAATAAAAAAGGTGGTTACAATACTGCGAAGGTATTT
The DNA here is from genome assembly GCA_017941035.1 of bacterium. Classification (GTDB taxonomy): domain Bacteria; phylum Cyanobacteriota; class Vampirovibrionia; order Gastranaerophilales; family Gastranaerophilaceae; genus Zag111. The sequence goes on along the minus strand of JAGAXG010000040.1, from coordinate 46,626 downwards.
GGTGTAAATTATTTATCTATCATTAATGAATTTTATAACAGAGGTTCAATTTCTACGAAAGTATATGAGCGTCATAAAAAAGCACTATTAAAAATGCAAATTAATCGTTTCTGTTTTAATCAACCTTATGGTTTTACCTTTGAAAATGATAACTATTTTAAATATTTAATACCTATTTATGGGAAAAATTTATATTTTTACATAGAATATATAAAATGTAAAATCAATAATTTTTTCAAATTATTTTTTTGTATAGAGCGAGATAATGTATATAGGTACATTCGCATAATGTTTTTTACATTTAAGGTTAAAAGGAATAAAGGGTCAATATAAACATGTATAATAATATTTATAAAGGGAAAAAAGTTTTAATTACAGGGCATACTGGTTTTAAAGGAAGCTGGTTAACATTATGGTTGAAATTTTTAGGCGCAGAAGTTTTGGGGTATTCATTAGAACCAAATACTACACCTTCAATGTTTGAAGAATTACAAATTTACGGTCATTGCCGAAATGAATTTGGAAATATATTGAATGAAAAACATTTAGAAGAAGTTTTTAAAGAATTTCGGCCTGAAATTGTTTTTCATCTGGCTGCTCAACCTTTAGTCAGATTGTCATATAAAGAACCGGTTTTAACATACAAAACAAATGTAATTGGATCTTTGAATGTGCTTGAAACGGCTAGGCATTGTTCTTCTGTTAAAGCTTTTGTAAATGTTACTACGGATAAATGCTATGAAAATAAAGAGATTCATCGCGGATATAGAGAGGATGAACCTATGGGTGGGTATGACATGTACTCATCTTCAAAGGGTTGTGTTGAAATATTATCCTCATCATTTAGGCGTTCTTTTTTGCAAGAGGAAGGAACAATGGCAATGGCAACTGCTCGTGCGGGTAATGTTATCGGTGGCGGAGACTGGGCATTAGACAGGTTAATTCCTGATTGCGTTCGCTCTATAAATAATGGTATTGATATTGAAATTCGCAATCCTATAGCTGTTCGTCCATGGCAACACGTACTTGAACCATTATCGGGGTACTTGTTATTGGGTCAAAAATTGTTAGAAGAAGGTAAAAAATATGCTGACGGATTTAATTTTGGGCCAAATGAAGATAGTGTTCTAACGGTTGCACAAGTTTCCAAAATGGTTTGTGATTTTTATGGTAAAGGTAAAGTTGTTGTAGGAGAAAAAAGTCCGTTGCACGAAGCAGGTTTATTGATGTTAAATATTGAAAAAGCGAAAAAAATTCTAGGCTGGACTCCTACACTTACTGCTCAAGAAGCTATTAAAAATACTGTAGATTGGTATAAGCATTTTTATGCTCAGGATATTGATATGTATAAATTTACAATGAAACAAATTGAAGATTTTGAAACAAAAAAATAATTAATTTCGATATTTCTTTATATCTTCAATTATTGCGAGAAAAAGTTTTGCATCCTGATCTTTTAATGATTTTATTATTTTAATCAATTTTTCTTTGACCGCGTTTTTGGATTCGTTACTTAAATCCAGATCCTTAAATTCTATATTCAGAGCATTCATAATTTTAATTAAATTGTCAAATGTAGGGAAATGAATTCCTGATTCAATTCTAGATATTTGTTTTTCGTGTATTCCTACTTTTTCAGCAAGTTGTTCTTGAGTTAAATTTGATATTTGTCTATAAAATTTTATCTTTTTCCCTATTTCCTGTCTGTTCATTTATATCATCCCGTTGCTTTATAATATGAGAAAATAGAATTCAGTATAACAGTGAATAACATTACCTCATTATATTGACAAGTAATGTTTTTCATTACATAATTCAACTATTATTGAATAGGTATTAGTATGAAACAAGAGAGAATTGACCCTTCAAAGATTCTGAATTCAATATTTTCCATAACAACCGAATACAAAAATAATATAAGAAGAAAAAAAATAAAGATTTTTGGATTAAAAATTTCAATAACATTAAAAAGAAAAGTTTTGTTGATATGCCGTTTTGATGGTATTGGTGATTACATTTTAATGCGAAAGTTTCTTAAATATGTAAGATACAGTAAAAAATACAGAAATTACAAAATTATATTTGCCGGAAGGGTTGAATTTGCAAAATTTGCTGAAAAATATGATGGTAAGTATGTAGATGAATTTATATGGATTCCATGTTCATTAGATCCGGAGGTATTAAAAATATTTACTAAAATCAAGGCAGATGATGTTATAAGCCCGATTTACGGTATAGGCAGTAATGATATAGATATTCAAGTAATAAAAAGAGTTAAAGCAAAAAAAATATATGGGCATAATCGTCTTGATAAAATTAATAAGTATGAGAAAAAGTATTATAAATATTATACTGATTTGATAAGTACAGGTAACGATATTATTTTTGAACAGGAGCGATACAGGTTATTTTTTGAGCAGGTTTTAGGAGAAAATATCCCGAAAAACACAAAAGATGAGCTATTGATTTCTCCGTTAGATTTAAGATCAGATTTTATTCTTGTAGGACCTTTTTCTGGTGCAAAATTAAGAACATGGGATGAAAATAATTTTATCAAAGTTATTGATTATATAACCGAAGTCCTAAAATATAAAGTTGGTATAATTGGTTCTGAATATGAAATAGCCGGAGCGGAAGAAATTATTCGTAAGGTCGCTAATAAAGAAAATGTTATAAATCTTGCGGGAAAAATTTCTATTTCTGAATTTCCGATTTACCTGCGATATGCAAAAATGCTTATAACAAATGAAACCGGCACTGTACATATTGCAAAAATTGCAGGTGTAAAAACTATATGCATATCAAATGGTTCGTATATGAACAGATTTCAGCCTTATGTAAACCAAAATTATATACATTACATTTATCCGGATAATATAAATGAATATATAAATGAACATCATGAAGTAGGAGAAGAATGTAGTTGCGATATAAACATGATTTCTGCCGATAATGTAATTTCATTGTTGAATAAAATATTGTAATTTAAATATGATAAGTAATAAGGAGGTAGTTTTTATAAATGAAAGCTTTGAAAACTTTAATAAATAACATTAGATATTTATGCCGATATAATTTAAAAGAAATATTTAATAATACTAAAAATGTGTATAACGTTTTAGATAATGAAATACAAAATATACATTATTCACTTGATCATATAAAATATGAAATTACTGAAGATTTAAATAATTTAAAAAGTATAAACATAGTAAATGATAATTTACAAGCAATAAATGAGTTAATTATGTCTAATCGCTCTTTTTCAAGATTTGGAGATGGAGAGGTTAATTTAATATTTGGGAATGGAATACCATTTCAAGAATATGATGAAAACTTGTCTAACAGACTAAAGGAAGTTTTAAAATCAAACAATGAAAATTTAATGTTAGGTATACCAAATTTATTTATGTCATATGAAAAGGTTCAGTATTATGTAAAAAAATATGACAGAGTTTTTTATGGTAAGTATACCCCAATGCTATTGGATTTATTATCAGATAAACAAATATATTATCGTGTTGATATTTCGTTTCCATATATAAATAAGGGTGCTAATGGCTTTAATTATGATAATTACTATTCTGAATTTAGAAAAATATGGGATAAAAAAGATATAGTTATTGTTTGTGGCGATAGGGTTTTTAATAATATTAATTATAATATATATGACAATGCGTCATCAATTAATTATATATATGCTCCTACAATTAATGCTTATAAATATTATGATAAAATTTTAAATCAAATAAAAACTGAAGAAAATAAAAATAAGATTATAATGCTCATACTTGGTCCAACGGCAACAATATTAGCTTACGATTTATGTAATTCAGGTTATCGAGCTTTAGATTTAGGGCATTTAAGTAAAGATTATGATGCTTATAAGAAAAATATAGTATCAAATACTGAAAATATTACTGAATTTTTTAATCCCGATTAATAATTGTAGGATTTATAATTTAAATTTCAATGTTTTAATCCTAAGAAAAAATATTCTAGGCTGGACTCCTACACTTACTGCTCAAGAAGCTATTAAAAATACTGTAGATTGGTATAAGCATTTTTATGCTCAGGATATTGATATGTATAAATTTACAATGAAACAAATTGAAGATTATTCAGAATCAATGAACAAATCTCTAGTTCATTGATTTTAAGAGCTTAAAAACAATTTTCAAATCATGAAAATCAAGCTTTTCGATATAATGTTTAGCTTCTGATCTCATATTCTCCTCTGTTTTTTCAATATGTTCAAAGTCAAACAACTCTTTTAATTCAATATTTAAAACCTGTGCTATTTTAACAAAATTTTTGGTGGGAAAGTTTAGGCCGCACTCAATAGCGCTAAGACTTCTTTGGTCAATATTAAGCTTTTCCGCAAAATACTCCTGTGTCCAATTTTTTGCTTTTCGTAGCTCTTTAATTCTTTTACCAAGCAGTATTTTTATATCGTCCATAAACACACCCCATACTCAGAATACAACATGTTAACAATTAATATTATGAGTAACTAGTGGTATTTTTATTGACATTACCATTTATTTATAGTAAATTACTACATAAATATGGTATTAAATAAAAATTTAACATAAAAAGGTTGTACAAATATCAAATTATGGATGCAGAAACCGTAAAAAAAATGCTTGGAAACAATATTAGAACTTACCGTCGAACTATAGGTTTAACCCAATCAGAATTAGGGAAAAGGATAAATATTGATCAGAGGCAGGTTGCATATATTGAGAATGGGCATAGCTTTCCGAGTTTACCAACTTTGTTGAAATTTACCGAAATATTTAATTGTGATCTTAAAACTCTTTTTGAGTTTGATATAGAGCTTGAAGATGTAGACTTAAAAACAAGACTAACACAAAGAATATCCTCTTTGAACCATGAAAAATCAAAGATGTTTTATAAATTGCTAAATATATTAGGTACAAATTACTAGGAGAGAATAAGATGAATTTTAGCAATTTCATAAATAAAAACGATTTGTCACTGTTTGAAAATAATCCTGCTATACACAACAAAAACACTTACATAATTCAACCATCACTTAATCTATATAATCCTACACTCTATACACAAATTGAAAACAAGCAATACATAAATAATATAAATAATAAATTTCAACAGATACACAACTCATTAAATGAACTTATTTTGCAAACAAATAAAATAATCCAAAAGCAAAATAAACCTACATTCATACAACAAATTTTTTCTATAAAAAATGAGGGAAAACATAAAGCTGTAAGATTTTTAGGATTAAAATTGAAATTTAGGAGACAAGCGTAATGAATAATACTCCTTTAGTTTCAGTATTTTTACCATATTATAATGATAGAAAATTTTTAAAAACTTCTATTGAATCTGTTTTAAACCAAACTTATCAAAATTGGGAATTGATATTATTAAATCATGCAACCACTGACGATTGTCGTGAAATTGCTCATTCATATCAAGATAAAAGAATTAAGCATATTGATATGAAGGTAAATTTGGGAGCAGGCGGAGGTATTTTATTTGAAAAAATGCTAAATGCTTCATCAGGCAAATATATAAAGACTTTATGTGCGGACGATGAATTATTACCCGAGTGCTTAGAAGTTTTGGTTAACTATATGGAAACAAATCCGCAAGTTGATTTTGCATTTGGTGATATTAAATATATAAATGAAAATGGCAAAGACTTAAAAAACAGTTGGTTTAACAGTCGTCAGCATTTTTCAACTAAACATGATGAAATAGATTGTATAAAAACATACATAAAAAAAATTAGCTTTTTGCCATATATTGGTAATATTTCCAAAAGAGAAATATTAGAAAAAATTCATATTAATAAGACATTTACAATGCTTTTTGATATGTCATTATGGTTATCGTTGCTTTGCAAAGGTTATAAAATTGGATATTGTTTAGAAAAAATCGCAAATTACAGGATATCCTCAAATCAATTATCATCTAATAAATATAAAGATAGAGCTTTAAAGTTAAGCTCTTATGAACATAGCGAATGGTGGAAAATATTCCAAATAATAGACAATATTGAATTAGCAAAAAATGTTTTCCCTGGTAGCAAATATAATGATTATTTAACAAAAGTTGAAGATATACCATTTTATGTTGCACTAAATTTATTTTACGATTGGTCACCACATGTTTATGAATACTTAAGCAACATCTTAAATAATGATGACAAAAGAGAATATTACGTAAATACTTTTAATTTTGGTATTCGCGAACTCCATCAAATGTGTTTAGAAAATCCAAAAGAGAAAAAACAGAGTTTTATTAAACGATTTAAAAATAAATACATATATCAAATACCAGCAAAGAAACTTAATCTTTTACAACTAATATTTCTAATACTTCATAGAATGTTTTATATAATATCGGGAAAACCAATTTTTGAAAAAATAAAACAACGTAAAAATTTTTCTTTATAATTATTCGTGGTATAATTGTACGCAAAGAGGAATTAAGAATGGAACAAGAATTACGCAGCAAGGTTAAAGAGGCAGTAAAAGAATATTATAAAGAAGTTTTTGGCAAAAAGAGAACATTTGATTATATTCCGCCATCAGGAAAGCTTTTAGGCGAAGAAGAATTATTGAACATGATTGATGCTTCGCTTGATATGTGGCTTACGGCAGGCAGATTTAACAAAGAATTTGAGAAAAAATTTGCTAATTATTTAGGCGTAAAATTTGCGCTTTCTACGAATTCAGGTTCCAGCGCAAATCTGTTAGCCTTATCAGCTTTAACTTCACATAAACTTGGTGAACGCAGGCTTAAAAAAGGAGATGAAGTAATCTCTGTTGCCGCAGGTTTTCCGACAACTATAAACCCTATTTTGCAACAAGGTCTTGTTCCTGTTTTTGTTGATTGCGAAATAGGAACATACAATATTGATGCTGATAAAATTGAAGAAGCAATTTCTCCAAAAACTAAAGCTATTTTTTTAGCTCATACATTGGGTAATAGTTATGATTTAGATAAAATTATTGCTTTAGCTGAAAAATATAACCTTTGGGTTATTGAAGATTCCTGCGATGCTTTGGGGGGCGAATATAAAGGTAAAAAAATCGGTACAATCGGTCATATCGGAACGTTTAGTTTCTATCCTGCACACCATCTTACAATGGGTGAAGGCGGAGCTGTTGTTACAAACGACCCTCAATTGTATAAAATAATTATGTCATTTAGAGATTGGGGAAGGGATTGTTGTTGTCCTCCTGGACGTGACGGAATTTGCGGAAAAAGATTTACCCAGCAATTAGGTAATCTCCCGTATGGATACGATCACAAATACACGTATTCTCATATTGGTTTTAACCTTAAAATTACTGACTGGCAAGCGGCTTTGGGTTGTTCCCAAATTGAAAAGCTTGACGGATTTTTAGCTATTCGCCGCAGAAATGCAGAATTGTTAACAGAAAAATTGCAGGATTTAAAAGATTATTTAATTTTACCTGTTATAAAAGATGGCGTTAAACCTTCTTGGTTTGGATATTTGATATCTGTTAAAGAGAATGCACCATTTACAAAACAGGAAATGGTTGAATATCTTGAAAACCATAAAATTGGTACACGTCAATTATTTGCGGGAAACATTTTAAGACAACCTATGATAACTGATGATGAACAGGTACAATTTAGAATTGGAAATTCAGAACTATTAAGTTCAAAAGATTTATCTGAAGAATGGTATAAAAAATTACCGAAAACTGAATTTATTATGAATAATACCTTCTGGGTAGGTACTTTCCCTGCGTTGGGCGAAGAAGAAATCGGACGCATCTGTGATACAATCCATGCTTGTGTTAATGAAAAAATTGGAGCAATAGTATAGATGAAAATTCTATTAACCGGCAGCGGAGGATTTATAGGTAAAAACTTAAAAAAGTATTTACAAGGTAATTATACTCTTTTAACTCCGCGTAGCTATGAATTAAATTTGATCGATGAACAGGCTGTAAAAAAGTATTTTGAAGAATATGATATAGATTTTGTAATTCATTGTGGTTCAACCGGAGGAGCTAGAGGGATTCAAGATATAGATACAACTATAGAAGATAATCTTGCAATGGTTGATAATATTTTGAAATATAAGCGTGACGATGTCAGAGTCATTCTTTTTGGCTCAGGAGCAATGTATGACAAATCAAGACCGTTACACAAAGTTAGAGAAGATGAAATTGGAAAAGTTATACCAAAAGATTTATATGGCAAGTCTAAAATGCTAATAGCAGAAAAAATTAAGGATAGAAAAGATGTGCTTTGTCTAAACATATTTGCTTGCTACGGATATGGAGAAAAGGAAAATCGTTTCCCAAGTTATGCAATAAATAGAGTGATTTTGGGTAAAGATATAGAAATTAATCAAAATGTTGTTTTTGATTATCTATGGGTTGAAGATATGCAAAGAATTGTTGAGTATTTTATTACGCATATGCCTGTTAATAATATAATAAATATTACTCCGACAAATAGTATTAGTTTGTTAGAAATCGCAAATATAGTAAAAACTCTATCCAATAAAAAAATTGAAATTAAAATAAATAATCCTGAAATGAATAATGAATATACAGGGAGTAATTTCAAATTATTAGAAAATTATCCTGAACTTAAATTTACTACAATAGAAGATGGATTAAAAAAATTATATGATTATAACAAAAGCCTATTGGCTGTAAAATAAGGAGAAATATATGAATATATTAGAAAAGAAAATGGTTTCCGCTCTTACAGATTTAAGAGAAAATCATCATGTTATAGGAATAAAAGCTGAATTTGAAGCAGAAGGAACTCGCTTAGAAGAAGCGTTGAGATTAAAAGAAGTAGTTACAAAAGCCGGTTTGGATTTAACAATAAAAATTGGCGGGTGTGAAGCTATAAAAGATATGTATGATGCAAGAACAATTGGTGTTGCAGCGATTGTTGCTCCTATGATTGAAACTCCTTATGCAATGAAAAAATATGTTAAAGCTACACATTTTGTATTTCCTGAAGATGAAAGAAAAGATGTTAAATTTTTAATTAATACCGAAACGATTACCGGATTTAATAACCTTAATGATATAATAGCATCTAACGAGTTTATGGAATTAGGTGGAGTTGTTCTGGGCAGAGTTGATATGACAGGTTCAATGGGTTTAACAAGAGAAGATATAAATTCAGATCAAATTTATGATATAGCATATCAAATGTCAGAAAAAATGATGTCTGTTAACAAAGATTTGGTTATAGGTGGTGGAGTTTCAGCTCATTCATTACCATTTTTCAAAAAATTACCTTATCTTTCAAGATTTGAAACCAGAAAAATTATTTTTGATGCGCAGAAAGCGTTAAATGACCAGCATGCAGATAAGGGTATATTAAAAGCTGTAGGTTTTGAATTGATGTGGTTAAAGAACAAACGTGAATTTTACGGCATGATATTCAAAGAAGATGAAGCAAGACTTCAAATGCTAGAAGCAAGATACAAGAAATTAATCGAAGAAGCAGGCGGAACATATGCTTAAATATCAAAATTACATTTTTGACTTAGACGGAACTTTAATAAATTCATCTGAGGAAGTTTTAAACTGTTTTGAAAAAGCTTTTAAAGAAGCTAATTATGATATTGACAATTCAAAATTAACTTCAGATGTTATCGGCCCTCCATTAAGACAAATTATACAGACAATAGCTCCGGAGCTTGTTGATGATGATAAAATCAATGATATTATGCTTAATTTTAGACGTATATATGATTATGACGAAAATGATATTAGTATAATGTATGATGAAATTTATGATTTGTTATGTGATTTAAAAAATAAAGGTTATAAACTATATATTGCAACTTTTAAACCCAAAATTCCTACTATGCGTATAGTGAAAAAATTTCATTTAGATGAAATTTTTAATGATGTATATACAATTGATAAATTTGGAACAAAAATAACTAAAGAAGAAATGATATTAAATATAATTTCTTCTTATAATCTTGAAAAAGATCAAACGGTCATGATTGGGGATGCACTAAGTGATATGATAGCATCTAAAAAAGCAGGTATTGATGGTATTGGGGTACTTTGGGGTTATGGAAGTGATAAAGAACCTTTAAAAGAAAACTCAAAATATGTAGTAAAAGATGTTAAGGAATTGAGAGAATGTCTAAAATAAAATTATCAGACTATATAGCGAAAAGATTAAAAGAACACGGGGTAGAACACTTTTTTATGGTTTCAGGCGGCGGAGCTATGCACTTAAACGATAGTTTAGGGCATGCAATTCCTTATACCGCAAATCACCATGAACAGGCTTGTGCTATTGCAGCAGAAGGGTACGCGCGTGTTAATCAAAAACTTGGTGTTGTTAATATTACGACAGGTCCTGGGGGGTTAAACTGCCTGAACGGAGTCTTTGGTCAGTGGACAGATAGCGTACCGGTCCTTTACATTTCAGGGCAAGTAAAAAGACGTACTATGCTCACATCTTTTCCTGAAATCCCGATGCGGCAATTAGGTGATCAAGAAGTAGATATCATTTCTGTTGTTAAACCTCTTACCAAATATGCGGTGACCGTTGAAGAACCGAATGAAATTAAATATCATATCGACAAAGCTATATATGAAGCCACAACAGGACGTTTTGGACCTGTTTGGATAAATGTTCCGATTGATGTTCAGGCGTCAATTATTGACGAAGATGACTTAAAAGAATTTATCCCTCAATCTGAGGATCACTCTGATTTAAATATCAATTTAGTTATTGAAAAATTGAATAATGCAAAACGTCCGCTGATAATTGCAGGACATGGCATAAGGCTTTCAGGACAGATTGATAATTTTAGAAAATTAATTAATGAAGTAAAAATTCCTGTTGTTACTACATTCAACGGAATGGATATTTTAGAAAATGATAATCCGTATTATATAGGCAGAATTGGGACTATAGGTCAAAGAGCAGGTAATTTCGCACTTCAAAATGCTGACTTGGTATTTTGTCTTGGAACAAGAAATAATATAAGACAAGTAAGTTATAACTGGGAAAATTTTGCTAAAAACGCTTATAAAATAGTTGTTGATATAGATAGCGCAGAGCTTGACAAACCACTTGTCATACCCGACTTAAAAGTTTGTGCGGATTTAAATGTATTTATTCCGGCTTTATTATCAGAAATAAAAGAACAAAACAACTTTGATTGGCTTAAGTTTTGTCAAAATTTAAAAAACAAATATTCTTTTGAAAAACATCCTGAATCAGCACAAAAATCTGATATTATAAATCCGTATTATTTTACAAATGTACTTTCAAAATGTATGGATAAAGACGATATTTTTGTTATGACAAACGGAAGTGCTTGCGTTTGTCCGTTTCAAAATGCAGTTGTTAAAGGTAATCAAAGGTTTATACTAAATAGCGGTAATGCCTCTATGGGATATGGTTTGCCTGCCGCTATTGGTTCAGTTTATCAAGCTAATAACAGACGTGTAGTTTGTCTTGAAGGTGATGGTTCAATTATGATGAATCTTCAGGAATTGCAAACCATTGCATTTAATAAGTTACCAATAAAACTGTTTGTCATAAATAATAATGGATACTCTTCAATACGTCAAACTCAAAGAAACTTCTTCGATGGCAGAATGACAGGTTCCGGAGTTGATTCAGGCGTTAGTGTACCTGATTTTGTTAAAATTGGGGGAGCTTTCGGATTAAAAACAAAACGTATTGAAAATCCACAGACAATGGAAAAAGAAATAAAAGAAGTTTTGAATTCGGAAGGAGCAATTCTTTGTGAAATAATGGTAGAAAAAGAATATGCATTTTTACCAAAACTTTCTTCTAAAAAACTTCCTGACGGAACAATGATATCGCCAACTCTTGAAGATATGTTTCCGTTTTTAGACAGAGAAGAATTTGAAGAAAATATGATTATTTAGATTTTTTATAGGGAATTATTTTTGTTTTAAATTTGTTTAAAATATTTATATAAATACCATTTTTCCTTTTCTCAAATTTTATTATAGATAGTATTGTATAATAAAATATTGTTATAATGACGAATTGGAATTTTTTCTTAAAATTGATTCCAAGGAAGAAGTCGTTCATATTGTATTTTGAGCTATTTGTAAGTAAAAATTGATAGACAGAATAATTAAAAGATTTTCCTATATAAAGCGTATTACAACATTTCATTCGCAGTTTTTTATCCTGTATCATTTGATATGAATTGATTAAACTTGAAAATAAATTTATATGTTGAGACCTGAAATGTAATTCTTTATTTGTCCCTCTGGTAAAATCATTCTCTTTATTTTTAGTATTGCTTTTTTTTAGTAAAGAGTCATTTATTCCTTGTTTGATTATTCTGAATTTAGAAATATAAAAATTAGCTTTGATATTAAGTAAGTGACATCCGAGAGCTAAATGCGGGAATGAATACATAATATTTGAATATGCATTGTGTATAACTGTTGAATTTATATTCTCAGTTTTATATATTCCTGCAGGGAGAAAAGATAAAGTATTTATTATATTAGGGAAATCATCAGATTTAAAATTTATCTTTTTTTCTACAATTATGCAGTCATATTTATCTGTTTTAATGGCATTTTCAACTTTTTCCCAATGTTTGAATTTTAATGTATCATCATCACATAATATCCAAAAATATTTTTTACCGCATGTTGAAGCCATTTCTAATGCTCTGCAAATATTTGCGTTCCCGCCGATATTTATGTTATGTCTAATATGTTTTAAATTTTGAAATTTCTCGCAATAATCATCAATAAGTTCTGATGATCCATCTGTTGAAGCATTATCTAATATTGTAATTTGAGCATTTTTAATAGGGGAGGTCTCAGACAATAGGGTTTTTAATGTGTGATGAAGCTCATTTTTTCGGTTGTAAGTCAGTAAATATATTTGTAATTTATCTTTTAACATTCTTACGCCTGAACTTTATTTTAATTCCTAATATTGTCAAAACTTTATGCTTTTTGCAATTCACAACAGAAAACATTAATCGCAAGAATTTTTTTATTGTAAATTTTTCCATTTTATTTACATTATTAACTTTTTTATTTACATTATTAACTTTTTCTAAAGAAGCTGTTAAAGCTCTTAACATTCCAATTTTTGCTTTTTCTATTTCTAAATTTTCATCCTTTGTTAAAAGTAATACATAATCCATGTACCAATCTGTAGCTCTAGACATCGTATAATCATTCCAAGGCTTCTTTACACAAGTATAATGAATAATTGCAGGATTTTGGGATGCTTCTATTATACAATTACAGTTAGGATTAAATTCTCTTTCAGGTTTTTCCCTATAAAAACTATCCTGTACATTCCATTTATAATCAAGCTGTTTAATTTTACCTGTACAAACTTTATTGATTACATCTTGATCTCCGATTTTTACTAATTCTGAATTGTTTGTTGTATAATCAACCAATTTTTTAAACAACTGATTTTTACGCCATTCATCCAAATTGATTAGCAAAACTCCTGCATTTATATAAAAACCTTCTTTATATAGGTAAAAGTCATCATTAACTGTTCGCCAGTAATAATATCCAACATCCTCAACTCCACCTAGGTAGTATCCAGTTAAATCTACCTCAAACAAATCTTTTAAAGATGATTTTACTATAACATCACAATCAATATATAATATTTTTGAAATATTAGGACATAATTCTGCGATTTTATATCTGAAATAGGTAGTATTAGATATATGAGATCCCCCTGATGGAAATTTGGAAAATTCTTCAATATCTAAATCTATAAATGTCACTTCAAAATCTTTAAATCTTTTTAATAATTTTATATTATTTTTAGAATTATCAGAAATATTATTGCATAATATATAAAAATGCAATTCATCATTTTTGTCTGCGGTTTCTAAAATTGACACCATGGCCGTAGACATATATTTTAAATAATTTTCATCTGTTGCAAAACAAATATTTATCATTATTGCCCTTAATACCAAATGTTTTCTATCTACTATATTTAATATCATAAATAATCCATTATTACAATAAACTTTTTCATTTAATAAGGGTATTAAATAAATATAATTATAAAGGTTACTATGGACGAGAAAACAATTAAAATGCTTTTAGGACTCAGGATTAAACAGCTGAGGAAAGGATTAAAACTTACACAATTTGAACTGGGAGAAAAAATTGGAATTGATCAAAGACAAATTGCATATATTGAGGGAGGAAATAGTTTTCCAACACTCAAAACATTAAATAATTTTACTAAAGTATTTAATTGTCAACTGAAAGATCTTTTTGATTATGAGCATTTAATAATTCAAGAAAATTTAGAATCTAAAATTTAAAAAAATTGTAACTCTAGACAACAAAAAAAAGAGTTTGTATTACCAAATAATAAAATTAATTGAAAACTATAAAATTTGAAATATGATTGAAAATTTATTGCAAATATATTTACTGATTTATAATAGAAAAAATAAACTTAAAGAGACTTTAAAATATATTTTAGATATACAGTCTCCGATTAGAAATTTTGATATAACAATTTTGGACAACGCATCAGATGACGTAACAAGTGAATTAATTGAAGATTATATTATTAGATTTCCAAATATAAATTAAAATGGATATTTTCAATAAGAAATAGTGAAGATAAAAAGTATAAAATTATTACAATATTTGGATTTCGTTGGTATAAAGAAAAAAAATAAATAATTAAATTTATTCTGTGATATATTTAATTTATGAAAATTTTTTATATAAATATTGAGAAATTTAAAAAAAATCATGACAAACAATTTTTATTGCCTTACGCAGATAGAGAATTTAAAAGCGAAAAAGGATTTTACGAGCACACTATTGGCAGGTATATTATAAAAAATATTTTTAAAAATGATGAAATAATTATCAATACAATGGGTAAACCCGTATTTAAAAATTCAGAGGTATATTTTAGTATTTCGCATTCAAAAGAATACGTGTTTGTATGTTTTGATAAAATTCCCTGCGGAATTGATATTGAATATATTAAACATAGAAATTTAAAAAAACTGTCTTTTCATTTTGATAAAAATTTTGAAAATTTGGATGAATTTTATAAATTTTGGACATATAAAGAAGCTTCATATAAATTAGGAACAAATCCTGCTTTTTATCATTATAAAAAATTTAAAAAAGATTATTTTTTAACAATTGTATCATCTCAAAATATAGAAATATTGCCTACAATAAAAGAGTTTGACATTTAATATGCCAAACTCTTTTATTTGATTCTTTACAAAATTAAACTAACTTAACAGTAACGGATTTTGGTTTTTGAGTGTAAGTTAATTTGTCTTCTCTTGATAACCAGCCAAGACCCATGTATGTGAAATTATCATCTAAATCCATATCTTTTCTCAATTTGTTGATAGTAACTTCACCCTTGTCAGATAGGTAATTATAAATCTTACCTGCTGATTCAATAATTTGTTGTTGCATAGCTTTTTGTTCTTTTTTTGTAGATGTAAACATGTTTATCTCCTTTTCCTTTCGTTTGCATAATATCACTATTTTAAAAAAAAATCAAGCATATTATTAATAAAAAATACCATTTTTTTAATAAAAATTTTTTATATAACATTTACTATTACTGAATTTTAGGGGATTTAAATAATAAAAATTTGTAATAATTTTAGTCTATCTCATATTCAAAATAATCATTATTTTTCATGATTTTTTTCAATTTTTCAACATCAGATTTGATTTTTTCAATTTCATAATAGTCTGCATTAAATATTCTTATATTTTCGTTCTTTTTTGTCATAAATATCAAATAATAATATTTATAACCTTTTGCATAGAGATTACCTTTTACGCTTTTAGGCATGTATGTAACATATTTTATATCAGAATAATTTAATAATTTCTTTTTACTTTTAATGTTTAAAAGATTAATTTTTTGTATATAACAATTGTTATTAGATTTTGAACATATTAAAGTTTCTTTTTTATAATTAGTAAATAGTGCAGTAATAAAACCTAAAAATATTGCTGACAAAAAAATTGTTCTAACAAAAATATTCTTGCCTTTTTCTTCTTCATAAAATTCATCTGACATATACATAATTTAACATAAAAATCTATTAATGTATAATAATATTATGGATAAAAAAGTTATAATTTTTGATTTGGACGGGACTTTATTAAATACGCTGGAAGATTTGACAGATAGTACAAATTTTGCATTAAAAAGTTTTAATTTTCCGGAAAAAAATATTAATCAAATCCGCAGTTATGTGGGTAACGGCGTTTCAAAACTCATTGAACGTGCTATTCCCAACGGTTTAAGTAATCCTGATTTTGAAGAATGTCTTTCACTGTTTAAAAAACATTATGCAGAAAATATGTATAATAAAACAAAACCTTACAACGGAATTATCAAATTGCTCAAAGATTTAAAAATAAAAGGTTACAAAACTGCTGTAATTTCTAATAAATTTGATTCTGCTGTTAAAAAATTATGCGAGAAATATTTTAAGAATTTAATTGATTTGGCTGTTGGAGAAAACGAGACAGAAGGTTTAAAGAAGAAACCTTCACCTGATATGGTTGTAAAAGTTATTGAAATTTTTAATTTGCCGGCGTTATTTGTTGGCGATTCTGAAGTTGATATACAAACAGCTATTAATGCAAAAATTCCTTGTATAAGTGTTTCGTGGGGATTTAAAGACAATGAATTTTTATTTTCGAATGGAGCGAAAGTAATTATTGATAATCCTGATGAGATTTTTAAATATTTATAATATAATTAAACTAGCGAGGAAGAAGTTATGATTATAATTATGGAAAAAACCGCGACCAAAGATAATATTCAAGCGGTAATAAATATTTTAAAAGAACATGGTTTTCGTGCAATTTTGCATGAAGGTGATGTGCATACTGTAATTGATGCTTTAGGTGATAAAACGACTTTATCTCCGGATAGATTAGATGCAATGGAAGGTGTCAGTCATGTAAAACTTATAAGACAACCTTATAGAATGGCATCGCGTGATAGAAAATCAGAAGATACTGTTATAGAATTTGAAAACGGTGTAAAAATAGGCGGTGCAAACAGACCGGTATTTATGGTTGGTCCTTGTTCTGTAGAGGATGATTATGAAGGTTTGTTAAAGGTCGCAATTTCTGCAAAAGAAATGGGATGTCAATTTTTAAGAGGAGGAGCTTTTAAGCCAAGAACTTCTCCTTACGATTTTGACGGATTAGGAGAAAAAGCTTTAAAATATTTAGCAAAAGCAAAAGAAGAAACAGGACTTTTGGTTGTGACTGAACTTATGGATGCTACTGATTTGGATTTAGTTTGTGAATATGCAGATTTGATACAAATTGGAGCAAGAAATATGCAAAATTTTAGACTATTAAAAGCTGTTGGAAAATGTAATAAACCTGTTGTACTAAAGCGTGGTCCGGCAAATACAATTCAAGAATTTTTATTGGCAGCAGAACATATAATGTATCACGGGAATGAAAAAGTTATTTTATGTGAGCGAGGAATAAAAGGTTTTGACAATTCGTTTACGAGAAATGTTCTTGATATTTCCGCAATCCCTGTAATTAAAAAGTATTCACATTTACCTATAATTGTTGACCCAAGTCATGGAACAGGACAAAGATATTTAATAGAGCCTATGTCAAAAGCAGGGCTTGTTGCAGGTGCTGATGGAGTGATGGTCGAAGTTCATCACAATCCTTCAAAGGCTTTGAGTGACGGTAAACAAAGCCTTTCAATACCTCAATTTAGAGAAATCTTTACGAAATTAAATGCTTTGATAGATGTTTTGCACCTTGAAAAGAGCATTGCGCCTGTAAATATAGAGTAAATTAAAACATTTTTGTTCTATTCAATTTAATATTTTCAATTTTTGAGCGATATTGTCCGCAAGTCAACTCTCCAACTGATTTGTATAATTTTAAGACAGCATTTTCTATATTTTCGGAATTCATAGTTACCATGTCATTTGCCATTTCAGTATTTGACATTGCAAGACGTGTCATATCTCTAAATCCTGATGATGCGATTTTCATTGCAAGTTCATTGCTTTGTGCAGTTTTAAAAATAGCCTGAGAAATTAACATTGGCATATGCGAAATCAATGCAACAGCATTATCATGTTCTTCCGGAGTTGTAAAAATTGGTTCTGCTCCGAGTTGTTTTATTATATTAACCAATATTTCTTTTTTAGGATTTTGGGATGTAATAATCCATTTTGCGCCTTTAAATAATCCTTCAAATGAATTTTCATATCCTTGTTTTTCAGTTCCTGCCATAGGATGTGAAGGAATAAAATTATACGGTCTTTGTTTATTACAAACAAATTTCTTTAATGAGCAAACATCTGTAACAATAGTTTCTGATGGTAAAATTTTTTCTAATTTATCAAGAACCTCAATTGTTTTATTCATAGGAGTACAAACAAAAACTAAATTACAATTTTTTAAAAGAGAATAATCTTTGTAAATATTTTCTCCTGTTTGTGATTTAGATATCGCTATTACTTCGTATCCAAGTTTTTTAATGTCTTTAAAAATAGACCCGCCTATTAAACCTAAACCTATAATACCAATTTTCATAAAATAATTATAACATAATTTGTCATGTTGTGTTAATATCATTTTATGGAAAGAAAAGAATTTATTAATGCAAAAAGAATTGTAATAAAACTCGGAACTAATGTTTTGCGTAACGATGAAGGATTTGTTTCTTTACCTAGAATTTACACTTTTATTGAGGATATTGCAAATCTTGTAAAATCAGGTAAAGAAGTTATTATTATAACTTCAGGTGCAGTGAGTATGGGTAAAAAACGACTTGGACTTGCTGATACTAAAGGTACTGCATTAAAGCAAGCATGTGCTGCCATCGGTCAAAGTAAATTGATGTCCATATATGAAAACGGATTTGATACTTACGGTTTAACTGCTGCCCAAATACTTTTGACAGAAGATGATTTTTCTGTCAGAGAGCGATATTTGAGTTTGCGTACAACTTTTAATAAGCTTTTGGAACTTGGAGTAATTCCTGTAATTAATCAAAACGATACTGTTTCAACTTTAGATGTCGCACTTCGAGTAGTAGAAGAAGATATGCAGGTTTGTTTTTCTGATAATGATAAACTATCTGCTCTTGTGGCAAGCGAGTTAGATGCAGATTTATTAATTATTCTTTCTGATGTAAATGGTTTATATGACGACAATCCGAAAATTAATCCTAATGCAAAACTTATAAAAGAGGTTTCTGAAGTTGATGATAAAATTCTTTCACTTGGTTCAGGAGCATCAGAAGGCGGAAGAGGCGGAATGGAAACTAAACTTCAGGCTTCTTATATGGTTACAAGATTTGGAGGCAAAGTTTTAATCGCAAATGGGAAAGAGCCTTATGTTATAAAAAGAATTTTTAATGGTGAGGATTTAGGTACAATGTTTCTACCTTCCGATAAAAGTTTGTCAGATAAAAAACGTTGGATTGGATATGCGACTAATATTATTGGAAAAATTATTGTAAATGCCGGTGCGAAATCAGCATTGATAAAAGAAGAAAAAAGTCTTTTACCGATTGGTGTTGTTGATATAAAAAATACCTTTGCAAAAGGTGATGTCGTTTCTATTTTGGATGAAAGTAATCATGAATTCGCAAGAGGAATTGTGAATTACGATTCAAATTCTTGCAGAAAAGTTATAGGGCATCATTCTGATAATATCGCTGAAATCCTTGGTTTTAAAAATTACGATGCAATTATAACAAGAGATAATATAACAATTTTATAATAAAGGTGAAATGATGGATTTTATTCAAATTGCAAAAAATGCAAAACAAGTTTCATTAAAAATTGCTGAACTTGAGACAAGTGTTAAAAATAAAGCACTTAATTCGATTGCAGAAGCTTTTAAAACAAAAAAAAATGAAATTTTTGAAGCAAATTTACAGGATTTAGAATTCGCTAAAACACTTCTAAACGAAGGTAAACTAGGGAAATCTACTTTTAATCGTTTAAAGCTTGATGAAAATAAAATGCGCGATATGATTCAAGGTGTTCTTGATATAGCTCAGCTTGATGAGCCTATTGGAAAAGTTTTATTGAAACGTGAACTTGATAAAAATCTAATACTGACAAAAGTTTCTTGTCCTATAGGGGTTTTAGGAATAATTTTTGAGGCAAGACCTGATGTAATTTCTCAAATTTCTTCGCTTGCAATAAAATCATCAAATGCGGTTATTTTAAAAGGTGGTAAAGAATCTATAAATACTAATAAAAAAATTATGGAAATTATTAACAATGCACTTTTAACTGTAGATGGCTTTCCGCAAAATGTTTTACAACAAGTATTTACACACGATGATATTTCTCAAATGCTAAAATGTGATGAATATATTAATTTAATAATTCCGCGCGGAGGAAATAAGCTAGTTCAATATATAAAAGAAAATACAAAAATTCCTGTTCTCGGGCATGCAAGTGGAATTTGTCACATTTTTATTGATGAAAGCGCAGATATAAATATGGCTTCAAAAATCGTAGTTGATGCAAAAACTCAGTATCCAAGTGCGTGTAATGCTGTTGAAACACTTTTAATTCACAAAGATTTTTCTAAAAAAGATGAACTTTTAGCTTCTTTAGAATTGAATGAAATTAAACTTATTACTTCTCCTGAATGTTGGGATATGGAATATGGAGATAAAATTTTGTCTGTCAAAATTGTTGAAAATTTAGAAGAAGCAATTTGTCACATAAATACTTATGGTTCAGGTCATACAGATTGTATAATTACATCTAATTCTAAAAATGCTGAAAAATTCATGAATAATGTTGATTCTTCAGGTGTTTATTGGAATGTATCAACAAGATTTGCAGACGGATTTCGTTATGGATTTGGCGCAGAGGTAGGTATTTCTACAAATAAAACTCACGCTCGAGGGCCTGTTGGATTGGAAGGTTTAACAATATATAAGTACAAATTGGCAGGCTCAGGTCAAATTGTTGATGACTACGTTAAAGGATTAAAACATTTCAACCACAAAGATTTAGTCTAAATTGTCTTTAGATATAAACTTTTTAAGTGCTTGTAAATACCCAATCATACTAAATGACGCTGAAAGTTGATTTATTCCCAATATAACTTGAGCAAGTTTTTCGTCAATTTCTTCAATATAAGAATCAGTATATTTGTCAATTCTGAGTTCAATTTTTTCTTTCAGTTCCTGCTCGTTCATGCTACTCCTATAATAATCTTTTGTAAACTATAATATTCACATGTAGATTATAAATTGTTGATTATAGTTTGTCAAGAGTATACTATAGTTTACATGACAAAGAGAAGAAAAGGAACTATAAGCCCTAAAATTTGTACAAAAATTAAATTTGAGAGAATGAAAAGAAATATTTCTCAAGAGGAATTGGCTTTTAATGCTGGATTAAGTAGAACAGGTTTGAGTAAAATTGAAACAGGACTAGTTTCCCCATCAATAGATACTCTTGAATTTATCGCAGAAGCGCTCGGAATGGAGTTTTCGGAACTTGTTGATGTTTCAAAAGTTGAGTTGTAATTAAGCTTTTGCGTTAGCCATCTGTTTTTGTTTGTATTGAATTAAACAGCGAGCAAGTTGATCAGGACAGCTTGTTGGTTTTGGACCGCACTTAATACCACCGAGTCTGTCAATAACCTCATCTATGCTCATACCTTTTATAAGGCTTCTGATGCCTTGAAGATTTCCGTTGCATCCACCGTAAAAATCTGCTTCAACAATTTTATCATCTTGAATCGTAATCTGCATTAATTGACAGCAAGTTCCTTCTGTTTTGTATTGTAATATTTCAGGTTTATTCATTTTGTTAATCTTTCTTTAAAAAATCAGGTACATCTAAACTAAATTTAGGAAATTCTATATTTGAAGTTGACGGAGTATTTGATGCAGAATTTGATTGACCGCTAAAATATTCTGCAGCAGACATTTGAATTGCTCCTCGAGTTGATTTTTCTGCAAAACCTGTTGCAATAACCGTAATTTGAATTTCGTTTTGGAAGGCTTCGTTGATTGAAGTACCGATAATTACATCTGCATCGTCTTTTACCACGTTGTTAATAACATTTGTTGCATCGTTAATTTCAAACAATGTCATATTTGAGCTTCCTGTGATGTTAACAATAATACCGCTTGCACCGTCGATTGAAGATTCCAGAAGTTGAGAATTGATAGCCATTTCTGCCGCTTTTATTGCTCTGCCTTCTCCTTGTGCACGACCGATACCCATTAATGCAGTACCTGAATCTTTAACAACTTTTCTTACATCCGCAAAGTCAATGTTAATCATTCCAGGAACTGTAATAATATCTGTTAAACCTTGAATACCTCTGTAAAGAACTTCATCCGTAACACAAAATGCTTCTCTTACACCAATTTGACGTTCGACAACTTGTAATAATTTATCATTAGGAACAACAAGAATAGCATCAACGTATTTTTTAAGTTTTTCAATACCGGCTTCTGCTTGTGCCATTCTCTTTTTGCCTTCACAACGGAAAGGTTTTGTCACGAATGCGATAGTTAAAATACCTAAATCGTGAGCAACTTGAGCAACGATTGGTGCTGCTCCTGTTCCTGTTCCTCCGCCCATTCCGGCAGTTATGAACAACATATCAGTATTATCTAAAGCTTTTGCAATTTGTTCTTTTACTTCTGTTGCAGCTTTTTCTCCTACTGCAGGATCTCCGCCGGAACCTAAACCGCGTGTTGTTTCAACACCAAGTTGTAGTTTATTTTGAACATTACTGCAATTCAAAACTTGTAAATCTGTATTCATTAACCAAAAATCAACACCTGCAAGTTTTGCTTTGACCATTCTGTCAACAGCGTTACCTCCGCCTCCGCCGACACCTGCAACTTTAATTCTTGTCGGATTAATTCCTGATCTTGTTGTATCTAAATTTGATATTATATTTTCCATTGTGCCTCCTGATAAAGTACTTTAATTTATATTATATACAAAAATTTTTTGTTTTCATCTTTTTAATATATTTTAAACTAAAGTTCGTGAAAAATCGGTTTCATTTTGTCAAATGATGTAAAATATTTATACCCCATTGATTTCAAAACTTCTTTAATATAAGGTATTTTTGCTCCTAAGTGTTCTGCTCTGTGAGAATCCGAACCTATTGTAATTATTTCCCCTCCCATTTCTTTGTATAATTTTAAAATATCTTTTGACGGGGTTAAATCATTTAGACCGTATCTGAAAGAGGAAGTATTGACTTCAATTCCTTTCCCGTGTGAGATTATATACTCAAAAATTTCTTCAATTTGAGGTTTGGATTTTTCAAACGGATAATCACCATTAATTTCATAGCGCTTTAATAAATCCATGTGTGCTAAAACACTAAATCCGTCAAAAGCTTGAGCGGTATTTAACATTTCATCATAATAAATTCTGTAATATTCATCTTGAGTTTTGCCGAATTGAAAATCCTGATTCCAAAGTTCTTTATCTTCCACTTGATGAAAGGACAAAAGCGCAAAATCAAATGGGTACATTTCAAAAATTTTTGAAAAATACATTTTATGATGTTCTTGGACACCGAATTCTATTCCAAATTTTAAACTGATTTTATTTTTATATTTTTCCTGATATTGCAAAAATGTTTTATAATATTCATTACAGTTACAACAGTACGAATTTACGCATCCGTAGTCAATGTGTTCAGTAAAACAAATTTCATCAATTCCTAATAAAATTGCCCGTTCTATGCAGTCTTTCATAGGATAAAGAGAATCAGGACTAAAACTTGTATGTATATGATAATCAGCAAACATTTATTTATCCTCAACAAAATTATACATCAAGAATTTGCAAATAGGAGGTTTCATTTTCTTGACAGTGCTGTTTGTTCGTCATACTCTATATTTAAGGGGATAAGGAGTTGAAGGATGTCTGTATTAAATGAAAAAGATTTTAAAAATGCAGATGAGGGAACTCCATTGTGTGAATTCCCGAAAAATCCGTATCCGCATTATAAAATCATGTGCGAAAAATATTTGCAAAAGCACTGTAAAAAATATGTAATTATTCGTCCTGCGGCAGTTTGGGGTGAGAATGATAATACACTTGAAAATCGTGTAATAGAGTTTTTAAAGGTTTCACCATTTATAGTTCATTTCGGAAAGTGGAGAGGTAAAAATCGCTGGCCGTTGGCAAATGTAAAAAATGTGGCAGAGACAGTTCTTTCTGTTGCAAAATTTGATGAATTTAATAATCAAGCGATTAATATTATAGATAAAGAATTTACCTCAATTGATAAATATTATGAACATATTGGGCAGAAATATTTCCCACAAAAAAAATTCTTTCGAATATATTTGCCTTTGTGGTTTGGAAAATTTCTGGGTTTAATTTCTACTATGATTTCAAATATACGCGGTTTAAAAGAACCATGGTTTGATCCTACATTTTACGCAGTACATCATGTAAGTTCAAATCTAGATTTTAATTGTGATAAAATGGAGCATGCATTAAAAATGTTAAAATAGTGAAATAAATAATTTTTATGTTATAATTTCTATGAGGAGTGCGGGCGTAGTTCAGTGGTAGAATGTCTCCTTCCCAAGGAGAAGATCGCGAGTTCGAGTCTCGTCACCCGCTAATAAAAAGAAGTTCTGAAAAAGGACTTCTTTTTATTAGCCGAAGATAGAGCGAGCAAGACACGAGTCTCGTTGTATTTTTTGTCTGTTTTGACAATAATAAAACAAATGTATATTATATTTTTTCAGGACATTTGCTTTGAATGGGTAAATGTCATTGTGAGGACAGAAGTCCGAAGTAATCCGGCTTTTGCCGATTCCGTAAGGTCGGAAAATGGTGAATATTTACTTCCTGAAAAAGTCAGGAATGTCCGATTTCGGTAACAAAAATGTCCGCATTTTTGCACTTTTTGTCCTAACAATTGTACAAATTTGCACTCATAAGTTATTGTTGGGTTGAAAACCCAATCTACAGGCTCATAAATAGCAAAAAATTTTTATCACAGTTTTTATAACAATATGCAAGTAAATAACAATGAATCAAATTTAAATTTTGGAACAAAAATTAAATTTATATCACCAAAAGATTTTAAAAGAGTAAAATATTGTATAGATAAACAAAATCGTTTAAACAACTATATTAATCAATTTGAAATTTTGCCAAATTTCTATCATTTATTTCAATGTTATAGAATGAATGTTGAATCTTGTATAACTACAGGGATACGTACATGCACTGGAGTTAATATAGTTGACATTAAAAATAAAAAATCCTCTTTTGCTGCCCATCTATATCATTCATTTGAGAATTTTCGAAATTTAAAAATGATAAAACCGTACATAAAAGGAGATAATGCGATTCTCATTGGCATGAGAGAAGATAAATTTGAAGCTTCTGCGGAAATATTTAAAGAAATCGAAACAGCATGTAAATCAAACAAAATACCTATTTCAAAATTCAAAGGAATTAAAATGGGTTATGAATCAGACTTTATATACAACGGAAGAAATGACACAATGTATATGTGTGTATCAAGTATATATGATAAAGAAAAATATGTTCGCAATTTAAAACAACTTAAATCAAAATTTCAAAAAATTAGACTTGCTCCGTGTGACACTATTGAATTTGTAAAAGAAAACACTATTTATCCAGAATTTTCAAAAATTAAACAAATATTTCAATTATTGTTCACTACATAAAAAGTTTTACAATAAAACAATTCTCAATTTAACTGTTCAAACTTCTCAAACCGACTATTGTTGTACATATATTGTGCATAATTGCTCAACAACACTAAATCCTAGCGGTAGGAAGTTTTTTGATATTCTTAATCTTAAACTTGGTGAAAAGTTACTTTTCTTGTACTTTGTTACTCCTTTTTTGAATACTTTTGCACATAATTGCACTCAAAAATTATTGTTGGGCAGGTATGCACAACATACTGGCTCATTTAATGTCAAGCGGTGTCTAACCTACAAACTATAAAGAGCCGACAGGCATATAATCTATCGACTGTCATCTTATATATTTGCCTTCCATCCCATTTACATTTATTTCTGTCTGTATGATAATATCCGCAAGGGTGTAAAAGTAATAGTGTTAAAATAAAGTTTAATGTTTTAGTAGACTCTATTATAAGCGCAGTACAAAATGCAATGGATATGCATGAAAAAACATTTTAAAAAGTATTAAAGGCAATAAATGAGAACGGATTGTATAAGTAATACAGATTTTAAAGGTAAACTTGTCATTGTTAATGAGCTCAGTAACAAGCCGAAAAAATGTGTACAAAAAGTTCAGAATGATATTCAAAAACTTGTTAGACAAAAAGATTGCAATTTATTTATACAGCAGGATTATAGCAAGAATGAAATGCGCATCGTTGCAGATTATTCATTTCCATTAAAGCCTAATCAAAGAACTCCTTTATTCACAAGAATGCAAATAAATATTCCAACTACGTCTAAAGCATCAAAATATGTAGAAACTTCAAAAGATGTAATAAGACAATTTGAATATAATTTGCATCAAAAAGAGCGACAAGCATTGGAACAAGAACAAAAAAAGCAAAAAATAGAAGAGATTAAGGGGTACCTATTAGCTATTGTGCTTATTCCTATTTATATAGTGGAAGAAGCCATAAGTGGCATGTTGCATGAAATCAACCCAAAATGGGCAAATAAGTTTGAAAAATTATTAGGAAAAATAGGAATATAAATTTATTCTAAAAAATAAAGGATAAAAAAAATGAGCAATTTAGTTTGTAGTTGGTAGGTTGGGCATACTTGCTCAGCATACTTTTAAAAATTATTGTTGAGTTTTACCCAACCTACAGATTACATGTTTTTTATTATTTATTTCATTTCAATATTTAATTTTGACAGTGATTTAAGTTGAAATTTATTTGTATCAACTATAAAACGTTTGTGAACGGCATTTGCTATTTTCCCTGCATTATCAAATGCTTCAATGCGAAAAGTTAGTTCTCTGTTATTTATTTCAATTAACTCTGATATGCATTCTACGGTCAAACCTTCAGGAGTTGGTGATGTATGATTAATCTCCATGAAAGTTCCTACAGAAGTAAGATTGTTATCAAGTTTAATATTTTTACAGGCAGTTTCTTCCATTAGTGCTACTAAAACGGGGGTGGCTAAAACATTAAGTTCGCCACTTTTTACATATTTGGCAGTATCTTCATGTCTTACAATTCTTTTTAAATTACTTTTTGTCCCAACTTTTAACATATTATAATTGTATCATGAATATTTATTTAAATATTAAGTCTGTAGGTTGGTTAAAACCCAACTGTATATGCAAGTAATCCAGCTTTTGCCGATTTAAAATGGTTGGAAGTTGAGTAAGTTGAAATGTCTGAAAAGTTCAATTTTATGAACAAAAATGTCCGCTTATTTACACTTAAAATATCTTCTATATTAGGGCGTTTATCATTTGGATCTGTTTGAGGTTTTAGAGTTTCATCTGTGTGTTGAGTTTCAAATGATATTGTATTATATTATATAGTTTAATCTGCCTGCTCAAAACACTCAAAACAACTGTTATTTAACAAAGGATAGTATGTATGGGAAAAAAAAATAGAAATATTTAAAATGACAAATGCTCAAGTAATATCTTGCTATAAAAGAACTATCGGTTTGAAGATTTTGAACGGAGATTTTGATAATTTTTGAATGAAATAGCAAATTTTATTATTACGGGTTTTATTATAAGTAAATGTATGGAGTCATATATAATGATTAATCTTCTTATGCAAAAACCTTTAACCGCAGAACAATTTAGGAAAATAAATCCTGCAAAATTGGGGTATGTTTTAAAAGACGGTACTATTCAATTTGCATCAAGGGATGCAGTATTAGAATATGCAAAAAATATGATTAAGAAAGGTTTTAATGCAAAAGAACCTCATGAAGTCGGTGTCGTATGGAAAAACAATAGAATATTATCAGTTACACATGGAGATGATCAAAGCGTTAAACTGCCCAAAACTATACAAAACGGATGTTCATCTATGCATGGACACTTGCTTGAAGTCCCAATATCACCTGCTGATTATGCAAATATGATGCTTAGGAATGATAAGGAAGCAATTGCATTATGTCCAAGTGGGAGATATTCAAGAATTGTCAGACTGCAAGGAGAAAATATCAATTATACATCTACTCAAAGAAAATTTATGAAAACTTTTAAAGCACTAAAGAAAGCCGAATTATTATCAGGAACTGAAGGACTATGTAAATTAATACCGTTAGCAATGAAGAGTGTCGCAAAAAGACTAATCGGTATAAAAACTAATATTGATTCTTCAGAATTTAATAAAATATTTAATGAAAAATGTGCCCCCTCTTGGGCAAGTCGAACAGCGGAAACTTTTAAAAAACTCGGGAATGAATCAGGTGTCAGGTATGAATCAAATTTGATTTGCAAGTAGTCAGCAAGTTATATGGCAGATAGCAAATTTTATTTTTACAGGTTTTATAATATGATATAGCATGCGAAAGTAAAGAGGGTAAAATGTCAATAAAAATACAACAAATTGAAGTACAGGGGAATAATACAAAATATTCTGTTAATTATAATAATCAGCAAAATAGAACTTTCATTGTGCCAAATGATAAAAAAGATGAATTTGTATCAAAATACCCTAAAGCTCACGCAATAAATCAAGCAATTACATCAGGAAGTTTGATTTTAGTATGTGGCTTTTCTGCAATTGGCGGAAGTAAATTAGTATCTAAAATTTCAAAAGCACCTTCTAAATTAGCAAAATTCGGAGCGGGTATAGCGGCAGCATGTGCATTTGGTTTTGCATATTTAGCCGGAGCAACATTAGTTTTAAATAAATTTGATAAAAAATTATTGGATAAATACAACGCAAAAGAAATTACAGAAAGTAAATAAAAATGCAAATTCAAAGAGTACAAAATAATAATTATAATCAGACATTTGGTGCAAAGGTTTCAATTGATGATGTAGATAAAATTATACCTAAAGGTGTAAAAAGAACTTTTACTAAAATGTGTAGAGATTTAGGCGAAAGCACTGATGAAATATATTTATTGGTAGGAAAAGGTAACCAAAATGTAAATGGTGAAGAAATGGATAGCTTTTTCGGAATGATAAAAGAAGGTCTTGTACACCACCACACTTATACTGTAAAATCTACTCATCTTGGTCGTCTGACTAAACAATTTACAAAAATTGAAGAAAGGTATGCGAAAGTAGCATCATTTATGCAACATTTGCCTGCTGATACAAATAGTGAATCAATGTCACGCAATTTGGCAAAGATTTATAAAGATTATATTTTGCCTGTATTTTATGATAATAATATAACTATTAAAAATTTGGGTGATACCGCAGAAACAAAACTATTATCGGCAGTAGCAAAATCAAAAAATTAAAGGAGGTATAAAAATGGTAGTAAAAATAGATTTAACACAAGTAAGAAGAAGTAATGGCGGACAAGTTATTACAAATGGGAAATTAGGAAAGCAAGCCAAAAAGGTCGTTCGCCAAATTCAAGAGTTTGTATCTAATCAAGAAAGATATAATGTCGGGGTATCTGAAAAACCCGAACAAAAAGCAGTAGTATTGAGTTTAATGACACGTTCTTATGGTGAGAACGGATATGAAGTTTTACACAATCGTATGCTAAAATCAAAAGGTGCAACTGAAACTTATCAAAAAGCAATTCAAGATATGATTAAAAATGAAGAAAATCTTATTGTAGAACGCAGAACAACACATAAAGCAAGCCAAAACAATACTGATGGTCTTGATGAAATATTAGAAGTAAATGGCAAGTTTTGGAATAGTGTAGGAAAAGTAGCGAAAAAAGGTATGTCAAAGGTTGCTAATTTTGTTCAATCTGCAGTAGGTTTAAGATAATGAGTTTCATATAAATAAAAGGAGTGAATAGGTTGGGTTTTCAACCCGACAACAACTTTTAAATGCAAATTTGTGCAAAAAGAGTGCAAATGAACGGACATTTTTGTTGCCAAAATCGGACTTTCCGGACATTTATACACGACCAATTTCCGACCTTAATGTCACCCTGAATTTATTTCAGGGTCTTGCCAATGTATAGCAAACACGCTACTTTTGTAAGATGCTGAAACAAGTTCAGCATGACAACACGCTTATTTTCTTCCGACCAAAAGTCCTATTAAAAGGTACTTGCCAAGGATATTCTAATAAACAGCATAGAGGAAATGAAGGAGAAGGACAATTTCATTTAAATCAAGACAATTTAACCTTTCACCGGGAAAAATATTTGCAAAAAACTATGACTTATGAAGAATTATATGAATTATTCATGTATAACTAAGGTTTATTGATAATATTAAATTCTTCTTCGTTAATATTATATAATTCGCATATTTTTTTCTCTAATATTTCATATAATTCAAGAGAATTATTTTTCTCATTTATAATTTTATCGACAAGTTTAATTATTTCTTTTTGTTTCTCATTACTGCAAATTGGGATGGGAATACTTTCAATATGCGAACGCAAAACTTTTACCGAATTATATGTTTTTTCAAATATGAATTGTGCAATTCTTGAATTTAAAATTGCCATAATATATTTTATATCATATCCTGAAAGTCTTGGAATTAGAATATTGCAACTGTTTAAGGATAATATTTGTTTGTCATCATATGCAAATACAAGTTTATTACTTATAAATTTATAAAATAACTTTTTATTTGCTCTATAATATTCTGTTGGTGCAACTTGCTGAAAATTATCCGGGGTATATTCTATATATGATTCAGGTATATTTATTTTATATTTATCAATATCTGAACCCTTTAAAACAATTTCATTATTTTTTGTTTTTATATTGGAAATATATTTTTTATTATCCCCCGTTACAAGTCCTAATGCAAAAATGGCATTATTTTTTAAGTATATTTTATTTCGGCTGTTTAAAATTTTATTATAAATTGCGTATTCGCTATCATCCATATCAAAATTAAATACATCTGAAGTTGTTATACGTTCCTCGTTTATAATAAATTTTTTATTTTTATTAACAACTTTCATACCTTTACATGATAAAGGTAATAGAGTATGTTTTAATTGTAATATTATGCTGGGGCATTGTACTTTATCAAACATATTTCCAAGAAATTCTAAGTATGTTATAGAATTATGCTTCATAATGATATTTCTTATAGCTTCATGATTTTTTACTGATAATATAGCTTCGGGTAAAACAAATGACAGATATCCGTTATTTGTTAAAATATTTAAGGACTTCTCTATAAAAATATCATAAGATTCAATATTTTTATTTTTTGTTGCTATATATTTTTTTCTTAATTTATCAATATTTTCTTTTGAAAACTCTGCACCCCATGGTGGATTTCCAATAATATAATCAAAATTTTTATCAAATTCATCAAGTAAAAAATCTTTATTTGTGAAATTTTTATATAATATATCTGCATCTAAAATTTCAAACTTTAATGCCATATTCAATCTTGCTATTTTTATCGCATTATTATCAGTATCATTACCAAAAATATTCTTTATATGTAAATTATTCGGTAATTGTAATAAGAAATTCCCTGAACCACAACCAGGATCAAGAATTTTTTTGTTATTCACGTTGTTAAAATCAAGATTGTTGACTATTTTTTGAACAATTTTGGTTGGAGTATAATACGAACCTTTCGCTTTTCTATTACCTAAATTTGATAAAGATATATATAATAAACCCAAAATATCTTCATTTTTTTCATAATAATATCTGTTACTAAATAATTTGGGATGGTTGTGTATAAATTCAAGAGCCAAATCTTTATTATCAATCAAATCGTCTATCAATTTTTTGAAATTATACAATAATGAACTTTCGTTTAAATACTTTACAAGGAATTTTTCAGTAAATTTACAATCTTTATATTTGCTTTGTAATAGCAACTGAATAGCACAATCGGCAACAATATATTTTATTTCTTGTTCTGATAAGTTGAGTTTTTCTTTTTCTACATAATTTATAATGTTAGAAACAACATTAATATTTTTAGAGAAAGACGAAATATAATCCTTATATAAGAATGACCCAGAAATATGTTTTTTATTCCTGCGAGATTTTAATATATTTGTAGAATTAGATTTAATATCGGCCAAAAAAGATTTTACATAATCTTTTGAAAAATACATAACTGAATTTTTTATATAACTAGGTTTAATTTTTTCTAATTTTATCCAATTTCTTGCTGTAGCCTCAGAAATTGAAAGAGTTTCACAAAAATTTGATATTGATAAAAATTCTTCTTCTCTTAATTGGCTATTCTCAATAGTAGAAATCATACTATTCTCCAAATACATTTTATCATAATAATTACTTTAAGTATAGCAATTCAATTTGTTATTATTGGACATATTTAAAAAGTCAAAAATTTCAAGCAGTCTGATAAAAAATCTCAAATAATTGATTCGCTGCAACGGTTAATAAGAAATAATTTTAAACAAGCTCTTTATTTTTAAAATGTTCTTGTTGAACTATTGAAATAATTCTATTTAAAAAAGCTTTGTATCTTGCTCTTACGGCTTCTCCTGAAAGAACAATATCAGCATCTTTTTTACAAGGTCTGATATAAATCTCCGCTTTTTCAGATGCATTTTTATAAATTGTGTCAGCGCTATCGCCCAAACCACGTTCTGCAGAACGTATGTAAAATCTTTCTTTTTGAATATGGTGTCTTACATCTACATAAATTTTAAAATCAAATGCATCTTTAATTTTTTCTGTTAATGTAAACAAACCCTCTGATATAACTATCTTTGAGGGATTTGCAATGGTATGATTATCATATCTTATAGCAGTGCCAGACATGTCGTATTTAGGGAGATAGACTGATTTTCCGGATAATAATTCTTTTATATGTTTACTCATCAATTCAAGTTCTAATGCTTGAGGGACATCAAGGTCGTAATGTTTTGCAAATTCGGCAAAACTACCAGCTTTTTTAACCATTTCAGAGCGGTCATAATAATAAT
Organism: bacterium; assembly: GCA_017941035.1. Lineage (GTDB taxonomy): Bacteria > Cyanobacteriota > Vampirovibrionia > Gastranaerophilales > Gastranaerophilaceae > Zag111. The sequence goes on along the minus strand of JAGAXG010000040.1, from coordinate 13,532 downwards.
CATCAGTATTTACACGAGTTATTACATTTTCAAGTTCGAATTCTGTTGCAAATGATTTGATCGTATCTATTATATCTAAAGTTACAGTAGATTTCCCGCTTGCAGTTTCTCCGGCAATACCAATCGATGCAGGTCTAGTAATATGACCTGAAATATATTGTGCAAGTTTTGACAAAATCTCAGGTTTATAACTTAGTAATATTGAATTTTGAGAATGAAGTTCTTCTTCAAAAATATTTTTTAAACGGTTTTTAATCTCATCAACTTTATTAACAGGAACAGAAACATACATTTTGTGTTTGTTTTCTATTTTTTCATCATTGTAAATTGAATTTAACATCTTTTCCTTTTTACTATTCATATAATTTTTTGTACTTAACTATATCAAAATAAAATCGAAAAAGAAATAATTTTGTTAAAATTTTAAAATTTCCTACATATAATTTTACAATTCCAAAATTAACTTTATGTTATAATCGCTCTAAAATGAGGAGTATGAGTATGAAAGTTAATAAAAATTATCAGAATATTGCGCAAAGTTATTTGTTTTCTACAATTGCTAAGAAAGTCAATGAATTTTCTGAATATAATTCTGATAAAAAAATAATTAAACTTGGAATTGGAGATGTTACGCTTCCATTATGCAAAGCTGTTGTTGATGCTTTAAAATCTGCATCTGAAGAAATGGGTAATAAAGAAACATTTCGTGGTTATGGCCCTGAACAAGGTTATGATTTTTTAAAAGATAAAATCAAAGATTATTATGCGGGACACAGTGTTAAACTTGAAAGTGATGAAATTTTTATTTCAGATGGTGCAAAATCAGATTTAGGAAATATTTTGGATTTATTTGACAAAGATAATACCGTATTAGTTCCTGATCCTGTTTATCCTGTTTATGTAGATACAAACACTATGGCAGGACGTAAAATCATCTATATGGATGCAAATGCAGATAATGACTTTCTACCTTTGCCTAATGAAAATATAAAAGCTGATATTATTTATTTATGTTCTCCGAATAATCCGACAGGTGCTGTTTATAATAAGGAACAACTTAAAAAATGGGTTGATTTTGCAAATAAAAATGGAGCAATTATACTTTTTGACAGTGCTTATGAATGTTTTATAACTGATAAAAATCTACCCCGCAGTATATTTGAAATTGAAGGTTCTAAAACTTGTGCTATTGAGTTTTGTTCATTCTCAAAAATGGCAGGTTTTACCGGTACAAGATGCGGCTGGACAGTTGTTTCTAAAGATTTGATTTTTGAAGATATGAGTCTTAATAAAATGTGGCTGAGACGTCAGACTACAAAATTTAACGGAGTTCCTTATATTGTTCAAAAAGGTGCAGAAGCTGTATTTAGTCCTGAAGGACAAAAACAAATTGCACAAAATCTTGATTATTACAAAGAAAATGCGAAATTGATATCTGATGTTTTGACTAAACATAATATTTGGCATATTGGCGGAAAACACTCTCCTTATATTTGGCTAAGGTGTCCTGATAATATGAAATCTTGGGAATTTTTTGATTATTTACTTGAAAATATTCAAATTGTTGGTACACCGGGGTCTGGATTTGGTAAGAACGGAGAAGGATATTTCCGTTTAACCTCCTTTGGAAGTTTTGAAAATACACGCGAAGCAGTTGAGCGTCTTGACAAATTTTTGAAATAATGTATATTTAAATTATATAAAAAAGACCCCGACATATGTTCGGGGCTTTTTTTAATTAGGAGTGCTTATATGATTACAAAAGAAGTCAATGAATGGATTCGCAAGGTTGAAAAAGGCAATTATTCATCATGGGATATTATGGAAGAATTTGCTAATTTTTCAAAATATTTGACTCGTGAAGAAATGAAACAAATTCAATTACGTCTTAGCAAACACTTAAAAAAATAACTGCTCTAATGGTGAATAAATTATTTGTTAAACTGTTTTATATTTAACCTGAAAAACGAGGTTAAATATGATAGTTGAATTAAATGAACAAAATTTTGATAAAGAAACATCTCAAGGTTTAAAACTTGTTGAATTTTATGCAACTTGGTGTATGTACTGTAAAAAACAGCGTATTGAACTTGAAGGGTTTGAAAATTCTGATGTTTGGGTTGGTATTGTAGATGGAGACGAAAGTCCTAATCTTGTAAAAAGATTTGAAATCGAAGCATATCCGACATTTGTTCTGCTAAAAGGCGGACGAAAAGTCTTAACATTTTCAGGATTTCATTCAAGAAGCCAGCTTTTGGCAAAACTTATGAGCCATATGCAGGCATGATAATTAAAAATTATCATCCAGTAAATTATCGCTGTTTGAAGATTGGACAGCCATTTGATCACAGCGTTCATTGAATGGATGACCGGCATGTCCTTTTACCCAAATAAATTTTACATTATGTGGTTCTTTTGCTTTTAAAAGGCGTTTCCATAAGTCTTGATTTTTTACAGGCTGTTTATTTGCCCCCTTCCAGCCTTTTTGTATCCATCCATCTATCCATTTTTGATTAAAAGCATCAACAAGATATTTTGAATCTGATGTCAATTCAACATCACAAGGTTTTTTTAACGCTTCTAATCCAACAATTGCTGCTAACAATTCCATTCTGTTGTTTGTAGTGTTCTTAAATCCTTGTGTAAGTTCTTTTTTATGAGTTTTACCGGTTTCATCAATAGCTATTAGTATTGTTCCATAACCTCCGCGTCCGGGATTCCCCGAACAAGCACCATCTGTATATATTTGTACAAGCATAATTATCTCCGATAATATTATAACTTATTTATAATTTAATTTTCAAATTTTTATTTACTTTATATAAAATTAATTAAAGATTTTTTAATTTAATTCGTTAATAATATTGTGAGATGTGAAATTATGAAAAAATTATTTTTATTATTTGTTTTGTTGGTTTTGTTATTAAGCGGTAAAGTTTTCGCTGATGCCTCTGGGTGGTCCACCCCTACTTATATAAATACTTATATAGAGCCTCATATATATACAGGTATGATGAAAGATGCATTTTATGAGTGGTCTTTAAAAACTAAAGATAAGATTGTATTTCATTACATAGATAATCCTCAAAGGGCTGATATAGAAGTTTATTTTGTTGATAAACTCACAGCAGAAGACGCAGGAAAAGATAGTGCAATTGGTGTTACAAAAAGGGCTGTAGCTCAAGAATATTCTAAAATTGTGCATGCGGAAATCCTTATAGCAGAAAAAGCTCCATCAGGCAGAAAGCTTGTTGATAAAGAAATTTATAAAGTTATGCTTCATGAAATCGGTCATGCTATAGGCTTGGGGCACTCAACATATAAATACAGTATTATGTATCCTAATAAAAATGCAGCACAGCAAATAACTCAAGATGAGCTTAATAAATTATCGAAGATTTACGGTTGGTAATTTATTTATGGCATTTCCGTTATTTATGATAGACCATTTATAAAATTTATAAAGACGAACAATATCATTTTTTACTATATCTTGAGTTTCACTAATAGGTTCATGCATAATCCCTATGTTTCTATTTGTACCTGGGAGTCCAAGTATATGACCGATTTCATGAAGCATTGTTGTATAAATTAAATCTTGAGAATATCTTTGATTTCCTTTAGTTGCAATAAATATTTGTCCATGAACAATTGCTCCGCCTTGAACTGTTGTATTATATGAACCGATTTCGCCGTCTGAACCGTCAACTTTTTCAACAAAATCTACGTCAATATCTGCTTCTTCTTTGTCTGTTACATATTGAAAAACTATTTGTTTGTTAATATTACTTTCCCATTTTTGAAAAGCTTCTTTCATCATTTCTGTATAATTATCATTAGGAATATAAACTTTTATAACTCCGGAATTCCAAACAGGTCCGTAATATTCTGCTTTTACAGGAGAAATAAACATCATAAAAATTGCAAATATAAATAACAAAAGCTTTTTCATAAATTACATACCTCTTTTTTATTATTATAAATCATTTTGTGTTGAAAATCAATTGTGATAGAATTTTTCTATGAGTGAACGTGAAAAAATGATGAACGGAGAACTTTATAATCCTGCTGATAATGAGCTTGTAATTAATCGTTTGCATGCTAAATCACTGTGCTTGAAATATAATTCTTTACCATTAACTGCTATATCGGAGAAAAGGGAGATATTACGTAAACTTTTAGCTAAATACGGTAATAACAGCCATATAGAGCCGAATTTCTTTTGCGATTACGGTTATAACATTGAATTTGAAGGCTTTGTTTATATAAATCACAATAGTGTATTTTTAGATTGCGCAAAAATTAAAATAGGTAATAACACATTTATTGGTCCAAATTGTGGATTTTATACAGCAGAACATCCTATCAAGGTCCAAGACAGAATAAAAGGTTTAGAAATAGCACGCCCTATAACAATCGGAGAAGAAGTATGGATAGGAGGCGGAGTAAATATTTTGGCAGGTGTTACAATTGGAGATAGAACTGTAATTGGTGCAGGATCTGTTGTAACGCATGATATTCCATCAGATTGTGTTGCAGTCGGTAATCCTTGCAGAGTAATTAAAAAGATTGAGAATTAGTATAATTTCTCTTTAATTCTTCTAAACTGTCACCGCCGTATTTTAAAAGAATTTCGTTAACTAAAATCCAAGCAATTCTTGCTTCTGCAACAACTGCGCAAGATTCAACCGCACACACATCAGAGCGTTCATAATGAGATTGAGTTTGTTTTCCTGTTTTAGAATCAATAGTGTTTAATGGTTTCAGCATTGTAGGAATAGGTTTCATTATAGCTGAAACTATTAAATCCTGACCGTTTGTAATTCCGCCTTCAATTCCTCCGGCATTGTTTGTTGAGCGTTCGATTTTACCCTCTTTTATTAAAAATTCATCATGATATTCGCTCCCTTTTAAACCAAGCGGGTTAGTACCGATTTCTACAACTTTTATTGCAGGGATGCTCATAACTGCTTGAGCTAATCTCCCGTCAATTCCTCTATCCCAATGCACATGTGAACCTAGTCCTACAGGCAAATTTTGGTATGTCACAGTAAATTTCCCGCCTACAGAATCTCCGCTTTCTTTTACTGTATCAATTTCACTTTTGTAATTTTCGCATCCGCAGGCTGAACCGATTTGTGTTACTTCGGAATACCCTGTTATACCTAAATTTTTCAATAAAATTTTTGCAATTGCTCCAACAGCGACTTCAATAGCTGTTTTTCTCGCACTTGAACGTTCAAGGATATTGCGCAAATCTTTGTGGCAGTATTTTATGCTCCCTGTGTAATCTGCATGCCCGGGTCTATATGTAGAAAAAGCTTTTTCATCAGTGACATCTTCTGGTGCAATACTCATAATTTTCTGCCAATTTTCAAAATCTCGATTTTTAATTACAAGTGAAATTGGTGAGCCTAGAGTTTTCCCAAATCTTACTCCTGATGTTATTTCTACGCTGTCGCATTCAATTTGCATTCTTTCTCCGCGTCCGTAACCTTGTTGTCGACGCTTCAATTCATTATTAATAAAATCTATATTAATTTCTATTCCGGAAGGAATTCCTTCTATTATTGCACTAAGGCATTTCCCATGGCTTTCACCTGATGTTAAAAATCTAAATTTCTCCATAATTTTTCCTCTGTTATTACTTTATCATACTTTATTGATAATGGTAAGTGGTAAAGAGTTTAATTTTTGTGTAAAATATTATTGTTATGAAAGTTTTAATTGTAGATGATGTTGCAGGCTGGTTAAGATTCCACAAAAATAATATAGAGTATTTGAATATTAACAATATTCAAATTGATACAGCGGAAAATGCATCTCAAGCATTAAGTAAAATAGAAGTTTCAATTGATGAACCTTATGATGTAATTTTTACTGATATGCAAATGGAAAGTAATTTTCTCCCAAAACTTGCCGGGGAATGGTTAATTGAACAAATTCAAATGTTTGATGAATATAAAAATTCAAGAATTGTTATAATTTCTGCTTCTGCGTCTATTGAATCAATTGCTAAAAAATATGGAGTTTCATATATTTCAAAGTATTTAATAAGAAACTCAGATTCCGAAATTTATAGACAATTTTTTGAATAATTTTGAAGCATTTAAATTTCCGCCAAGTCCATTTTGGGTTACATCGACTGAATATGCACCGAGTTCTATTGCTTTTAATGTATTTTCTAATGCAAGTTTTTTCCCATTATGAGAGTGAAAACTAATTTTATCAAATCCTATATTTTTTAATCTTTCAAAGTATTTTTTTAAATCTTTTGGTTGCGCTTGGCTGTAACTATCTGCTATATAAAGGCTTTGGAGTATTTTTTTATTATTCCATTTTTCTAATATTTTATAATGTTCTGTTTTAAGGTTCGGAATTTCCATCAGTTGGATAAAAATATTATAGTTTTTTTTATAAAGGTTATTGGCGATATTTAAAGTTTCATTGATTTTATCAGGATGCGTTGCAATTCTTATAAAATCAATACAGTCATTTTCAGCTCCAATGAAACTATCAATTAAAAATCTCGTTGTATCAGTCATTACCCCGAATTTTGCAGATGTATTTTTATATTTTTGTACAATTTGCGGAGTACAATAAAAAAATGTTCCTTTATTTGTTCTGTCAAAATAATTTCTATAACCTATTTCACAAAAATCTATATTTTTAAGATTTTTTAAATAATCTTGAATAAAATTATCATCAAAAAACCAATTATTTTCGTGCCCGCCGTCTCTTAGTGTACAATCTAAAATTTTTGTCATAAAGAAATTTTATCACAAATCAAATTCATTTTGCCATGGCAGGTAATTTATTTTTAAAATTAATATTTTAATATGAAGAAAAATAATTAGAGGAGTTTGTATATGAAAAATATTATTTATCAATCAGAAGTTGTTACAATGGAAAATTTGAATAATCTTTTTATAGAAATGACTTCAAAATTTTGTAATCAACGTTGCAAACATTGTTATATTGATTTCCCAAAATATAAAAAAGTAGAGGATTTTATAGATGTAGATATTATAAAAAACGGATTAAATGATACAGTAAAAAATGATATAAAGTGTATTTATCTTACAGGTGCAGAACCTATGACTCATCCGGATTTTAATGTAATTCTACGTTTATGTTTAAAGCGTTGTGACGTTTGCATATGTACCAATGGCTCTTTTATTAATGAAAAAAAAGCAAGATTCTTGAAAAAAGTTGCAGATGAAACTACAAATGAAATTATCTTTAAAATTAGTATTGATCATTATGAAGAACTGAAAAATGATGAAATAAGGTATCGCGGGGCATTTAGGCATGGATTATTTGCTTTGAAGTATCTATCAAAATATAATTTTAATCCAATAATTACCGTTACAAATTATTATAATGAACCTGAAGAAATCTTGTGTAAAAATTTCTTGAAAGTTTTTGAGAATTACGGAATTGAAACTGATAAAGCTCATATTCATATTATCCCTTGGTATGATAAAAATTCTATTGAGATGGAAAAATTTGACATACATACTGGAAAAGTAGATTGTGAAAACGGTAGAATTTTAACGTCAAAAGGAGTTTATACTTGCCCGTTTTTAGCTGGTGATTATAGAGGTCGCTGCGGAAGCAGTTTAAATGATTACACAAAAAAATGTGCTTTGGAAACTTCTTTTTGTCAAATATGTTTGAAATCAAAAAAGCAAATTTTTGGTATTGATTTTAAAGAATTCGCTATTTCTTAGAATATAATTTTAATTTAAAATTGATTAATAGAATTTTTTTGTTTTTTCTATAAGGGACGATTTCGACTGACTGAATATCAAGAAAATGTTCGTGTTTATACAATTCTCTTAAAAAACTGTCATAATCCGAATAACTGCCTATCATTTCCATATTTAATCTCGCGGCATTATATTTTGTTCCCGCACCTTTTACAAAATTATCGTCTTGAGGGTTGTAATCATATTTTATAGAACGGACTTTAATTTTATTTGCTCTGATAAGTTCAAGAATTTCTGAAAATTCTCCCGCAATAACAGCTTCTGTATCCATACCGGAATCAATTGCTTTATAAAAAGGTTTTTCAACTTTTTGATTTTCAGCTTCTTTCTTAGCTTGTTCAGCTGCTGCTTTTTTAAATTTAGCCAGCTTTTCTTGTTTTTCTTGAAGCTGTCCGGTTTTGGTTTCTATTTTTGAATTATTGTCAACTATATTTTCTATGCCTTTAAAAACTTTTTGTCCGGCAATAACTAAAATTACAAACGCTAAAGTAGTAATTAATATAGGGACTAAATATAATTTTAATTTTTCATTATTCATTTGTTTATTCATCTCCTTGAATAATCTGACTATTGTTATTTATGCCAGGAATAACTTTACCAAGTGGATTATTTTGTTTTTGGACAGGAATTGTTTTTTCTGGTATATTACCGGATTTTTGTTGCTGTTGTTGTGGAGGATTTTGTGTATTCTGATCAGGTTCTGCGCTTTTACCTGACAATGCATTCATAAATGATGACAATTGACTATCGCTCATATTTGTAATTTCAAATACGTAAGGTGCATCATCTATTGCAGAAGAATTGCTATTAATTACTGATTCTAATGAGCCAGCTTTTAAATCTAATTTGCTTAGTCTTAATCTTGATTCAACAAGAGCATCCTTCATGTTTTGAAAGAAAATATAAATATCTTCAACAGAATCTGCACATCCCTGAATATCTATCATTCCATCGTCTCCTGTCATAAAATAAGTGAGATACAAATTTTTTGGAATAGCTTCCCCAAGAGCGATATAAGCCATTATTTTGGTTCTGTTATTTTTTAATACTCTTTCAATTTCTTGCAATGGGTCAAAATTTTCTTGCCCGTCACGATTTTCAAATTCTTTTAATTGTTTATCAACTTTTTCAATTTTTGCATTCAAGTCTGAAATTTTATCTTCGAGATTCTTTTCAATTAAAGCTGTTGCTCCCCATCCTATAATTAATGGTACAGCTATAATGATAAGCATAATTATTGAATATAAAGTTGCTTTCTGCGGAGTTAAAATAATTGTTTTCCCGTTTCCTAAAGGGATTTCTAACAATTCATCGACAACTTTATCTTCTTCTCCAAATCTTAAAAAATTCACATAAATAGGAATCAAACCTTCTTCTGCGCAGCTTCCGATTATAGTAAGCGAAATTTTACTTTGATTTTCCGGCATAATGTCTAAAGTAAAATCCATTAAAGGTTCTTTTTTAAATTTATTATCATCAATTGTAATAATTTTTCCGTTAAATTGTAGATGTTTAGCCAGTATTTCAGCTGAAACAAGGTCTGTTTGAGAAAGAATTACGATTGCATTAGAAGGTGAACTCATCAATGCAATTTGAGCCGCATTATCAATTGTTGTATAAAGTTCTTCTCCTTCATAAGATTTCATTGCAAGTGGTTCTTCATAGTATTCAAGAATTTTTTTACTTTGCATCCCAAACATTTTAAAACCGCTGTTATTTACAACCATTAAACTCCAAGGATAGCTTTCGGAATTCATTTGTTCGTTTGCTATTCCTGTTTTTAATAAACCTCTTAAATCCGCGAATAGTGAACATTCCAGACTTATAAGATTTGCTCCTAAATTTTTTACGATAGATTGTATTTCTGTTTTTGCGTCTTCTTGAATTGCAGTATAAAATACGCTTCTTGAATCTGCATTTTGGGAAACAACAGCATCAAACCAATATGGTATAGGATCTTTGCGTTTAAATATATACGTTTGTTCTAATTCCCCTAAAACTACATTTGATATTGCATTTTCATCTAAAAGCAAAGGGAGATTGTCTTTGTATCCAAACCAAACCAGTGGTAAACACATACGTATATTTGCTTTTTGTGACGGGACATTAATTTCTTGAAATAATTTTTCCAACGCTATTTGTAGTTGTTGATATTTAGAAATTTCTCTTAAAGAATCGTTATATTCTATTGGAACTTGTGCATATGATTTTAAATTATTATGAACATCTATTGTAGCCATTTCAATAGTATTTGATTGAGTTACATTTACGTATACATCTGCTCCGTTCCCAACAAGTCCGGATAATCCCAAGCTTTCTAAAAAATTTGCCATTTAATAACCTATAAAAATTTTTTACTACTATCCTATGTTTATTATACAATGTATTTTGTAAATAGTAAAATCTTAACATAAATTTACACCACGGAGGATAATAAATATCAATGCCGGATATTATAGAAAAAATAAAATATTTAAAAAAACAAAAGAATGCAGTTATTTTGGCTCATTGTTATCAACCAGTAGAAATTGATAAAGTCGCAGATTATGTAGGGGATTCTTTATATTTAAGTCAAATTGCTTCAAAGACAGATGCTGATATTATTGTATTTGCCGGTGTTTATTTTATGGCTCAAACAGCAAAACTTTTATCCCCTTCTAAAAAAGTACTTCTTCCACAAATAGAAGCGGGATGCAGAATGTCTGACATGCTGAGTTTGGATCAATTAAAAGAATTTGTTTCAAAGCATCCGTCGATACCTGCTGTGTGTTATGTAAATTCGACTGCAGAAGTTAAAGCGGAATGTGATATTTGTTGTACAAGTTCAAATGCTGTTAATATAGTTAAAAGTTTAGGGAAAAGTAAAGTACTTTTTGTACCGGATACTTATTTAGGTAAATGGGTTGAAAAACAACTTGGAAATGTTGAAGTTATTACATATCCGGGATTTTGTCCGACTCACTTACAAATTAGACCTAATGATGTTGAAAATGCTCGTAAAAAATATCCAAAATCTCTTATTCTCGCGCATCCTGAATGTCATATGTCTGTTTCATCAATTGTTGATTTTGTAGGATCAACTTCAGAAATTATGAAATTTGTGAAAACAAGTAAAGAAAAGTCTTTTGTAATCGCAACAGAACAAGGTGTTGTGGACAGATTAAAAAGAGATTTCCCTAACAAAGAAATTATTCCTATAAAAAATAATATTATATGTCCTAATATGAAAATGACATCTCTAGAAGATATTTTATACGTATTAGAAACAGAAGAAAACGAAATTATTGTAAATAAAGAAACCGCAAAACGTGCTGTCAATTGTCTGGATAGGATGTTGGAGGCTTCAAAATAATGGTTGATTTTGATGTAATTTACGGCAAAAATTCTGTAATAGAAGCTTTGAATGCAGGTAATAGAGAAATTAATAAAATAATAATTTCTAAAAATATTCATACGGATTCAAAAATTGACAAGATAAAAGAACTTGCGAAAGATAAAGGTATAGTTTTCCAATTTGTCGGTAAAGAAAAATTCGCGCCATATGAAGAATTTAATCATCAAGGTGTAATTGCTCAAATTGCGCCTATAAATTATATTGAACTGGAAGATTTTATAGAAGAATGTAAAAATAAAAATTCTTATTCATCTGTTGTTATACTTGACGGGATTGAAGATGTTCATAATCTTGGAGCAATAATAAGAACTTGTGTATGTGCAGGAGTTGATGGGATAATTATTCCGTCAAGGCGTAATGTTCAAGTTAATTCTACGGTGGATAAAATCAGTCAGGGTGCTGTAAACCTCATACCGATTGTTAAAGTTAACAGTTTAATAAATGCAGTGCAAAGATTAAAAGAATGCGACTGGTGGATAATTGCAACTGATGCTTCAGCAAAAGATAATTATTATGATGTTAAATATAATGATATGAATTTTGCATTAATTATGGGCGCAGAGCATGCAGGAGTTTCAAAATCTCTTTTAAAGGCATCAGATTTTATCGTAAAAATTCCTATGCAAAATGATTTTAATTCATTGAATGTTTCTAATGCTCTAAGTGCGATTATTTTTGAGACTTTAAGGCAAAAATTACAAAAATAATACTCCATAAGTATGGTGTTTGAAAATTTAAATCATTATAATATATTTTTTAGATTGGAGAGTTTTAACCATGAAGGATAACGATAATTTTGGCATTATATCAGATGAAATTTCTGATGAGAGTGTAGACTTTCACAAACTTCAAGAATTGGAGCAAAATGAAGATGAACAAGACGGTGAAGATGTTTTAAAATCAGTTGAAGATCCTAAAATACAAGAAAGTTTGATTTCTATAAATTCTGATGACAGTGTAAAAATATATTTGCGTCAAATTGGAAAAATACCTTTACTTTCTCCTGAAGAAGAACTTGAATTATCAAAGCGAATTCAAGAAAAAGATGATAATTTTGCAAAAAATTTACTTGTTAATGCAAATTTACGTCTTGTAGTAAGTATTGCAAAAAAATATATTGGAAGAGGGATGTCCTTTTTAGATTTAATACAGGAAGGAAATGTCGGATTAATTAAAGCTGCGGGCAGATTTGATTATAAAAAGGGTTATAAATTTTCAACTTATGCCACATGGTGGATTCAACAATCTATTACCCGTGCAATTGCAGATAAAGCCAGAATGATAAGACTTCCAATACATATGATTGATTCAATAAGCAAAATCAGAAGTGCAACTTTAAATTTGACTTCAGAAATGGGAAGAACTCCTACAAAACAAGAAATTGCTTATCGTATGGGTATGTCTGTTCAAAAACTGACTTCAATAATAAAATCTGCGCAAGCAACAATCAGCATGGATACTCCCGCGACTTCAGATGAAGAATCCTCAAAAATTGCCGATTTTATCGTTGATAATTCTACAATAGCACCTGAAAGCAGAGTTTCTCAAGACAATTTGCTCGAAGATATAAGAAATATACTAAATCAATTAAGCCAAAAAGAACGTGATGTGTTAATTTTGCGCTACGGTTTAGATAATAACGGCTCTAAAAAAACTTTGGACGAAATCGGGACTCAATATGGTGTGTCAAGAGAGCGAATAAGACAAATAGAAACAAGAGCAATATCAAAACTTAAAAAGCTTTGCAAAAATGAAAAAATACATGATGGTTTAAAAAATTATTTTGCGACTTAATTTATAATTACCCTCTTGCGAAAAGTAAAAACATAGTTTATAATTTATAATAAGAATATAAATATGCGGAAGTAATTCAAATTGAAAGGAGATAGAATTATGCTAAAAAGCAGACACAGAGCTAATTCCGTGTGGGGGGCTTTTTTAGCTAATCTCCTTAACAAGCAGAAAAGCGGTTTCACTTTAGCGGAAACATTAATAGCCTTAGGTGTAATCGGGATAGTAGCGGCATTAACTTTGCCTTCATTATTAACTACAATAAATAATAAGGTAAAGAATCATCAAGTAGAAGTATTCACTCGGAAATTTGCCAAAGGAACAGATTTATTAAATATAGAGAATGGCATAGGTCCATATTACAATTCAAGCACTCCGAGTTATGAATTTGCACAGGCACTATCAAAACATTTAAAGATAGTAACAATTTGTCATTCAGGTGATGATATGAAAAACTGTTTTCCTGACACAGTAAAAGTTGGTGATGAAACGGTTGATATAACAAAGATAACAAGCGGAGAGAATTTCGGCTTGGATAAAGAGAATTATACCGACGTAGCTGGAATAGTATTGGG
>JAGAXG010000002.1 GCA_017941035.1 bacterium | reverse complement strand
TATGTATAAAAAAATAGTTAATTTTATAAAAAGTAATATGAATTCAAATACCGAACAATTTAGCATGCGAATCCCAAACGATTTGAAAAAGCCGTTAGAAAAGAAAGCAAAATCATTAAGGTTACCCTTGCCTGATTATGTCAGAGCGATTATGTTAAATTCAATTTTGCCTGAAATGTTAGATTCAGAATTAAAAAAAGTTACTTGTGAATGGGTTACAAAACAAGGTAAAGATTCAATAGAAATTCATTTTGGAGAAAAGATAAAAAGATTAAAAGAAATAGTTGATATAGCATCCTACGCAATTGAAGAAACCGAAAAACTTCAACAAAAATTTTTAGATGTCGAAGTTGAATATATGAATAATATAAATAGCAAGATGAACACAAGCCGAAATATAGGAGGGAAATAGCGATGTAAAGTTTAAACACGAAATATAATTAGCAAAAAAAAATAAATATAACCTAAAACTTGTAATTATTTAGATAATTACTTACTTAACATTGAAGTTCTCTATGGTTTATCTTGTTATAAACCAAATATAATCTATTATGTATAAAATCAAACAAATAATACCTAACCAAAACAAAATATTGTATGTGCATCTAATATTTTCATTTTTAAATGGGATATTTAAGAGGAATTTGTTGTGTGTGATTTTGTGTATCAATACTTCAATTAACAACAATATTACAATAATAGGAATTATATAGATATATTTACCATAGCAAAAACTTGCTAAATAAGCAATCAGTCCAACAATATAATTATAATTCGCACTAATAGCAAATATATAAAATGCACATAATGCAATTAAAAGACCTAAATTTCCTAGCAAAGATAAAATATTCCCAAATATATATTTTGTAATATTCATACATTTGATACTAAAACAAACAAAAATGAAAGGAAAGAAAAATGACTAAAAAATTTGATTATACTAAAGATAAAAATGATTTTACTCGTGAAATGTTAAATGATACTCTAAAATATCAAAAAAAATATGGATTTGGTATTGGTCAAAATAATGTTGCTTGGAATAATGAAGCGGATGCCTTTCGTCATGCATATATGCAAAGTTTATTGAACCAAAAATATGGAACATTAAGAACAAAGGGAATCAGTTATTTACATGAGCAAAAAGGGTCGTGGCAAGGACAAGACTCTCGTGAAGCCAACATGGACATGTGGAATAATCAGCAAGGTCAGCAGATATATAACGAAATCCGTAGAGAATATCCGAATTTTAATAAACTTTCAGAACAACAACAAAAAGACATAGTTGCGGAAAAAGTTGTGCAAAGAATGAAGGAAGGTAAATTAATAACAAGACTTGATGACTCTAGAAAATTTCAAGAACAAAAATCGTCATTTACGCCAATGCCTTGGATTGGTGGAGTTCAGAATAATGGTAAACCTCTTGGTTTTGCTGCAGATATTGATACGAAGCAACATAACAAATGTAAAAACACACTTCAGATGATTATTTGTTACAACTGAGATGATTATTTTTGGTTTTTTAATTCAGGTGCTCTTTTTAGTGATTTCTGAATTTTTTGTTCATCAGCTTTTTTATCTTTTCCGCCGCCTAAAGCCCAAGTGAAGCCTGCTTGAAGTCCTACGCCGTTACGACCGCCATTTGTTAAGTAAGTTTGGAAGAAACCTGTAAATCTTTCACCCCATGTCTTTCTTAAACCGACTCCGTATTTGACGTAAGGTTTAACGGATAATTCAGGAAGTGTTACATCATTTGCTTTGAATTTTGTATCATCCATTATGTTCCATACCATTGCTACACTTGCATAAGGCTGCCATCCGTTTTTAAGATTACCAATGAATTTCAACTCAGGTTGTAATTGAATTGCATTCAAAGGGCTTGAGTGCATTCTTACACCTGCTGCATTTGTATAATCAAATGTATTAACAAATGAATAACTCATTAACCAACTTGGCTGAATAATGAATTTATTGTTAAATAGTTCCCAGTTATAACCTGTTTTAGATGCAATACCTGCCATAAGCATTGCGAAATCTTCATGACCATACATTGTATGAGCTTCTGCTGCACTTGCACCTGCGTTTATCGTTAAACCGGTAAAGAAGTTGCCTTTATATGCCATACCGGTTAAGCCAAGTGTTCCGCCATTTTGGTAAATACTTACACCGTCATAATTTTGGTGTGAGCCGTTATAACCAACGTATGCTCCCCACATGCCATCCCATCCATGACCCAAGTCATACATTTGAGATTCGCCGCCCACGAATGTTCCATAGGCTTGGTTTTCTACTTTAGGACCGTTTTTCAATCCGACTTTTTCAAACGTTGCATAAGGTCTGAACCAACCTTCAGCTCTTTCTTGTCTTAATAAGGTTGAATCGTATAACAAACCACTGTCAGATGCCGCATATTTATTCTTGAATTTCAATGCCTGTCTTTGTTGAGCGGTCATTAACATGTACATATCCATATTGCGGAATGCTTCGTCATAAGAATTTAATTGTGTCAAATACCCGCCCATTTGTGCTGCGACAGGTGATGCCATTACAGCAGGGTTGAAGTCTTTGTATTTATTACCTGTACCTGCAATATTCAACATCAAACCCTCAGGTGTCATTTGAACATTGGCACTCATTTTTCTGATAGGTGTTAATATTTCACTGTATTTTGCTCTTAAATTGGCAGATAAATTATCTGTTGATTGTAAGTTATTTAATCCGATTGCCTGAGATAGGTTTATTGATGTACCTTTCTGATTAACTTTATCCATATCTTGAATATTCAAATCCGTTAAGTATTCATATCCGCCGGTTGGTTCAATAGGTGTAGCAAAGTTATCTGATTTATTTGATACAGCATTAACATCAACTTTTAAATTAGCACCGTTAGCGAATGTTATGTTATTAAATGTTGCGTAATTGCCGTTCATTGTACTTAATGTAGCATTAGCAGCTACTGAAATCGGACCCGTAATATTTAATCCGTCATCTGCATTCAATTGACCTGCCGCTATATTAACTGCTGAAGCAACTATAACATTCGGACTGACATAAAATTCAGAACCGGCACTTCCATTAAGTTTTAATGTTCCTGTTCCTGAAACATTGTTATCAATAGTCATTGTGTTTGAATTTGTATTAACAGCAACTGTACTTCCTGCTAATGTTGTAATATTAGCAGCTCCTGTGCCTGCTTTATCTTTTAACAAATTACTTGTTGCAGTTTGACCGCCTGTTGCATTAATATTAATTGTTCCGTCTGATGCAGAAACCAACGGTGTCTTGACAACAGAACTTATATCGGTAGAACCTGTTCCTGAGTTTATTATTGATGTATTTGCTGTTACATTTCCACCGCTTATAGTTGTTTTTCCTGTACCTGCGTTTTCAATTATAGCTGCAACAACCGCTCCGCCTGATATATTTGTTTCGTTATTATTTATAATACTATCTGCATGAACATTTCCACTATAGACGTTTGTTGTTCCATTTGCTACTGTTATAATATTTCCAACATTAACGTTACCGTTTTCAATATGTACATTTCCTGCGTTCGCTATTGCTGTTGCTGAAATAGTGCCGATACTATCCAAATAACCTAATTCTGTTACATTAATATTTGTAGCATTGATAACAGCGTCATTTGTTAATGTACCATTTGTTTCATCTGTTCCGTTATATCCAATGATAACATTAGTTTGAGTAATATTATTGCGGTTAGTTCCAACATTACCGGAAATATTTGTAGTTCCTGTTCCTGTTATAGCACTTGAAATTGCTCCTCTTTGCAATTCTGTAGTTCCGTTATTAACAAGGCTGCCTTTAATATCACCTGCATCTTGCATTATCAAATTGTTATTTAAATCAACGGTTATATCTTTACCTGCTATACCAAATTTATGACCACTTTCAACTGTTACATTTGCATTATGAACAACACTTTCAGAATCGGTATAAGATTTAATATTAATTGCGTTTTCAATATCTGCGGCTACCACAACTTTCTGATTTAACTCAGTTGTACCTGTGCCTGTTATATTGTGTTCAAGTTTATCGTTGTCCCGGCTATATAATTGAATATCGCCATTATTTTCGACATCTCCGCCGATAGCAGTAACGTTTGTATTGATTAATTTATTACCACTTGTGATTTCTATATCTTGAGCGATAGAATTTCCGTATTTAACTGAAACATCTGTTCCTGCAATAACTGTCTTTCCTGTACCTGTAACGTTTTGACTTAATTGACCGCCTGTTAATGTTAAACCGTTTGTTGTTCCATTATTTTCAACAGCTCCGCCTAATTTATCAGCAGCAGTTGTCAAATTACCTGTACTTGCGATAGTAACAGCATTATCAATGGATTTACCTATAGTATCTTTATTATTTAATACAGTACCTGAAATAACGGTAGAACCTGTTCCGTCTATTGCATTTTGAATTGTTCCGCCTGTTAAAGTTAAACCGCCGGTTGCATTATTTGTAATTGCACCTGTAACATTGTTTGCGTTTGTTGATAATTTTCCGCTTGCAGCGATTTCAACAGCACTTGCAATAGTTCCGTTATTTTGTGCATTGCCTTCAATTTTGGTAGAGCCTGTACCATTGATAGTTCCCCCAACAGTTGTCGGAGTATCTGATGTTCCGCCTTTAATTGTTAAAGTTGTATCTGCGGAATTTAATGTTACAGTTCCGCCGTTTGTAAGGTTATCAGTTGTGATATCTCCTGTTGTAGTTAATGTTTTGCCATCTGCAACTTTAACTGTACCTTGTGAAATATCACCTGAATTATTTACATCATTTGTAAATTCGGTTGTTCCTGTACCTGTAATTTTACTTGAGTTTGATGTTCCTGTAATTGTTAAATCACCTGCGTTTTTAACTTGTTCACTTGCAGTAACGGTTTCAGTTTCAAGTTTTGCTCCTGTAAATATTTCAACAATTTTTTGAGTAATAGTGTCAATTATTGAGGTGCCTGATTTAACATTGGTAGTTCCTGTTGGGGTTGTATTGTCAGCGATTGTGCCGATAGTGTTTCTGCCGTTCAGGTTTAAAGTCCCTTCGTTTTGAATATCGGTTGTATTTCCGTTTAGTTCAATATTAGTAAGATTGACTGTTCCACCTTTTGAATTATCTATTGCAGTATCAAAACCGCTGATTGTAGTTTCCGGATTGCCTGAGACATCAAGTTTTCCGATTATTGATAATTCTTGATTTGAATTTGCTACTTTAATTCCTGCTTCTGATTTATCATTTGATGTGCTTGTAATGTCATATCCGTTAGTTGTGATTGATAATGACGTACCACCCAATACTAAATCGTCAAAGTTCTCATTTTCGCCCATGGCATATAATTTAGTAGATATGCTGGAAGTAATAGCATTTTCCAAATCGGAGTGTTCTGTGTGTAAATAAGTTCCTGTGGAATTATTTGTTAATGTTAATAGCAAGTTTCCTATATTTGTACCTGATATCGCCGTTTGAGCAAGACTTAAATTGCTTGATGAAATAGTCGAATCAGCGATCATTATGTTATCAGGTGTAATCGTACCTGCATCATATTTTAGAGCGATGTCCTTAATATTAATAGTTTTAGAACCGCTAAAAGTTCCTGTTTGAGTTAAGTAGTCAGCAAAGCCTTTAGTATTATCGCCAACAAGATCAACATCAATAGTAATATTCAAGTCTTTTGCATTGGTTACTGTATCAACATCACCTAAAGTAATTTTGCCTGTTTTACCGTCTTGAACATTTAATATACCGTTGCCTGAAATAAGCCCCATAGATGAAATATTAATATTTCCATCATCATCAGCGTTTGATGTAACATCAAATATACCGCTTGTGAGTTTAACATCGTTATTAGTTATTGATTTCCCGTTCAGACTAATTGCAACTCCATCCTGTACTGCAATTTCGACAATACCGTGGCTTGAAGTTGTTGAACCTTTAATATTTTTAACGATTATACCATTATTCGCTGTATTGTTAAATGTTAAAGTACCATCATTAACAATATCATCAACAATCTCAAAATCATCATCATCAATATCATTTTCATTGATTAAATATAAATTATTTGTATCGGTTACAAATTTGCCGCTTGTAATGGTCAATGATCTTTGTGTTAAACGATTATTGTTGTTGAATACTAACGGAGATGCTGCCCCGCCGTCATTGAGTATAAAATTACCTGCACCTCTTATAGTACCATTATTTGTACCACTTTTAACGGTTAAATCTCCATTATTTACTAATATCCCTGCAGAAACCGTTAAAGCATCAGTGTTAACATTTCCATGAAACATTACTATGCCTGTGTTATCTTCAGCACCGTTAATAACCGTATTATAATAAGTACCGTTAATTCCGTCATTGATGAGTATCATGTGGTCAGTGGTTTTGGAATTTAGCGCCAGAGTAATCGGTGTTTCAGCTGTACCTGCCATATAAATATCATTGTTACCTGAACTATCTACGTTACCGGTAAATTCAAGGGCAACATTTTCTGCATTAATAGTAACATCTTTTGTTGAATATATTGCACCGCCTAAGCCTTCTGCTTTATTGAAAAAGAAGTCCGTCCCCGTAAGAGTTAAACTGCCTGTGTTGTATATAGCACCACCATTTGCGTTACCTCTATTGCTTAAGAACTCGCCATTTTTAAAAATGGCGATGCCAGCGTTTTCTACTCTTGACAGATAATCTGCAGAATCAGAATTTAAAGTACCTCTTTCAAGGTTAACTATTGCAAGTCCGTTATCGGAGTCAAATTCAGTATCTTCAGCACTTAATGTCCCTGAATTTGTAATAGCAGCACCACTGAAATTATCCAAAATAGCATTCTTAACGGTTAATGTTGAACCATCGTTTACTGTGATACCTGATTTACTGTTTCCATCAATTTTGGCATATTCTGTTCCACCGTCAATAATTAAATTACCTGCCAAAGTTCCTAGTCCGTCAATTGCTTCATGTTGACCGACTGTATAAGTTGCATCACTATCAGCAGTAAAGGTTTTATTTTCAAACCCTGTCCCTGTTGCGGCAATTAATGCAGCAAGAGTATCTCTTTGAGTTGTCAGAGTTTCAGTACCGCCTGTTGTTGTAAGTGTTACAGTAAGTGAATCGTTTGTAACGCTTGTTGTATCCAGTCCAAAAGCTGCATTCACGGTTGCATCTGTTACGGTATATTCACCAATAACATCGCTCCATTTCATATCTTTTGTAACATTAGTGTCATACGTGTATGTAGCTGAAGTTGTTAAGGTTTTATCTTCTAAACCTGTTAAATCAAGTGATATATTACCACCGTTTGTGTTATTTATAATTTGTGAAGTTATGCTATAAGGATTTTTACCGATTACATTATTATAGTTTTTAATATCAACATTTGTAAGATTTACCGTTCCAGTGCTTGTTGCACCTGTTACTTGAATACTATCAAACTGATTATTTGCAGCATCAATATTAATTCCTAATTTAGCATTTTTAATATCGCCTACAGATAAAGTATTATATGCGTAATCAACCATGTTTACGGTATGGTTTTGAGCATCTAATGTACCTGCTATAGTACAATCACGCCCTCTTGTTATTACATCTTGTTCAAGATATGTTGTACCTGATGCGCCTGCGATATTTCTTAAATAATCATCTTCAATATATATTTTACCGTTATTTGTTATAAGGCTGTTATAATGAATATAGTCACCATGTAAGGGAGATTTTAAGGTACCTTCCGTACCAATTGTTATATTGCCTTTGATATAACCCGGTGCGAAAATTTCTTCGATATATTTATAGTTTTGCAATGTACCGCTTGCGATATTCACATTTTGTTCAATTGAGTTGAGGTTAAATACAGTACCGTCTGTGCCGGCATCAATTTTAGTAGAACCGGAACCAAGAATTTTCCCAGGGCTTAAGTAAGTTGTACCACCGGTTAAGACTAATCCGTTTTCAACATCATTAATAACTCGACCACGAACATTATCTGCACTTGCAGTTAATGTTCCGCCTTTACCTGCTTCAATATTAATTATTTGATAAATAGTCGAATTTGCAATTACATTGCCATTTTCAATATATGTTTGTCCGCCAGCGCCTTTGACTGTACTTGTTAAAGTTCCTCCCGTTAAGATTAAAGATCCTTTGTTAAATATTCTGTCTGTTGCGATTACTTTATCTGCTGCTGACGTTAAACTTACACCTGCATTTACATTAATTAATTTTTGAGAGATTGTTTTACCTAAAGTATTTGTAACATTCTCTACAATATTTGTAGTGCCTTCCCCTATAACTGAAGATGTAAGATTTCCACCTGTAAGTTCTAATATACCTGCGTTTGCAATTCCTGTTGAATCTGTAACGGTATTTGCTGCAATTTGTAATGTTGATTCTTTAGCAATTGAAACTTCGCCTGAGATAGAACCGCTATTTACAACATAAGCTATATCTTTTTCGGTATCTGATGTGTAAGAACCGATATTGATATTACCGCCTGAAATTGTACCGACATTAGTCATTGCATCAGTTGCGCTTGTTCCGCCTAACAAGTTCAATGTACCGTTTGTATTAGTAATTGTACCGGTTACGCCTGTGCTGCCGTTATTCAATGTTGAAGTAACGTTCAAATTACCTTTATTAGTAAATGTTCCGCTATCAGCAATGGTCAAAGTATCAACAGTCAAACCGTTAATTGAAGATGCATTCAATATTGTTGCATTTGCTGCATTCAAATTAGTTACATTTGAATCAGCAGTCAAATCTAATTCACCGCCTTTGAGAGCGATTGTAACTGCATCTTTAACTCCTGCAACAGATACAAGACCTGTTGTTCCGTCATTAATATTAACATTATAATTTGTACCTGCAACACCACTGTCTAATGTAATTGTATTGGTTGTAGTATCAGCCGCATTCAAATTCAGAACAATCGGTGTGCCTGTAGCTCCAGCCATATAAATATCATTCAGAGCTTCTGTTGTTGCTGTTTGATGTTTGTTGTTGCTGAATGATACAGCACCGTTTGTTGCATTAGCATTAACAGTCAAGTTAGTGTTTGAATAAACCGCACCACCTAGAGCAGTTGCACTGTTGCCTGAATATGAACCACCATTAATTGTTGCATTACCTGCGTTATACAAAACACCACCGTTTATGGCTTTGTTATCTGTTGCAATAACTTTATTCAATGTCAGAGTACCTGCAGGGGAAGAACCCTCTGCGGCTTCATTATAAATAGCACCACCATTAGCACTTGTTATAGAGCTTCTGTCGATATTTTGAAATATATCGCCCGTAATTGTTGCTGTTGCACCACGGTAGTTTTCAATTGCACCCTCGTAAGTAGTCGGGTCAGAAGTTAATGTTCCGTAGTTAGCGATAGCAATTTTCTTAGTATTCCCGTCAGATGGATCGACTGTAAAATAAGAATTTGTAATATCCAAAGTACCGTAATTTGTAATTATACCCTGATAATCACCGTCATATGCTCTGTCGGCAGACGGATTAGTTGTAGCATTTACTTCACCTGTTGCAAATTTTTCGAACTTAACATCCTGCAATGTCAAAGATTTTCCGCTGTCAACAATCAAACCTTTTGTGTTTTCTGTTGCGGTGATTGTTCTTTGAGCACCTTCTGTATCAGAATTAATTATAAAATTATCTTGGATATAACCTAAAGCCGGTCTGTCAGTGTTTACAGCTTCATTAGCAGCCATAATATAAGTTATGGATGATTTTGTCGGGCTTATGTATACAGCACCGTTAAGTTTGTCAGCGGATGTAGATTCTGAAACTTTAACCATACCATCTGCTAAACCAGACCCAACAACAGAAACAGACTTACCTGTAGTATTAATAATAGCAAGATTATCAGCATTTACTCTTACACTACCGTTAACCAGTTGGAATTCTTGACTTTGAATGTTGTCAATATCAAAAGCATTCATAGCGCCTAAAGTAACTGATGTAGCACCTGTTGCTGCCCCGTATTTATCAATTGCTGCTGCGTCAATATCTGCTTTAACGATAGCACCGTCAACAAGCAATACAGTTGAAGTGTAATCATTGATTACATTATCTATTGTATTTAATATTGTGCTGTTTGCAACATTAACTATTGTATTGGCAGTTTTTGTTGAGTAATCACTGCCCAAATTTAAGTGCAATGTACCTGAATTTACGTTAACCGTTTGGTCTGTTATATTTTTGCTCATAGTAACAGTTCCGTCAGTACCTGCTGTGATATCAACAATACCTGCTGATGTGTTTTTGGTAATATCAGCACTTAACTCTCCGCCAGTAAGAACAAATCTGCCATCGTTTTTAACAGTATCGGCAGCGATTTTATCTGCGTTAACGGTTAATTTATTATATATATCACCATCGTGGTTGCCTGTAATTGTAATAGTTTTGCCTGCAGCACCAAGAGTTCCGTTATCACCTGCAGTAATGTCTGCGTAATGGGTTACGGCAGGAGTTGTACCGTCAAATTTATCAATAATAATATTATTTGCGATATTGCCGTCAACATTAACTTTGCGTGTAATTGTTGTTGAGCCATTACCTGTAACAGCTTGGTTGAATGTAGTATCTGTTTGGTCTTCGTAACCATAGATAGCTAAATCACCGTTATTTGTAATATCACCGCCAACGGAATTTACATTAGCCGTCAAAGCTTTGCCTGAATTTATTTCGATAACTTGGTTAATAGATTTTCCGCTTGCTACGTTGACATATCCGTCGATAACGGTTTTACCTGAAGTTGACTCGGCAGTTTTGTTACCGATAGAGGAACCGAGAGTAACATAACTGCTTGATGTTCCGCCGTTTAGAGTAACTGTGCCGTCGTTTTTGACTGCGTTTGTAATATTTAAGTTATTAGCTGCGATATTTAAGCCTGCACCTGATTCAACAGTCAAGTCTTTTTGAGTCAAGGTATTATTTAGAGTAACTGTTCCTGCTTTAACAGTAGTAGCACCGTCACCTAGAATTTTTGATGAGAATTTAGAATTTGAAAGTTCTAAAGTACCACCGTTTGTAATAGCCGTATCGTCAACAAATCCTGTAACGTCAGAAACATTATTGAATACTAATGTTTGACCGTCAGCAACGGTAATACCTGTGAAAGTTCCGCCGTTTATAGCAAAATTTCCACCGTTGACGGTAAGTTTTGCACCCGAACCACCTGCGAGAGAACCCAGATTTTCTCCAACGGCTTCAAGAATTGTCATGTCGTATTCTCTTACTTTTGGAAAGCCAGCATGAACCTTGCTTGCAAGAGAATTAGGGACTTTGTTGAACGTCAAAATACCGGTGGAATTGTTGTATGCGACAGTATAAACAAATTCTCCATGAGAGATGATATTGATTGAGTCTGACAAAATGTATGACGCAATCGGGCTTCCGGAAGCAAATGCAATATCTGTTTGACCTTCTTTATCGGTCATCAAATTAATTGTACGAATAACAATTGAATTTGTACCGGTAATTGAGTTTGCAATAATATTATCAGAACTGTTACCTGTTAAATCAACATCCAAATCCCAGTTGATTGTGCCGTTATTGGTTACTGTACCAAGGTTGTCCGTTTGAACTACTCCATTATCAACGCTCAAATTAAAGATTGAATCTGTGCCGATGTTGAGTTGAGCTTCGCCAAGTCCGTTATATCCGTCATTAACTGTAACCGTTGCACCGTCTTTGATGTTTATGATACCTGCATTGTAGATAGAATTAGGTGTAATTGTACCGTTATTGTTTACATAGTTGCCCGTAAAGGTGTTGCCGGCAAGAGTGATTTTAGAGTTTGTGTTGTATGTCGGACTGCTTGATGAAATAGAACCATTATATATAGCACCACCGTATGCGTTTGCTGCAGCTGATGCTGATTTTGCGTAATTGTCTGTAAAATCACCCATGATAGCACCTATTGTACCGCCATCATTATATATTGCACCGCCATAAGCTTCGTTCTGAGAGGAGGCACTGCTGCCCGTAAAATTCCCCGCTATAGAGCCGATTGTTTTAAGGTTATTTATCGCACCACCGGAAGCAATGGAGTGACCATAGGAATTAATTTTGGATGAAGAAGCGCTGTTGCCAATGAAATCACCTGTGATACTGCTTATTGTACCATAGTTATCTATCGCACCGCCGGAAGCATTGTAGTCGGAGGGTGCACTGTTGCCAATAAAATCACCCGCTATAGAGCCGATTGTGCTGTTCAGGTTATAAATCGCACCGCCTCTGGATTGGGATGGGGAGGAGGTACTGTTGGCAATAAAATCACCAACTATAGAGCCGATTGTGCTATTCCAGTTATATATTGCACCGCCGTAGGCTTTATAGAGAGATGGTGTGGATACAGTATTGCCCACAAAATCCCCCGTTATAGAGCCGATTGTGTCATTGTTATATATCGCACCGCCGTAAGCTTCATTCTGAGAGGAGACACTGTTGCCCGCAAAATCCCCCGCTATAGAGCTGATTGTGCCGGAGTTATATATCGCACCGCCGGCAGCATTGGAGTTGTTGGAGGCGGCACTGTTGCCCACAAAATTTCCCGCTATAAATCTGATTGTGCCGGAGTTATTATGTATCGCACCGCCTTCAGTGACGGAGAGGGGGGATGAGGCACTATTGCCAATAAAATCTCCCACTATAGAACTTATTACGCCTAGGAAGTTAAATATTGCACCGCCATAAACAAGGCCACTGTCGGAGGCACTGTTGCCTATGAAATCTGCAACAATCGAATAGCCTGCGGTTGTAGTATTATTGATTACACCACCATCGCCGTAGTTGCTTATGCCTTTATACACCTTACCTGTGATATCACCGGTCATGTTGCCGACACGGGTTGAAACCTGGTCTTCCGTATTATACTGGTACCAAACTGTTCTTGTTTCATTGTTTGGAAGTTTGACCTGAATAGAGCCTTTTGTTTTGCCGGCAGTATCCGTAAATTCTGTGTCAGACAAAACAGTATAAGCATTTGAACGATTCTTGTCTCCAGAGAAATTCATTTTATAATACTTCGTGCCGTTTGTCCAGTTCCAAGATGCCGGCTCAGTATCGTAGGCTGTAACTGTATAAACAGATTTTGGCAATGCATTTGCGGTGTATGTATAATACTTTCCGCCGGCGGTGAAGATATAGTTATCACCGGAAGTCACTTCTTTGAGTGCGACAGCGCCTGTATTTGCAAGGTTGACAAGTTTTTCATTCAAAGCATCAGAGCTTTCAGATGGTGTGTAATAATAAGTTGTACCGTTTATTACAACAGAATGAGTATGGTCACCTTTTTCTGTAGCTAGAGCATAAGTGCCATGACTGCCTGCACCCAGTTCCAAATACTCACTGCTATCTGTGTAAATCTTATCAATAGTCGCATCACCTGCGACAAAAGGTGTTTTATTGATTGTCAAAATACCTTTTATTCTGTCGTAATCAACTGTATTGACAGTATATATAACACCTGTTGCTTTTGTTATGTGGTCTAAGATATTATCTGACAATTTATAAGCGGATCTAAGGGTCGAATTGTCGGTCAAAGTGATGTCAATCCGACTGTCGTTCGTATCGGTGATAAGGTTAATTGCACGAATGATAATTGACTGATTACCGTCAAGATTCGTAGCTGTGATTTTGTCAGACAATGTGCCTGCTAAATCAATATCCAAATCCCAATTAATTGTGCCGTTGTTGGTCACTGTGCCTAAGTTGTCCTTTTGGACAGCACCGTTATCTACACTCAAATTAAAGATTGAATCTGTACCGATATTGAGTTGAGCTTCACCAAGTCCGTTATATCCGTCGTTGATTGTTACCGCTGCACCGTTTGCAATATTTATAACACCAGCGTTATAGATAGAATTAGGTGTAACTGTGCCGTTATTATCTATATAGTTACCCGTAAACGTGTTGCCTGCAAGAGTAATTCTTGAGTTTGCGTTGTATGACGGATTGTCGGATGAAATAGAACCATTATATATAGCACCACCGTACGCATTAACTGCAGATGATGTTGTTTTTGCGTAATTGCCCGTAAAATCCCCTGTGATACTGCCAATTGTGTCTTCGTTAAATATTGCACCGCCATAAGAGCGTGAGGAGGAGGAAGAAGAATTGCCTAAAAAATCACCTGTTATAGAGCCGATTGTGCCATTGTTATAAATCGCACCACCTTGACTAGATGCAGAATTACCGATAAAATCGGCGGTGAGTGAGCCAATTGTACCATAGTAGTTAGAAATCGCACCACCAAGTGCGTTGCCGCCTGAGGAGAAGTTACCAATAAAATTACCTGTAATACTGCCGATAGAGCTATAATAACCGGATATAGCACCACCAAAAGATCCGTGAGATGAGTCGGTTAATGATGAGTTACCTATGAAATCACCTGTAATACTGCCGATCTTGCCTTGATCGTTAGAAATCGCACCGCCATAAACGTTGATTGTGCGGGAGATTGAGTTTCCGATGAAATCCGCTGCGATATCAACTGTTGACTTGTCTTGACTATTGTATATCGCACTGCCGTCTGAACTGCCTGATATTCCGGCAAAAACCTTACCCTGCACATTTGACCCGTCAGAAGCAATTGAGTCATTTATTCTATCTGATGTCTTTTTATCCGTATCATACTGATACCAAACTGTTCTTGTTTCGTTGTTCGGCAATTTAACCTGAATAGAGCCTTTTGTTTTGCCTGCAGCATCCGTAAATTCTGTGTCAGACAAAACAGTATAAGCATTTGAACGTTTTTTGCCGCCGGGGAAGTTCAAATGGTAATACTTCGTGCCGTCTGTCCAGTTCCATGAGTCTGTCTCGCCGACTTCCGATACTGTATAAGCAGATTTTGGCAAATTTTTAGCCGTGTATGTATAATACTTGCCGCCTGCAGAGAATATCCAGTTATCACTTGCTGTTACTTCTTTGATCGCCTTTGAGCCTGTATTTGCAAGGTTGACAAGTTTTTCATTCAAAGCATCCGAGCCTTCTGCCGGCGTGTAATAGTAAGTCGTGCCGTTGATTACGACAGAATGCGTGTGAGAACCTTTTTCGGTCGCAAGGGTATAAGTGCCGTGACTTCCTGTGTCAAGCGCCAAATACTCACTGCTATCTGTGTAAATTTCATCTAATGTAGTATCACCGGCAATGAATGGTACTTCACCGATATTAAACGTCAGCAAGCCTGTAGTGTTGTCATAAGTAACATCAAACCAATTGTTTCTGCCATGAACACTAAGTGTTCCGCCTGAGATGGTATATGCAGTTTTTAAAACATCAGAATCAGAAGTCAAAATACTGATTGTCGCACCATCGACCGTTGGGTCTGACATGAGATTAATTGCATTGATTAGAATAGATTGAGTACCGTTCAATGATGTTACAGAGATTTTATCTGTTTTGGTATTGGCAAAATCAACATCCAAATCCCAGTTGATTATACCGTTGTTGGTTACTGTACCAAGGTTGTCCGTTTGAACTACTCCGTTATCAACGCTCAAATTAAAGATTGAATCTGTGCCGATGTTGAGTTGAGCTTCGCCAAGTCCGTCATATCCGTCATTAACAGTAACCGTTGCACCGTTTGAAATATTTATAACCCCTGCGTTGTAGATAGAATTAGGTGTAACTGTGCCGTTATTATCTGCATAGTTATCCGTAAACGTATTGCCCCCGAGAGTAATCTGAACATTTGCGCTGTACTGTGGAGCTGATAATGCGTAACCATTAAATATCGCACCACCGTAGGCTTTGCCATATGGTGAAGTTGTTTTTGCATAATTACCTGTAAAATCACCCACTATACTACCGATACTTGTTGTGCCTGAGGTAGTATAGTTACTTATCGCTCCACCATAAATATTGGATGAGGAGGATACGCTGTTGCCAATGAAATTACCTGTTATACTGCCGATTGTGCCTGAGTCGTTATATATCGCACCGCCTTTAGAGGAAACATTGTTGCCGATAAAATCACCTGTTATACTGCTGATTGTGCCATAGTTAGATATCGCACCGCCACTGGCTGTAGAATTACCAATAGCATAGTTACCTATGAAATCTCCTGCTATACTGCCGATTGTGCCATAGTTAGATATCGCACCACCTCTGGCTACAGAATTACCAATAGCATAGTTGCCAATGAAATCACCTGTTATACTGCCGATTGTGCCTGACTTGTTATATATCGCACTACCAGAAGCCCAAGAGGAGTTGGATGTTGTACTATTGCCGATAAAATCACCTGTTATACTGCCGATTGCGCCAGACTCGTTATGTATCGCACCTCCATAAGCATTGGAGTCGGAGGAGGAAACTGAGTTACCGATGAAATCTGCGACAATCGAATAGCCTGTTGAAGTGTTGTTAATTACACCACCATCGCCACTGTAGCTTATACCTTTGTATACCTTACCTGATATATCACCTGTCAGGTCGCCGACACGGGTTGTTTCCTCTTTTGAAGTCTCGTATTGATACCAAACTGTTCTATTTTCGTTGTTCGGGAGTTTTACAGTAAAACTGCCTTTTGTCTTGCCCGTCACTGTTGCAGGTTCTGCGTCAGAAACGGTTGTGTACAAATTTGTACGACCGGGAAAATCGATATGATAATACTTGCCATCTGCTACAAAGTTATACGGATCAGTCGATGAAACCTCAGACAAAGAATAAACACTTGAAGGTAATTTACTTGTATCAAAAGTATAATATGTACTACCCTGTTTAAAGACATAATTGCTTGAGCTTGCACCTGTTGTAGTGAGTGTTGTACCCGCAAGATATGCCAATATACTGTTTTTCTCTACAGTACCCTCAGATGGAGTGTAATAATATTTTGTACCGTTTATAACTATAAAATGAGTATTTGAGCCCGGCGTTGTTGTTAATTCATAATGACCTGTCGGAGTGAATGTCTGCGATCGTGTACTCATATCATCAATAGTAGGAGTAATACTCGCTGCATAACCTGTGATTGTCCTAGTCTTTTCCCTAACTAAACCGATAAAACCTGCGTTTTTATTATTAGTATTAAACTTGTTTTCCGCAAATGCCGCATTCATTGACATTGTAGTTGCTAAACTTATAATTGTTGCTGCTAACAATAAATTCTTTTTGTACCCTTTTCCGTTCGCACTTCTCATCACTTCTTTTATTCCTTTTGGTTTTTTAGTCGCATTGCTCAGGGAAATCATCACTCCGTTAGGTTCATATTCCATGCTTATTTTTTTGTAAGATTACTTTACCCCAATTATATTATTATCTTAACACAACTATGCAAAAAATTACAAAAATCATGCTTTTCTTAACATTAATTTTTTAGACTCTAAACAAGCTCAGAATGACTTATTTTATAAGGGTTTTAGGGAGGGCATTTTATATACGATTTTCAATTTGTAAACAAAGTTTTTAATAAGTATAAAGTGCCTTATTTATTCAGTACAGTTAGTGAATAGAATTAAATATACATATAAAATAGGATACTTGTATGTATAATTATGACGAAAACGAACTGAAATCTAAGCTCGGCAAACTGCTCACAAAAAAGCGGCAGGCACATAAGCTATCGCAAGAAAAATTAGCAGAAAAAATGAATGTGCATGTCAGAACCATAAGTAAAATTGAAAACGGACATTCGTTTGTTTCGGCAGAAACTTTATGCAAATTGTGTCAGTTTTTCAATCTGCCGCCAAAGTCGTTTTTTGATATTGATAAAATTTCTGACCGCAGAAATAAAAAACTCAACGAACTCATCGACAAACTAAAAACATCAGATAAAGAAAAAATCGAATTCTATTATAACCTCATTAATTTGGTTGATAATGAAATGATAAAATAAAAAATATGCCCCTATAAAAATAAGGGCATAAAATCTTTTCATCTTCCATTTATTTTTTATACTTTTTCTGTTTCTGCAAATTCCCAATGATAGCCAAAACAAGTTTTGTGTTTGCCTTTGCAGACAAGTTTTATGTAATCGTGCCGGCAATAATCTATTTCTCTTACAAATTCAACCCATTTGCTTGCTTCTCTTGCACTTTCAAAAATTTGACCTGTTTCTATACATCGAAAACATACTGTAAAAGAACAGTCGGTTTGAATATTTTTAACATTTTCTTTGAGAATCTTATTTTAGTAATTTAATGAATTCTTCTATTGCTATTTTTAAAGTTTTTATACCCTTTGGTTTATATTTTGCTTCTTCCTTTTCAGCCTCTTTTTCTAGCAAATTTTTCTTGTATTTTAGATGCTCCAGCAATTCTTTAATACTTATTCCATAGTACTGACTTGTGTCAGGATAACTTCTTAATGCTTCTAAATATTGTTGTGCTATAACAAATTCTTTTGATGAAGGTAAAATCCTTCCCTGAGTTTTTTCTATTTCTTTAAATTTTTTTAACAGGCTTGGGGATACTTCTATATTTAGCCATTTAAGATTTGTATTAAATTCTTTTGCCATATTATCTGCTCCGACAAGTCTAACAATATTCCAGATTTGTTTAACGTGTTCTATTTCATGTCTTAATATTGATTTATTCTTTCCGGATTTATTTCTAAGATTCATTTTAAAAGGGGATACTCTTTTCTGAACATAAATCATGTAATCTTGAACAGAAAAAGCCATTGTTGATAACATAGCTTTATATTGTATTCTTGGTTTCAGATTTTCAGGTAAACCTAAATTTTTCCACAAATCATTATAAATATTTCTTAGTGCTATAAATTCATCAGGTTTGGTATCAGAATATATATCTCGTGGTGAAAGTTTACCAACAAGATTAGAATAAGTGTGTTTCCCATAAAAATGTATATTTTTGTTATATCCAGATTTTATATTATTATTTATTTTCATAACCATTACAAAACTTAAAATAAAAAATTTTGCTATCACAATGGTTACGATTAATTCCGCATAAAAACAGGCAGGGTGAGTTTTTACACACCAAATATTCCAATTTACATATTTTTATCAGTTTGTATGATTTAGATTCTGTTGGCATTTAAGCCAAATATTTATCCTTTCAAAGTCTTTTGGTGGACGTTTTTGTTACCGAAATCGGGCATTTAGGACATTTATACTCATCCTATTTCCGACCTTAATGTCACCCTGAATTTATTTCAGGGTCTTACCGGAATGTAGTAAACACGCCACTTTTGTAAGATGCTGAAACAAGTTCAGCATGACAGCACGCTTATTTTCTTCCGACCAAATGTCCTGTTAAAAGGTACTTCCAGGGGTACTTTTCTCAATCTCTCTGATAATCTACACAAATGTCCCATTAAAACCCATACACTAAAAAAGCCATTCTGTTACTTCACAGAAACGGCTGATTTCAAGAAAAAACTCCCCTCAATGTACGTCATTGGAACAATTTGTAGAAAAATTGTACGCAAATATTCGAGACGTGCATAGTGCTAAAATCATTAATTTAATAGAACATTATAAAAATATTGCTTAAGAATTGTTTATATATAGTTTAAATAGTTCAGATGCATAACTTTTATTGTTTGCAATATTCTTGAAAAAATTATACTCTTTTTCAAAGTTATAGACCATTGACATAGTTTCGGTTGAATCTTCAACGTTAATAACAATGTCTTCGCTCATATTCTTAATATCTAGACTAAAAAGAAAGTGTTTCAAAGGGTCATACAAATCTAAACCTTTATTAAATACGTTGCAAGTTACTATATCTAGCATTTCTAAAAGAACCCTTATAGCTTTTTCAATGTACAAATTTAATTCAATTTCATTTGGTAATGCTTGAATATCTATTTTTAAATCTTTATTCCAATTACCATACTCTAATAAGTAATCTTTCGTACAAATAAGCTTTTTCCGTGTTACTTTGACAATATTTATAGGGACAGCATTATGAAGAATAAAATTTCTTAATTTATGAAATAATCTATATTCAAAAAATTTAGCATAACATTCATCCGTTAAACTTTTATATATAGAAGATAAATTATAAATTTTGCATATTTTCTTATAATATTCAGTACAAGCGACATAACTACTAGTCAAATTTAATAAATACCGATTGTAATGTTGAGCAATATAATCATTTTCATTAGTATTTGGAATATTACATACAATTTTGTCTGAATTATAATCGTTCATAAAACTTGTATAATCTTTAAAGCTGAGTGCTAATTGAAAAACACAAGATTTTATTTGAAATAAGGTGGCTTTATTTTTATTCCAATTTTCAATTAATAATAAATTATCTTCAGAAATCTCAATATCATCCTGAGTATCGTTTCCCAAAATATTAATATACACATTCTTCATAATATGCTTATCATAACAAAAATAAAATTTAAAAGAGATTTAATTCAGAGATTCACGATTAAACTTTTATTGGCTATTTAATATAAATTTATTATTAAACAATAAAGATTTACCAGAAGTCATTCTGTGATTTGTTTATTATTTGTTATTTTTGTAGAGTTTTTACTATTACAAAATTACAAAAAGATAAAATGGTCCTCAATATCAATCAGCAGAATACTTTCTGATGTAATTTTTTTGTAACCAAAAGTAATTTTGTAATTACACGATTTCAGGCTTTGTATCAATTAGCATTGCATAAGCTTTGTCAATTTTCTGATGTATCATACGTACAAGCGGAGTGATATTGCCGATTTCTGCTATTTCAGGGAAATTCTCACAGAATACCTCTGCTACTACACTTGAATTGTACACATCTTCAATGAGCTTATACAATGTTTTGATATCTAACTTATCTTTGTCTAACTCTAAATCTTCCATAAACTCAATTATATCAAGTATTTACACGGTTTGCAACTATTAATTTCCCTAAAAGTGTTGTTATTACTGCGTTTTGGATATGTACGTTTGAAATTTCTTGAATACAATAATTTTATAAATTTAGGTAAAAAGATAGTAAAATCAGACTTTTTGATTATATTTTCAGAATAGCTAAATCCACGTTGAACACAGAGAAACTTTTTTAGGGTAGTTAATATAAAACTATATAAAACTGACAAAAGTTCAACAGAATTAAACGTGGAATCACTCGTAAACAAAGGGGGACAAAGTATGGACTATTTAAAGGAATTTAACTCATTGTTGCAAAATTTAGACCGCTCGAAGTCAGTTGCAACAGTTTTTGACGATTTTTTGTCATTAGCGACATTATCGTTAGCACAGCCATTTTATCGGAGCAACCAACTTGAACGGCAGTATTTAGAGATAGTAGGCAGATACACAAAAGAG
Organism: bacterium; assembly: GCA_017941035.1. Lineage (GTDB taxonomy): Bacteria > Cyanobacteriota > Vampirovibrionia > Gastranaerophilales > Gastranaerophilaceae > Zag111. The sequence continues at coordinate 66,838 of JAGAXG010000002.1, read as the reverse complement.
CAAGCAAATGAATTTAGTCAAATGCTTGCTCTTATTGTTTTAGCACTAGATGAGAAACATCAAGACTTTTTAGGGCAAGTATTTTCTGCAAACAATTTTGGTAATGCAAGAAAAGGGCAGTTCTTTACACCGTATCATGTTAGTAAACTTATGGCACAGATAAATTTTACTGACATAGAAAATCAGCTTGCAGAGAAAGACTTTGTAACATTAGCAGAGCCTTGTTGTGGTAGTGGAGGAATCATTATAGCATTTGCAGAAACATTGAAAGAGCAGGGTTACAACTATCAACATCAGCTTTTTGTTGAAGCAATAGACATTGACGAAACTTGTTTCAAAATGGCATACATTCAGCTTTCAATACTTGGCATTCCTGCAAGAGTAATGTTAGGCGATACACTTGCTTGGAAGTTTCAGAAAGTCTTATATACACCACTTTACTTTGTAAACGGATTTGAATGCAAACTAAAACATCAGCAACAGGTACAGAAAAAGCCTGTTATTGTTGAAATGAAACAGTTGAGTTTGTTTTAAATTAAACTGATTTTTCTAAATTTATTTTGCTGAGAAGGTTTGCATAATAATCAAAAAATGGGAAAATTATTGAAATATCAAATACCAAATAATCAATAAGTTCACTTATATTATTGCTTAACTTAATAGCATAATAAAATTGTTGTAAAGTTTTAAAAGTTGTACAAAAAAATAAATCATCAGAACTTAAATCTTTTTTATATTGTGAATAATCTTCCACAAGTGTTCTAATTTGTCCAGATAATTTATTCAAATTGCGGAGTTCATTTTCTCTATTTTTATCATAAGCATGAAAAGTCATATTTGGCATATTTTCAGTTAATCTTTTTGCGATTGTACCAGACGTAAAAAAGGCATATTCACTGGAACAAATTGATATTGAATAAATACGCTTATTATTAGAATTATCTAAAACACTAAAAGGAGCTTCATCATTTACATCTTTATATAACATTATTTTTTGATTATTTTTTATTAAATGCAATTTATGATGTAAGATTTGTTTTTGAGCTTTTAACATACCTTCTCCAAGACAACTTAGTATTGTTACAATATCAGTATTTTCAAATTCGTATGGTAATCCACAATTCTTTAATTCTATAAACAAAATTCTGTTTTCATCTTCTAAAATTAAATCACATTCCCCTTCATTTTCTTGGTCTTTAGGGGAATAATGCCCGAATTTGTAAGAATAATTATTTTTGCTAAGAATATCCTTTACAAAAACCTCTAAATTTAATCCCAAATCTCTACTAAATTGACGAGATTGCAATTGGTCTTGAATATTATTGCAAAAAGCATAACCTGAAAATTGCGTTGATAAAAAGAAATAGTCTTGACTATTTAATTTTACAAGAGGTTTATGGCTTGAAGTCGTTGAATTGAACATATTTTCAAATCCAGCATTTGAATCTTTTAAATCTATAGAAAAACAGTCTAAAAATTCTCTTATTGTTGAATTTTTTACTCTTACTTGTTTTGCTAATTTTTTAATATTTAAAATACTACATGGTTTTTCTGAATATACTGCAGAGATAAGTTTTAAGAAACTACTGGTTTTATATAAATTAGGACATTTTTCATTGTTAATATAAGCTGGGAAATAAATCTTACTTAATATTAAATTAAGAAATGTTTTACTATATTGGTTTGGAATACATAAATTTTCAAAAATAGTATTATCAGCAATAAAATCAATTAACCCCAATGAATCCATTTGTGTTTCTGACATAGGGTTCGAGCTATAAATTCCAAGCACATCAATAAAATTCATACTGTCTTTTATTAATTTAATGTAATCATGTTCAATTGCAGGTGTTAGAAACGGAACAAAATCTTTGTCTAAATGTTTTAAACACATCTTCATAATGTAATTATATGGGATAGGTGTTTGTGGAGATTTTAGGCTAAGTTGTTTATTTTTCGTTATCATATAAAGTTCAAATTGTTTATTGTACTTTGGCTGAAATTCATTCTCGAACAATAGTTTAAGTATGGTTCTTCCGCCAACTTTTGAAATCAACTCTTCTAATTGATTATGAATTTTATTTTCAGCATTTTCGGTTAAAGAAATTGAACCATTTCTGATATCATAATCTTTATTATGCTCTAAATTAAAATATTTAATCGCAGAAATTGTTTTATCCATAGCCTCCGTAATATCTGGGCACATTGTATTTGTTATTAAGTATAAATCAAATCCAATTTCAAAAAAATTTTTCATTGCGTTTTTATCTACAGAGTAATAATTAACATTACCTATGTGACACCAAAAATTATGAACTATCTTGTAATACAACTCATTTGAACTATCTAATAAGTGTTGTTCATAATAAAATTGGTGTGCAAGTTCTAAAATATTGTGACCAGTAAAAACATCTTCCGATTTTATTTTAGTGCTCATAGAATATATTTTTTCGTTATGCTTATTTTTATCCTCTTGCGAATATTTTTCATAATCTATTGGATAATTCTCCAAAACAGCAAGTTGTTTAACATTATTTAAAAGCTGTTTATCAAAATTCAAAGTATTAACTATTTGATATTTTGAAAATATGTATTTTTCTTTTTCGTCATTAGATACATTTAAAAGGTAAATGGAATCTTTAATTGTTTCTATAAATGAAGATTTTAATTTTTCAATAATATTGCTGCCTGATAGTGTCATAAGTACCTCAATAATAAGATTATAACATATTACAAATTTACAAATCTAAACTCATGTATACATCATCTAATTTATCTTGCGTAATTCCTATATAGCGGAGTGTTACGCTTGGCGAAGAATGATTGAATAATTTCTGTATAAGGGTTATGTCATAGCCATTTATGTGTGCATGGTAGCCGAATGTTTTACGGAGTGTATGCGTTCCGATTTTTTCTTTTATGCCAACATCTTTTGCAACATTATTCAAAATCTTGTATGCTTGTTGTCGTAACAAAAAGCCCTTATTCTTGCGTGATATGAATAAAGGCTCGTTGTCTTTGTAATTTCTTGTTTTTAGATATTCTTTTAGTGCTGATTTTGCGTTATCTGATAGCGGAAAATCTTTAAACTTGTTTGTCTTTTTCTCTCGTATCAGTATGCGGTCTTTTGGCTTACCATTCTCATAGACATCTGATACATGCAATTTTAACAGATCACTAATGCGTAGCCCTGAATTTATGCCGACTACAAAAAGACAATAATCACGCAAATTCTGTTGCCGTAACAGTTTTTTGATAGTTTCGATTTTCTTCAAATCTCTAATAGGTTGTACAAATTCCATAAGCAAATACCTCCAAAATTCAGTTGTAGTGTATGATACATAAATATATTAAAATTATAAATTATGTAATATTCAAAGTACACCTTATTTTTCAACTATTTTCAAAAAGTATTCAAAAGGTAAACAGAGTAATAATCAGAGTAAATTTACAGAATGATACAAAATTATATTGTGTATCATTTAAAAATGGCATTTTTCATATTTATGCTATAATTCAACTATACCGGAGGTCTATATGAATATTGAAAAACTTGCATCAATATTAAGAAACAATTATACAAATGCGGATAAAGGTAATAAGGTTAGTGCTATTCATGCTTTTGGAGTTCAATACGCAAATGAAATAAAAGAAAATAATTATTCAGCTACTGAAATTATTAAAAAATCTGGGCTGAATGAAAGTTATTCTACTGAATTATCTAAAGGCATAAAACTTTATGATTATATGAAAAACATGAGTACTGATGTAGAAAATGACACAGAACATGAACTTTTAAGTAAATTACCATGGTGCGAAATTGCAGCAATTGCAATGTATAAAAATGATAAAAATTATAAATATACACCAACAGAAGTAAAGAACTTGCCTTTGGTTGTTCTTGCAAAAAAGATTAAAAAAGCTGAATCTCCATCAATAGGAACAGAATTAAGAGAATGCTCAAATGATATGACTACTGATTATCATCGCAAAACTCGCAATTTATTTATTAGAGAAAATGACTTATATTATTTATCTGAAAATGGTATAAAATATGTTGAAGAAAATTTCTCTTATATGATTAGCGATGATATTGATATGCCACTAAATCAAATTTTATATGGTCCTCCTGGAACAGGTAAGACTTACTTTTTAGGCAAAATTAAAAATCAAATAATGGAGTACAATAAAAAAGTTTTTGCTAAAAAACAATCTGTTAAAGAAAATATTATGGATTTATCTTGGAGTGAAATTATTGCTTTAGGAATGTATAAAGCAAATAAAACGAATAGTTATAAGCCTAATGAATTATATAAACTTGAATACATTAAAGAGTATATAGCAGATAAAAAAGAAAATGGTGGTGCAACCCCTGAATGTTCTTTGAGAAGTGATTTGATGCGAAATTCCATCAAATGTGATGCTTTATCAGAAAGTGGTAAAACTGGTAATGATTATTTTGAGTATGAAATTTCACAAAAAGCATACAAGCTTTCTCAAAATGGTATTGAAATGGTAGAAAATGCTTTAAGCAAATATATAAATCCTTCTGATAAAAAAGAAATAAATGAAGACGACTTTTGTAAATTTATTACGTTTCATCAATCATATTCCTATGAAGACTTTATAATTGGGATAAGACCTGATACAGATTATGATGGGGGGCTAAAATTCAAAGAAAAAAGAGGAATTTTCAAAATCATATGTGATGATGCTTTAAATAATCCTGATTATAAATATTTAATTACAATTGATGAAATAAATAGAGGTAATATATCAAAAATTTTTGGAGAGCTGATAACATTAATAGAAGCTAACAAAAGATGGGGAAATGAAGAACAGCAAAAACTTACGTTACCAACAGGTGGTACTTTATGTGTACCAAACAATTTATATATTGTTGGGACAATGAATACAGCAGATAAATCATTAGCTTTATTAGATGTAGCTTTACGCAGAAGATTTGAATTTGTTCCTAAATATCCTGTTTATGACATAGAAGGCATTTATTATGTCGATTTTCTCAAAAAATTAAATGAAACCATTTTATTAAAGAAGAAAAAAGCAGACTATTTAATAGGACATGCATATTTTATGGATAAAAAGAAGCAACCTAAATTAAAAGATATTCTGAATAAAAAAGTTATTCCACTCCTTATGGAATACTTTAATGGCGATAAGGATTGTGTTACAGAAATATTAAAAGCTGCAGATGCAAATATTGTTTTTAAGGATACATTTCATTTAGAGGTGATATAGTTGGATTTATTTGAATTTGACGAACCAAAAGAATTGCCATTAGATTTTGATATTGATAATTTCAAAATTTTTTTGAATGATACATGGACAAAATATCAAAATGAAAAATCTAATGAATATTTTTATAATTCTCTAAATGATAACCGATTTTACGCAAGGCAAAGATTTTTTAACATTGATGACAATAAAATACAATCTCGAAACTATGTTGGTTTAATAAAATTTGGAAATAATTCTTTTAATTTATATCCTAAAATATGTAAAAATAAGGATAGGCAAGATATAACATCTATGCTTTTATTTTGGCTAAAATACAGCAATATATGTACTTTACCTAAAATAGAATCCAATTTAAAAAACTGTGAATATGACTTTTTTGAGATACTAATACATATTTATGCAAAATATACTCAAAACTTATTTTCAACTTCTTTATTTCAACATTACGAAGAAATAAGTGAAGAGACAACTTTTCTTAAAGGTCGGCTAGATTTTAACGAATATATTAGAAATATTTGTAGCGGAAAACCTCATTTGTTTCATTGTACATTTGATTCTTTTGAATTGAACAATAAATTTAATCAAATAGTAAAATATGTATCGAAAAGATTATTAGAAGTTACCTCAAATGATTATAACAAGCGATTACTAAATGACATTATTTGTGCCTTAAATGATGTGGATGATGTAAATTGTAGTTTAGAGGATTGCAATCAAGTATATATAAATCGGTTTATGGAAGATTTTGTCATTGTGCTTGAATATTGCAAACTGTTTTTAAGTCATTGTATATCATTTAATACAGATGGCGAAAACCAATCGTTTGCGTTCTTAATTAGAACAGAAGCTCTTTTTGAAGATTTTATAAGCAATTTTATAAAATTAAATTATGAAAATAAAGATGTAAAAATTGGATTACAAACTGTTCATAACTTAGATAAAGGCAATTATTTCAGAATTAAACCGGACATTATTGTAAAACAAAACGGTATAGTATCTAAAATTTTTGATGCTAAGTATAAAATAATCGGTAAAACAGAAGATATTAGTCAAGGAGATATATACCAATGTTTAGCTTATGCTAATAGACTTCAATGTGGCGATGTTACATTGTTATATCCTAAAACTGAAAATAGGAATTGTATTGAACATATTGAAATTGATAGCATTAGTATAAATTTTAAATTTGTTCCAACTGATACTGAAAAAGAATTAAAAGAATTTCTAGATGGTATTATTCTTCAAAATCAAACAAGTCCTTTGCAGGAATCTCAAGAGCTTCTGCAAGTTTAAGTATCATTTTAAGATTTGGAAATTTTTCGCCACGTTCAATTTTACCGATATAAGAAAGGTCGCAGTCCACTAGCTCACAAAGTCTGCTTTTATTGTAGCCTTTGAGTTCGCGATATTTTGTAACATTTTGTGCGAATTTGCGACAATCATTCTCTATCATACTAATATTGTGGTACAATACTCTCAGTCTAGTATTGACTTACAGTCTAGTTAGAGAATTTTGTTACGTCTAAATCTGACATATAAGTATGCTATGATGTTGGCAAAAAGAGGAATATATGCTAGAAGATAACTTAAAATTTTTAGAAAACTTTATCTGCAACAATAAAGAATTACAGCAGTTAGAAAAAATGTTTGAAAAATTCAATATTTTTGACTGTCTTAAACTGTCAAGGCAAGAAATTAGACATTCAAACTTTTTAGCTTGGTTACTTGACCCAAAAGAAACGCATGGTTTGGGCGATTATTTCTTAAAAGAATACTTAAAATACATTATTCAAGCTAATCGCAACGAATTAAGCGACATAAAATCGTATAAAGTGCCAACAGTATTTGATATTGATTGTTGGAACATGTCAGATATTGAAGTTCGACGAGAATACAAAAATATTGATTTATTGCTTATTGATGAAACTAACAAATTTATTTTTCTTATTGAAAATAAAGTAGATTCATTTCAGCACGATAACCAACTTGAAAAATACAGGCAAATTGTTGATACGGAATATTCAAGCAATGATTACAAAAAACTATTTGTTTATTTAAAACCAAAAGCAGAAAATGTTGAAAAGCCGTACGTTTTTGTGAATTATAAATCTGTACATGAAACTATAAATAAATTATTAGAAATGAAATCAGATGTTATAAGTGATGAAATCAATATGGCGATTTCACATTACAAGCAAATACTTGAAAGGGATATTATGAACGAAGATGAAATAAAAGAAATATGTTTAAAAATCTACAAAAATCATAAACGTGCTATAGATTTAATTAATGAGCATATACAAACAACACCAAAAGGAATGTTAGAAATTCTTGACGAAGTTATAAACAAATTGGGTTGGATAAAATTAGACAGTCAAAATTCAATAATTAGATGTATTCCAAAATCATTGGATATTCAAGAATTAAAGTTTGCAAATGGTTACATTTCAACCAATCAAGTATTGGCATTTGAATTTATGAATAAAAAAGATTCCTTAGATTTTGATGTTGTTATAGCAAAAATTCTGCCTGAAAATCAACAGAAAAAGACAAAGCTGTGTGAATGTATAGCTAACAATTTAACTTGTCGAACAAAAAAATATGATGCAGATTATGTTCATATTGCAAGTTTAAGACTGTTTAATAGCGATGATTATATCGAAATAACTCGTAAATCTAACGAAGAAATTGTTGCTGATATTATTCAAAAGATAGAAGAATCAGACATAATTCCTAATCTTGAAAAATCAGTTAATGAATATATTAAAGAGGTATAACCTGAGATTATTCATAGATTCATAGAGAAACGAAAATTAATTTTAAATATAAATCCTTATAAATACAGTATAAAGTTTATTCTGATTTATCGTGTGTTTTCTATTTGCAGAGGTAGTGTAAACTTTGTAATTAGTTGTACAATACTATTAACCACACATTGATACAGTTTTAATACTGTCTTTGAATTGTTTTTTGAGTATCAAGTTTCAAAAGATAATGCAGGGTTAAAAGTTATTACCTGCATGTTTAGTGTAGAATTATCACATGGATAAAAATTCTGAAGAGAAAAATAAATATTGTTATATCACTATAAAAGGCAATTTAAACAAAATTTGGCAAATACACAATAAAAAAATCAAAGAAATGGAACACACTATTATAATAAGAACTCCAAAAAATTTGCCTGTAAATTGTGAAGATATAGAAATTTTGTATAAATGTTGCAAAAAAATGCATAAAGCTGAATTGCAGGTCATAATATTTAAGGAGCTAATTACACTTTCTCCAAAAATGTTTATGACATTATATGCTTTACTAACATTTGGTGACATCAGTAGTTTAGAATACAACAAAATTATATTCCGCAGGAAAAAAGAAGCTAAAACTGTTGAAAAGGATTCAAGGGATATAGTTAAAAGTATCTATGATTTGAAGCTAGAACTAAAAAAGTATTATGAAAATAACGCTGACATTAAATATGAAGATGAATTTGCAATGATAGCAGAATATGATAATAAGCATTGCGACTACACTTATATAAATCATTATAGTTATGTTCAAATTCCAGATTTTATGAAAAAACAAAGAGTTTCTGTACAAAAGTAAACATTTATTAATGTGAATTTTCTGTCGCTAATTTTTATCATGTTAAAGATTAAAAATCCTATTACTACTGCATTTAGTATTTTGATTAGTTGTTTATACATTAGTAACAAAACCTGCAAATTTACACTTATTCTTGTCGCTTAAATTTTGAAAATATATCGCTAAAAGCCAAACCCTATATACATTTTAAAGGCTTTTTATTATAATCAAATTAGAAATACAAAATTGTTTAAAAAAGGAGGTACACCATGAAACCAAAATAAAAAAGCCGAGAACAGAGCTCCCGACTTATAAAAATCTTCAAATTTATTTTAAGTCATATAAGAAATTAAATCAAGCTCTGTTTCTCCCAAATGTTACAAAACAAAATTATTCAAAATGTAGCAAAAGAAAGGAGAAATTTATGTGCTACGACAACTGCAAAGAAAACACAATATCGCGGACCGATATTGATAATATTGAAGATTTCCTTACTTATAGAAATTGTCCAGTAAAAAATGCATTGAGAAAATTCGGTGCGGTAACTAAGCAAACTATTAGTCTAGAAAAATATGATATGGTATCAGATATAAAAGACAGTACTAAGTTTAACGAAATTGAAAGGCTTAAAAATTACTGTCCTATTTTAGACAGACTAGATTGTGATGACGTATCTTATGAAACATTAATAAACATTGCCAATATTCTTAAAACTCTTGGTTATTACAAAGAGGATTATCTTAAAGCAACTGAAGAATGTTTTTTAAGCAAAAATTGGATTGAAAATGCTTGGGATATTGTAGAAGATTTTCCAAAATGTATGACTTGTAATGCAAGATGCCATATTGAAGTAGATAATACGATAGCAGATTAAACTGTCAAGCCAAAGCCTTGTGGGATTTAGTCCTACAAGGCTAGCTTGGCATACAAAAAAAATAAAGGAGACATAAAATGAGACAACATAATTTAACGGAACTATGGAAGCAATTCGCGATATTTCCATGTAAACCAAATGATAAAAGACCAGCAACAGAACATGGTTTTCATGATGCTAAAACAGGACAAGATGTTATGGAATTCATTAACAAAGGATATAACGTAGGTCTTGCTTGTGCAAAATCAAATTTAATAGTATTTGATTTAGATTATCATGTTGAAGATGCTATACCTGAAGAAGCTTTAATTGACTTAGAGTTCAAGTTGGGAGAATTGCCAACAAATACACTTACACAAAGAACAGCAACTGGTAAAGGTACACACATGATATTTAGTGCGAAAGGTATCACAAAACCAATTGCAAAAATAGGCGATTTTATTGATGTAAGATACAATGCATACGTTGTTATTGCACCATCAAAAATTAACGGTAATCAATACGAAATAATAAATGGTATTGATGAAAACGGGAATGTAACAATTGCAGAATTACCGCAAACTTGGATTGATTATCTTAATAAAGATACTAATACTCTAACTAATTCAGAAAAAGTTGATTATAGTAAATTGCCAAAGCGAACATATTCCGACATAAACCTTGAAAAATTGTTTGATAACTGTGCTTTTTTGAGACATTGCAGGGATGATGCGGAAGAATTGTCTTACAATGAATGGTTTTCAATGGTTACTATTTTGGCTCAAATAGAGGATTCTGATGATTTGATACACGAATTATCAGAGCCGTATTTGAAATACAGTTATTCTGAAACACAAAAAATGATAAATGAAGCTAGAAAATTTGGCAGACCACACACTTGTAAACATATTTCAAGTTCTTTTGAAGATGTATGTAAAGGGTGCATTTCTGCTGTAAAAAAAGAGGAGATAAAATAATGGGAAATTCAGACGATAAAGAAAAGGTTGTACATCAACCATTAGAACATGGTTTAAAAACGATAGAAGATATTTTTACGGCAAATGAAAAGATACTAAAGGAATTAAATCCTATATCAACAGTATCAATAACTTACAAAAGAGAAGAATACAGTTTGCCAAGTCATAACAGATTCTTACATGTTGCTTGGAACAAAATTTATTTGATAACTAAACAAGCTAAAAAGCTGAAAATAGAACTAATGGCAAACTTTGTACCTATTGAAGTTAAAGAATGTACGCACATTTTTAATGATAAAAGCGGTAAAAAACCAATGAAATATTATCTTGCGACATTGAAAAATGCTAGCGGAAAAATTGAAAAAGATGTTGAAATTTCAAATAATTCAAAATCTGATAATAAGCAATTTCAAACGGCATTAAATGAATCTTACAATGATTTTTCGATATATGCTAATGAAGCAGTATTTAAGGCTTTTATATCGGAATTTATATCGCCAAAAGTAGCTTCAACAGTTACTTTATATACAAATGCAGGAAGAACACCTGACGGCAATATTCTTTATGAAAATGCTTTAGTTAGACCAAACGAAATTATTTGGGCGGACAAAGACGGCTATATTAAAACAGGCGAAAATACTTACGTTAAAATTGTTGAATCTACAAATTATCTGCCAAAACTTACAAAAAGCGAAAAAACAGGAACAGAAATTGCAAAAGATTTAATGCTAAATATTAAAGAGTCTTGGTCAAACAATGTTGTCTTACCTTTAATGGTATTAGGCAATATGGTTATGGCAATTTTCTATGATGATTTTATCAAAAGATTTGGTGCACCGACATTGATTCTATATGGTAGTTCAGGGTCAGGTAAATCAACGCTTGTAGTTGTAGGTTTAGCAATATTTGGCCTTACAAAAGAAGCTTTAACATCAGGCGGTTCTACTGCAAAAAGTAATGAATTTTTTTGCTCAAAGTATAATTGCTTAAATGTATGTATTGATGATGTTAAGGCTGAAACACTTAAATCAAGCAACTTTATAACATTAGTAAAAGGTATGTATAAGGGCATACCTAGAACAAAAATGTTACCTTATGGCAGAGGTGTAGAGTATATTCACACTTGTAGTCCTTTAGCATACTCAACAAATGAAACTCTGCCTGATTTAAGAGAACTTATAAACAGATTGAATGTAGTTGAAATATTCGGCAATAACTTTGACGCAGATAAATTCAAATATCACGAATTTGATAATACAAATCAAAACAATTTGAAAGAATTATCATTGATATTGCCTGAATTTTTGAAATACACAAAGGAAAGCATTTTGGCTATGTATGAGCGGAATTTTGAAGTTCTTAAAAACAATGTCAAAGATACTCAAAAACGAGTTATCAGCAATATTGCATACGCATATACAGGTGCCCAAATGCTGTCATATATTAGCGGTGTTGAATTTGAGAACTTGGAAGAAAAAGTTATTAAATACGCACAGGAACAAGTCGAAAAATATGAAAATATTGAAACTCCTGTTGATAAACTTATTCAAGAATTGATAGTGCTTTATAACTCAAATGAAGCATTAAAAGATATTGATTTTAAAGTTGTTGGGCCAACTGATAATGGCGAATATCATTTAAGATTTCACAAAGCAACTTTAATAGCTAAAATAAACAACTATTTCAGATTTGATAAAAGTAAACAAATTGATGAAAAGTCGTTTACAAGCTATCTTGAACATGATGAACGCAATAGAACACCCAAAGGCGGTGTTACAGTCCGTTTAGGGTTAGAAAAATCACAAAAAAATTCTGTTTCGATAAATATTACAGACATTGAAGAATTAACAAGTGTTTCTTGTAATTCCTCTCTAAGCACTATGTCTGCTGAAGATTTAACGAAAGGTAATAATATGTAACTTGCACGTTATTACACCTCAAAGATAACCCTGTGTTATCTTTGGGGTGGCTTTGGCGTGCTTGTAATTTTGTAATTAAAAAACTTTATATGAAATTATAAAAAATGATACAGCTCAAAGTCGATGATATAACAATAAATATACTTGATAATGCCTCTCAAAGTACTCCTGAGAGAGACTTTGAGTTGCTTGTTGATTATGTCAGCACACTTAAAGAAATCTATGACGATACAAAACTTCATGAAGATTTTGCAAGCTGATTTTGAGTAGTATAGAATAAGACTAGGAGTCCAAAAAGTATGGAAAAAGCAGTAATATACGCAAGAGTATCATCAGAAGAACAAGCTAAACATGGCTTTAGTATAGAAAATCAAAAACGACAATGTGAAGAATTTGCTCAAAGGAATGGTTATTATGTCATTAAAACTTTTGTTGATGAAGGTAAGTCTGCTAAAAATCTTGATAGACCCGAAATACAAGATTTAATGGCTTATTGTGGTAAAAAGAAAAATGATGTTAAAGCCGTTATTATTTGGCGATTAGACCGAATTTCAAGAAATAATGAAGATTATCATGGAGCATTAAGACCATTATTTGAACGTAAAGGAATTAAGTTATTATCAGCAACAGAGGCTAATGTTAATACCATAGAGGGCGATTTAATGCGTAATATTGGTATGAGTTTTGCTGAATACGAAAGAAAAGTTATAGGTGTTAGAACTCTTGCAGGATTAAGACAAAAAGCAGAACAAGGCGAATATCCTCATAAAGCACCTATTGGCTACAAAAATATATCAAAGGAAGATGGCTCAAAAACTACAGTAATTGATGAAAACTACGCTTTTTATGTAAAACAAGCTTTTAATCTATATGATAGCGGTATGTATTCATTGAGAAGTCTTACAGAAAAACTATATCAAGATGGATTAAGAAGTAAAGCAGGAAAAAGAATTCCAAAAACATCTGTTGAAAAAATGCTTAAAAACATATTTTATACAGGAGTTTTCAAGTTTGAAGATAAAATCTATGAGAATGCAAAACATACACCGATTATCAGCAAAGAGTTATTTTACAGAGTACAAGACAGGCTAATTGACCCGAATAAAACAAGAAAACAAAACTATGATTTTGCATATACTGGCTTAATTAGATGTGGTTACTGTGGTTGTTTATTGACTGCTGAACTTAAAAAAGGAAAATACATTTACTATCATTGCACAGGTAATAAAGGCGGTAACTGCAAAAGAGATTATATCAATGAAGTAAAAATTGACAAATCAATATCAGAAATTTTGAAACTCATAATAATACCGCAAGAGATTAAAGAAAAAATTTCAAATGAATTAAAAATAGTACACGAAAAGAAAAACGGCTATTCAAAAGATGTTAAAGCAAGTATTATCAAACAAATACAAGTTTTAGAAAACAGAATTGAAGAAGCATTTACCCTCAAACTGGACGGTAATATAACTCATGATTTTTGGAAAAGTCAAAATGATAAATGGCAAACTGAAAAAGATAAGCTCAAAATTCAGTTAGATGAAATTGACAAACTTGATAAAGAATTTTACGAGAAAGCCGACATCCTGCTTGGGTTTACGGACAATGCCTATGAATATTTTTCAAAAGGAAATATTAAACAAAAAAGAAAAATTCTTGAAATTATATCAGATGAAATCACATACAAAGATAAGAATTTTAACGTAAAACTTAAACCGATTTTCCAAACAATAGCAGAAAATCAGTACAATTTGGTACATAATTTTGCCAACAATCGAACTCTGGAAAATGGCATTATAAAAGGGGTTGAACCCAATTCAACCCCTAATAATAGAAAAAACTCCCCAGGCTGGACTCGAACCAGCAACCCTTCGATTAACAGTCGAATGCTCCGCCATTGAGCTACTGAGGATTATCTCAAGTCAAATTTATCTTGACTCACACTATCATTATAAACATAAAAATTTTTATTGTAAAGTACTTTTTATTAAGTTAATTTTCTTACGTACTAATATACATTATTAAACTTTACATTTTTTATTTTTTTTTATATTATTTAACCGTAATTATTATATTTTGGAAAAGTGAAATGAAAAAGTTTGTATTAATTATATTAATTTTATTGGTAAATTTGCTTACAGTTGAACCTATATTTGCTGAATTATATGAAACTCCAGAACAAGATTCAACTGTTTTGACGGCAACAGTAGAAGATGAAAAAATCTATTTGAATCCAAAAACTAATTATGTTCTTGAGTTAGAGTCAGATTTGGATATAAACGAAACAAATCCAAATGATGAAATATTTTTTAGTTTAATTTCAAAGGTGGAAGCCTCGAATGGAGTTATTTTACCGGAACATACACGCTTCGCAGGTAAATTTGTAAAAATTAAGAAAAGTCAGCCTGTGTTTAAAAGGGCAAGAGGGTATATTATTATTGATAAGATAATATTCCCAAATGGACAAATATATACTGTAAGAATGGAACCTAAAAATGGAAGTGATTTAAAGTCTTCTCAGTTTTTAAATGCCTTAAGAGTGATTCCTGCCAGCATTGGACTTGTAACTTTTTCAATATTGAGTGTTGCCGTAATTGCCATTGAATCCGTAAGCGTTGTTGGTTTAGTTGTAGTTCCAAGAACTTGTAGAGGGTTTGGACTTTTAATAAGTTCAATGGCAAAAGGATTGAATTATAAGTTAAGGGCTGGAAGCACTATTTCATTTAAACTAGATACTCCTGTATATATTGAATTAAGCGATTTATTATCAAAATAGCTTGTTGATTAATTCTCATCTTTGATAAAAAACTTAAAATTCATTCAAATTTCATATTGGCATAAGTAAAAATTACAAAAGCCTAATTTATACAATTGAATTTTAAAACCAACATGGTATAATATTATTGTGTCATATTAAAAATTTAAGGAGGTTATTATGTCTAATCCGACTTTGAGAGAAGAAGTCTTTACGAAAGATTTGGGCACAGGAGGAATGGGACTTGAAAAGTCTATGACCACTTCAGGGACACTTGGGAAAACTTGTATTTTGGCATTATTAATGGCTTTGACTTTTGGGTATACTTGGTCATTGCAAGGAGCAGGATTTGTTGATAAGGCATCGATGTTAATGACTGTTGGAGCAATTTGCGGTTTTATTATGGCGATGATTATCTGTTTTGCCCCAAAAAACAAGTATTTAGCAGTTACAACATCTATTTATGCATTGTTTGAAGGGTTGTTCTTAGGGGGTATTTCAGCCGTTGTAAATACTTCTTTCCCAGGGATTGTTCCACAAGCAATGCTTGCAACTATTTTAACCATTGGAGGAATGTATTTTTTATATACAACTAAAATAATTAAATGTACTGATAAATTCAGAAAAGTAATATTTATTTCGACATTTGCGATTGCAGGTGTTTACATTCTCCAATTTATTTTAGGATTTTTCGGAATGGTCATTCCAGGATTATTTTCTAATACTCCGTTCGGAATTGGTATAAGTGTTATAATTGTTGCAATTGCAGCGTTTAATTTAATTGTTGATTTCGATTTTATAGAAAACTTTTCAGGACAAGTACCTGATTATTTTGAATGGTACGGTGGATTTTCTCTTATGGTCACAATTGTATGGCTATATATCGAAATTTTGAAATTACTTGCTAAGATGCAAAGCAGAAGATAATTCAAAATACTAAATATTTGCAAGCTCAGGTTTAATACCTGAGCTTATTTTATATCCTCTATATGTATGAGAATTTATCCATGCTGCTAAAGTTCAAAAATTAACTTCCGACATAACATGTACATTTATAGTATATTGGAGCTTCAAAATGTCAGAACAAGTTTTAATGCCTATGATAGAGGCAGTTAACCCTAAAAATAAGGAAAAAGCACAGGATTATTTAGAAAAGGCTAGACTTGCACATGAAAAATATTTAATTGGACAAATGAATACAGATTTGCAAGAAGCAATTGACAATTATATTGACGCAGTCAAATACGATCCTACAATACCTGAAAGTTATTACCGTCTTGCTTCGCTAATGTGGGAACAAGGGCAAATATCTGTTCACGGAGCAATTGAACAATGCCAAACAGCAATTTCACTTTCTCCGTATAATACAAATGCACATTTATATACCGGATATTTTTATCAACTTGCTCAAGATTATAAATCTGCAGAATGTGAATATAAATCCGCAATACATATTAGCGGCTTAAATTCAGGTAGAGCAAGAATGATTTTATCTCAATCGATTTTACAAAGAATAAATAATAATGATGTAACTTTAAAAGATTATGTAGAATTTATGTATTATTTTCTTTCAGGCAGTGTCATGCTTGCTTGGGATAGATCTACAATTAAAATGTTTTATAAAAACATGGCAAATGACATTTCTATTTTTTCATACAATACAGTCGGGAAATTCCTTGAAAAATTCAAAATGTTTGATTCTGCGGAAAAAGTTTACAAATCTGCAATAGAAAAAAATATCAGCTGTGAATATTTTTACGACAAACTTGGGAATCTGTCTTTTAAAAACAAAGATATGGATGAAACTGTATCATATTACAGAAAAGTTATTGAATCTAATCCGCTCAATCGTAATGTATTGGTTAAATTGGCTACAATTTTACAAAACTATTACCCTGAAAATAGCGATGAAGCTATTGATTGCTATGAAAAACTTTTAGAATTTGATATTGATACAGCTCAAATTTACTATGAACTGGGGCATCTTTATATGAATAAAGAAGATAAATTAAATTCTATAAGCGCCTTTAAACTTGCAGTTGAAAAAGAACCTGAAAATCCATTCTTTAACAACTCATTAGGATATGCTTATGCAAAAGCAGAACTTTATGATGATGCCATCGAACATTATCAAAAAGCAATTGCTATAAACCCAGATGCTGAATGGACATCAATAGTTTGTCAGGCACTTGGGGCAATATATGCAGGGAACAAAGGGAATCTTGAAGCTGCCGTTTCAACTTATCAGGCAGGAATAATTCTTGATCCTAAAAATTACGATTTGTATATTGCACTTGGCGATATTTATATGGCAGATTATGATTTAGATAAAGCTATTCATTCATACTGTGATGCCGTTACCCTTGAACCTGATACAGCACGCGGATATTCAAAACTTGGGATTGCCTTATGGGAAAAAGATTATCTCGAAGAAGCCCTTGTAGCTTACCACAAGGCTGTTGAGCTAGACCCGCAGAATGCTTTTTCGCAAAATAATTTGGGAATTTTGTACCTTGACGGACTTGCTGATGCACAAGAAGCTTTAGAATATTTTGAGGAAGCAATTTCATTAAATCCTAATTATACTCTTGCATATTTCAATGCAGGGAGGGCAAGCCAACAAATGGGCTTTACAAATGATGCCGCACACTATTACCAAATGGCAATTGATTTAAATAAATTAACAAATGAACTTGAAGAAGAAGATATTCAATCGCGCCTTCACAGTTTATTTGAGATCTAATAAAATTAGAAAAAATTTTAGCAAAGTTTCAAACTTTGCGTTAAGGTCATCAAACTGTTTTTGGATGTCATTACCGCCGCCATCCTGTGCATTTGCTTGGTTGCTCGCGTTAAACGAGTATGCACTCTCTGCTCGCAAGTCGCTATGTGTAAATACCAACTATCCGGGAAAACCGGATAACTCAAAAATTCTTAATATGGGGTTGAAATTTGCTGAAAAATAGTAAATAATATAATTGATAGTTTGATACGGTAAATCTCGACACCGCAGCACTAATTAGCGACAGAGGGATAGTTTGAGTCCTCTTTTCAAACTATCGTTTATTATTTATATAATTTTGCATATCGTCAAAATCACTTATATGAAGTGAATTAAAATAATTTATTGATTTATCTTTAGTTGTTTTGATTATAAGTTTATATACTTCATTATTCTTTTTGAAGAATGTTATTAATTGATTTCCTCTTGGAAATTGCTTATAAGGATTTGCGATATATTTTGTTATATTTTGATACATCTCAAATCCGATTTCGGGGTGTTTTGCTTGATTCAATGAGTTTCTTTGATTTGTCGGTTAGTCTGCCCTGACTATCACGAAAACCCATAACAATATCGACTTTTTTCTGAATGTCTTTTATTGCAAGTCCGTCATTTCTTCCGTCAGCAAAGTTGGTAGTGTCAACGCTGATACTATCCCAATTATGACAAGAGAAATCAATGTTTCAGCTAAAGTGAAAGCAACTCGTTTACCCTTCTAACATGGATTATTTAATTGCATAACTGTAAGATCACTACGCGCTTCGCGCTAGTAATGACAAAGCCGTTGTAATACATTCTTATACCTGATTGAAGGAGATTAACTAAAAATA
Organism: bacterium; assembly: GCA_017941035.1. Lineage (GTDB taxonomy): Bacteria > Cyanobacteriota > Vampirovibrionia > Gastranaerophilales > Gastranaerophilaceae > Zag111. Next base: position 47,881 of record JAGAXG010000002.1, on the reverse strand, counting down.
CCCCCAAGAAATTGACTCTGTGACTGCGTTTTATAATAGTTCTATTTCCTTTTATTCAGTTAATTCCTCTGTATTCTTATTATAAACTATGTTTTAAGTTTTCGTAAGGAATCTACCTATTTAAGATTTAAAATAATATTCTGTGTAAATTCTGTTGTTGATAAATTTCCACCTAAATCAGCAGTTTTATAACCATTCGCAAGCGTTTTAAACAGTGCAGCTTCTATACGCTTGGCATAAGAGTTTTCACCTATATATTTAAGCATTTCAATTGCAGATAATAAAAGCGCTGTCGGATTTGCTTTATTTTGTCCTTTAATATCAGGAGCAGAACCATGTACAGGCTCAAATACAGCATAATGTTTCCCGATATTTGCCCCTTGTGCTACACCTAATCCCCCAATTAAACCGGCTGTTAAATCAGAAACTATATCTCCATATAAATTTGGTAAAACTAAAACATCAAATCTTGAAGGATCTTGAACTAACTGCATACAAAGATTATCAACAAGAATTTCTCTCGTTTTTATTGATGAATATTCATTTGCTACATTACGATAAGATTCTAGAAATAATCCGTCAGATAATTTCATAATATTTGCCTTTGTTACAACACAAACTTCTTTTCGATTATTCTTCAGTGCATAATCAAAAGCAAAACGACATATGCGCTCTGAGGCTTCTCTTGTAATAATTTTTATACTATGAGCAGTGTTTTCATCAATTTTTTCCTCTACTCCCGCATATAAATCCTCAGTATTTTCACGAACAACAACCAAATCAACATTTTTAAATCTTGTTTCCACTCCAACAAGATTTCTACATGGGCGAAGATTTGCATACAAATCAAGCGCTTTTCGTAACTGAACATTTACAGAACGAAATCCTTTTCCAATAGGTGTAGTAACAGGCGCTTTTAAAGCAATTTTGTTTTTTCTTATAGAATCCAAAACTCGTTCAGGTAAAGGTGTTCCTTCTTGTTCTATAACATCAGCACCTGCTGTTTGAATATCCCAATTTATTTCAAGTCCACTTGATTTAATTATTTTTAAAACACTTTCACAAATCTCAGGACCAATTCCGTCACCATTAATTAAAGTAATATTGTGCATATTTTCCCCTTTTTGTAAGTATATCATAAAGCTTTTTTTAAGGACAATGTTAACTTTTGTAACAAAAAATATATAAATTGAATATAAAAAGTCAATATTTTTTTAAAGGAAGTTTTTATATAGATGTAAGAGATAAATAAAGAAAAAGAAATTTTAAAGAAGAGAGGATAAACAAATGGCTACATTGCTATTATTTTCTGATGCAGTTACTAAAACATATAAAAATACTTCCGAAGGCTTGCATGACATTGATTTAAACAATAAAAAGGTTGTAAAAAAAACTTTAAGTCAAATGATGAAACAATCATTTTTCCATGGTGCAAATAGATTCGGAACAAACTTTATTGCATAAAAACATAAATACGTTGGAAATTAAAAATTAGGAAAAGGAAGAACAAAAAAAGACAGCTTTTATAAAGCTGTCTTTTTTTTAATTTTAAATCCTTACATTTCTATACTTGACTGTTCAATTTTTGAAACAGGAACAGGTGCACCTTTTTTAGAAGGGGCCGGTGCATTCGCTACAACTTTACTATTTTCTCCAAGTGCTTTTGGTAACTCAGGAGAAGCCGGTGCATCAAGCTTTTTAGCAATTTGTACAGATTTTTTCTGAGCATTTTTGTACGCAATAACAGCAGGGTCAGTATGAGCTTTCAAATAATAATAATCAGACATTATATTTGAGACAAATCTTTTTGTTTCTCTATAAGGAGGAACTGCATTGTAGCGTTTAACCACTGCAGGACCTGCATTATAAGCGGCCACTGCCAATTCCATTTTACCAAACATTTGATACATAGATTTGTAATACATAACACCGCCTTTAATATTATCATCAAGAGAATACGGATTTAATCCCATTCTTCTTGCCGTTGAAGGCATAAGCTGAAATACACCCACTGCACCATGAGCGCTTCTTACTTCGTGTTTGTAACCTGATTCTGCTTTGGCAATACTCAATGTAATCGCCGGATCTACACCCATTTCGATAGAATGTTTTACTATTGCTGCTTTAACAGTATCAACATTTGCAGCTTGCACCTGTGCAAAAAACATACACACCAGTGCCATAGTAAATAGTAACAATTTTTTCAAAATAGAATCCTCTAGTTGTAAATTGAAAATTCGCAAAAACTACTTTTTTACACTTATTGTTAGTAAGTTTTCGTTTTTTTGAATTGTTTATATAGTCATTATATTACAAAAATTTAAAATTTCAAGTTAGACTAATAATGCGAGTAAGGATGATATTTGTAAAATAGTTGATTTTATTGAACTTTCGGCACTTAACAATTGGTGTAAATTATACGTTAATTTTGTCAATATTTATAGGTTTCTAACATATTAAAAATATATCCTTATCAATTTTAAGAGCATGGAAAATAAACCCATTGCCTTTTTATTTTTCTCATAATAAAATATTTGTGGTTACACCCCAAAGGTATGAGGAAGAAATGAAACACAATATAAAAGTTTGTATGGGTAGTTCTTGTTTTGCCAGAGGCAATCTCACAAATCTTAATTATATAGAAAATTATATAAAAGAAAATAACTTGGAAGCAGAAATTGATCTTGTCGGTGCTCATTGTGAGAACAATTGCGAAGATGGCCCGCACATATTCGTCAATAATAAAAATTATAATGAAGTTGATGAAGAAAAGTTGAAAAATATTCTTGAAAGTCTAAAATAGTCTTATAATTCTCTTAAGAAAAAGAATTACAGTTAGGGGTTAAGAAAATGAATAAACAGCATCCTGTCTATACTTTAACAAATGAATGCAAAGACTGTTACAAGTGCGTTCGTCACTGTCCTGTTAAAGCAATAAAAATTGAAAATGACCATGCATCAGTAATTCCTGAAAGATGTATTTCTTGCGGACATTGCGTTCAAGTTTGTCCGACCAATGCAAAATGTGTTCGTTCAGATTTAGAAACGGTCAAAAATTTTCTTATTGCGAAAAAAGATGTATATGTATCTTTAGCACCATCTTGGCGTTCTGTTTTTGAAAATTCTGCAAAAAAAATGATTGCGATACTAAAACGTTTGGGATTTAAAGACGTTTCAGAAACAGCAATTGGCGCTCAAGAAGTTTCAATACATGATGCAGAAGTTTTAAACAATATGGAGAAAGGTTTACTTATTTCAAGTGCATGTCCCGTAATTGTAGATTATATAAGGCTTTACAAACCTGAATTTTCACAATACATAACCCCAATAGGTTCTCCTGCAAAAACTCATGCCAGAATGCTTAAAGACCTCTATGGAAATGATATAGCAGTTGTATTTATAGGACCATGTATCGGTAAGAAAAATGAAGCAGATGAGAATGATGGATTGATTGATGCATCTATAACATTTGAAGAATTAAAATATTGGATATCAGATGAAATTGGCGATATTTCAGAAATAAAAAAAGAAAATGATTTTGAATTTGTTCCATACAGCGCGTACGAAGGAACTCTATACCCTATAAACGGCGGGATGAACGAAACTATACGAAAAATTGGAATTAAACCTGAAGTTCAACTTATGGAAATTTGTACAATATCAGCTTTTGAAAAAGCATTAGAAAATCTTGACCCTGAAAAACTTTCCATGCCTGTATTTGTGGAAGCATTAGCATGCGAATCAGGGTGCATAACAGGTCCTTGTATAGCTTCAAAAAAAGCAAGTATCCGTTCAATTTCTGATGTTATGTTTAAAGTAAAAGTTCGAGATTCAATTCCGACAAAAGCAAAAACAGTTGTAGAATGCGATTATTCTCCAAAAAGTGTTTCATCTTCAAAATACTCTCTTGAAGAAATTCAAAACGCACTTAAAAAAATCGGGAAACATTCAGAAGAAGATGAATTAAATTGTGGCGGATGCGGATATTCTTCTTGCAGAGAACTTGCTGTTGCATTGTTAGACGGAGTTGCGGAAACATCAATGTGCGTATCATATATGAGAAAAATTGCAATGAGAAAAGCTGCTGCGATGCTTCGTTGTATGCCTTCAGCTATCGTAATGGTTGATCAAGATATGAAAATTCTTGAAGCAAATGACAGTTTTATGAAAATGTTTACCGGTGAAATGTATGATGTATTTAAATCAAGGCCTGATGGAATGACAGGCGCTTCGTTAGATAGAATTATTGATTTCCCTGAAATTTTTGAAACAATTCTAAAAACAGGTAAAGATCTTCACAAAGAACATTTTCCTGTAAAAGACAGATTGTATGATATTAATGCCTTCACAATTGAGCAAAACGAAATTGTCGGAGCTGTAATAACTGATGTTACTCAAACAGAAACAACTCGTGAAAAAATTTCCGAAAAAGCACGTGAAGTAATTTCTAAAAATATTTCAATAGTTCAGGAAATTGCCTGCCTGTTAGGCGAGCATATGGTCGAAACTGAAACATTACTAAACTCTATTGCTAATGATTATGACGATAAAGAGGACAAAAAATAATGTTTATCGACATTGATTGTAATCAAATTAAAAAATACAATCAAAATGCTTTTGGGGATTATTTTGTTTCTAAACGTTATCCTGACGAAGAAAAACTTATTGCAGTTTTGTCTGATGGTTTAGGTTCCGGAATCAAAGCAAATATACTTTCCTGCATGACAGCTACGATGCTTTTAAAATTTGTCGAAGGTGAACAAATCCCAATCAAAGATGCAGCAGAAATTGTTATGAATTCCCTTCCAATATGCCAAGTTAGAAAAATAAGCTATTCTACATTTTCAATTGTGGATATTAATGATGAAGGCCATGCGAAAATAGTAGAAGAAGGAAATCCCGATTTTATATGGATTAAAAATGGTGAAGTTATGAAACCTGATTTTGAATCTATACCTTCAAAAAACCATAAAAATCGCTGTATGAAAGCATATAAAATAAAACTTGAATTGGGAGACAGGTTAATATTTTGTTCTGATGGTATAACACAATGCGGACTTGGCAATCCAAAATTGAAACTCGGTTTACGCCGAGATGGATTGATAGATTTGGTACTTGCAAAATTAAAAGAAGAACCGGAAATTTCAAGTTCTGAATTATCTGCATATATAGTTCGTCAGGCAAGAAATATTGAAACAGACAGAAATCCTAAAGATGACATGTCAGCTCTTGTATTGTATTGCCGTGAACCAAGAAAATCTTTAGTTTTTACCGGTCCTCCATTTTTACAAAATAAAGATCCAGAATATGCCCAAATGTTTAAAGATTTTAAAGGGAAAAAAGCCATAGCCGGCGGAACAACTGCAAATCTTATATCAAGAGAATTAAATATTCCTATCACAATGGATAAAACAATTAGTGTAGGAAAACTGCCTTCTTGTTCTTATATGGATGGCGTAGATCTCGTAACAGAAGGTATTTTGACCCTTACACAGACATTAGAATATTTAGAGTCAGGTCAATGGGATATTGACAACGCAGCAGGAAAGTTGGTAAAATTCTTATTAGATAGTGATTGTATTTATTTCATGGTAGGAGCAAAGCTAAATCAAGCACATTACAATCCGGCTTTACCGATTGAAATTGAAATCCGAAAAAATATCATTAAAAAAATGAAATCTGTCTTACAAGACAAATATTATAAAAAAGTTAGTGTACAGTATATGTAGGAGTTAGAAAATGGCAAAAGTTAATGTAAAAGTATGTTTAGGAACAACTTGTTTTGTAATGGGTTCATCAAATTTACAGGAATTATTAGAATTAGTTCCAAGAAAATACGGCGATCAAGTAGAAGTTGCAGGATCTCCTTGTTTAGGACTTTGTTCAATTGATTGGGAATTTTCTAAAGCTCCTTATGTAAAAGTTGACGACGAAGTAATAAAAGAAGCAACAGTTGAAAAAGTTTTGGCAGCTATTGATTCTAAATTAGGGAAATAAATTATATTTAATCTAAATAAAAAACAGACACTAAGTTTTAAGTGTCTGTTTTTTATTGAAAAATATTTTTTTCATGCCATAATTGTAGTAAAGTTAGGAATAAGCAGAAGGATATAATTATGGCTATAAATACCCCTAATAAACAAACTTCACATTTGAAGCGTGAAATACTTGTAAGACTTATTAGAGCCTATTTAGGTGAAAATTTTGAAGAAGATGTAAGGTTAATTCCTTATAAAATGCGTCCTCAAGGGAGTGAAGTACCTTATAGATGCTGTATTCACAAGGAACGCGCTATTTTACGAGATAGAGTAATTGCAAGTTTAGGATTTGACATTGAAGAGGCTGAAGATAGCGAACTCCTTTCAAACTTAGCTAAAAAAGCATTAGATAGAAAAGAACCGGAACAACATCCATTGACGTTGTTACAAACAGCCTGCAATGAATGTGTCCCTGCGAGAATTCATGTAACAGATTTATGCCAAGGTTGTGTTGCAAGACCTTGTGAATCTGCTTGCCGATTTGGAGCAATAAAAGTCGAAAATGGGAAATCACGTATTGATCACTCAAAATGTAAAAATTGCGGATTATGTGCTCAAGTTTGTCCATATCAAGCCATTACAAAAATTATTGTACCTTGCGAAAATGCCTGCCCTGTAGGCGCGATTGCAAAAGATGAAAACGGAATTACTCATATTGATAATGAAAAATGTATTTCTTGCGGAAAGTGCGTAACTGCTTGCCCTTTTGGAGCCGTTCATAAAAAAAGTCAAGTTTTAGATATATTGAAAAATATTAAAACAGGTAAAAAAGTAATTGCAATGCTTGCACCTTCAATAATGGGTCAATTGCCATGCACTCCAAAACAATTGAAGCAAGCTATTTTAAAACTCGGATTCGCAGATGTTGTTGAAGTTGCAATTGGAGCAGATATTACATCGGCTAATGAATCTGCTGAATTTAAAGAACGTGTAATCGAAGGCGGAGCACCGTTTATGACGACTTCATGCTGTGCGGCATATAACGAACTTGTTGAAAAACACATCCCTGAAATTAAGCAATACCGTTCAACAACTGGGACTCCGGCATATTATACTGCAGAACTTATGAAAAAAAATAATCCTGATGCTTTGACAGTATTTTTCAGCCCTTGCGTCGCAAAAAGAAGAGAGGCAATGCAAAATCCAAACATTGATTTCGTTATAAGTTTTGAAGAACTCGGAGCTTGGTTTGTAGCCTTGAATGTTCAAGTTGCTGAATGTGAAGAATCAGAATATGAAGTTGAGTCTTCGGCCCAAGCGAGATATTATGCAGTTACAGGCGGAGTCGCTCAGGCTGTAAATGCAATGCTGGATGAAAAAGATCAAGCTAAACCACATATAATAAATGGTTTGGATAAAACTGCAATAAAAGATTTGAAAAAATTTGCTAAAAATGGTTCTTGTGAACTAGGAAATCTTATAGAAGTAATGGCTTGTCCTGGAGGATGTTTAGGCGGTTCAAATACCATAAATTCATACAGACAAGCTGTTAAACAATTGACAGAATATGTAAATTCAAGCAAAGACGTTAAAGAAGTTGTTAAAGATTAAGGGATTTATCCCTTAATCATACTGTCTAATGTTGAATTATTTTTGAATAATATTTCTTTTTTTAAATCATAAGCTGGGTATTTTTGTATTGAATGATTTTGAGCACTTTCTCCATTTTTTGGAGACACTTCGTATGATTTGATTGAACGTTTACCTGTTAATCTACGCATAAAATTGTAATAACCTTTTAATAAACCTTTTGCATTATCTTGTTCTTCTTCTATCGCAAGCAATTCATCTCTTGAGTGCGTTTTTATAGGAGTTCCTACAGAACTTCTTGTTAAAATTTCTCCCAGAGTAGTATCTGCCAATGTAACCCAGCTCATTCCAAGTAACGATGCATTGTACGAATTTCTAAATGTTGAATTGAACAAGTCTATCAACAATGTTTGATAGAATAATCTTGATCCTTCTTGAACAAATCTTTCTTTAAATTTAGTATTTGCACCTTCTTTATCATTACCGTTAGATTTCAGCATTACCATATTGTAATTATCTGTCATTAAGAACCAAATTGTAGCAATTGATGCAGCTGTTTTTGCGAGATTGGAAAGTTCGGCATTTGAAACACTTGACATTGAATCTTTGTTAAAAGCATCAGTCATATTTATTTTGATAAAATCTTCAAATTGTTTTTCAGTCATCTTGCCTTGTGCAAATTCTTCTGCTTTTTTACTTATTTTCCCAAAACTCTTTGCCAAAGAATCAATTTCTCTATATGCAGATTTTGGTTTTGCATTTCGGAATAAATTACCAATTTTTTCATCAATCATCCAATATGGAAGTGTAATCGTGTTCCACATAAATTTAAACGGTGCTATTATAAAGTTTACAAGAGGTTTAATTTGTTTATCTTTATTACCTAAATCAAGATATTTTTTGCCGTTAATTTCTTTTATTGCAGTTTTTCCTATACGCTCATATTCGCTGGCATATTCACTGTATCCGCTTTCACGTAATATATTTACAATTTTATTAAATTTCTCTGCATCAACTAAATATTTTTCATTTGTAAGATTTTTATACAATTGAGTAAAAGGCCTGTAAATAACTTTATCTTCAAATGTCTGAACTGCATTATTTGTGTTTAATTTACGGATATCTACACCAATTTTATTGAGTTTTTCAATATCCATTTTTTTAAAGAAATTTAATGCAGAATTTTTTATTGCAGGAATATTTTTAAATCCTTTAATTCCATACCCGACACCAAGAACAACTGCAGATGCTTTCATTAGAGTATCAAAAGACAATAAAGGTTTTTGAACTTCTTTTTGTTTTTCTGTTGAGTTTCCGGTTGAAGAAATTTGCCCTTTTTTAATTACAGGTTTAATTTTTGCTTCAGGAGCATGGCTTTTTTCATTTTCTGCTCTTGCTTCTTCAGGAGTTAATCTTGTAATATGTTTACCATTAGACAAACGTGAAAACATTTCAGTAACCAAAACTGTTGTTCCTGTCATAAGCATGATTCCTGCTTTTGAACTATTGATAAACTTTTGAAATGCGCCCATTGTAATCAATGTTAACCAACCACTTGTCAAAATTCTGCTAGTTTCTTGATTAAATCTTGTCTTCCTTTCTTTATCAGCAGATTTTGGATCATCATCCATCATTCTTGAAAGGTTATATGCATCATTTGCAAGAAATAATGCAGGAGGGAATCCTGAAACTAATCTGTTTAAGGCTCTTTCATGTTTTGTATCATAATTCCCTGTTTTAAAATCGAACTGCTTAGATGTCGTTTGAAATACGCTTTCACGCATATTATCATCAATACTTTTGACAATATCTTCGTAATCTTTTCCTTCAGGATAAACACCATTGTGAGATTTTACATATTTTTTAACTGCATCAGCAATTTTATCTTGTCTATAGGTTATCATTCCTGATAAAGAATTGATTTTTTTATCAATTTTAGAACGTTGTCTGATATTCTTAAAGAAATTTGTTTCAAGAATATTTTTAGACCAATTTTCTAAAGGTTTTATCTTACCTAAAAGTTCAACAGTACCATTCAAAATATCTCCAGGAAGTACTTTAAATGGATATACAATACCATCCCAAGCTAAATGAGGGATTGTTTTTTTATTAATTGTGATTGTATCGCCTTCAACTGAAATAAGCTTACCTGCCCAATCAGAACGAGATTCAATATCTCTTAATAAATCGTCACCTAATCCGTACAAGTGATTTTTAGAAAATTCCAAAAATTCTTTTTTACTGTAAGTTCCAACTTTTTTATATGCACTAAAAGAAAGACCTTCAAAACTTAAATCATGATGATTATTGTTTAAAGGTCTCTTAATAACTCGATTATTATATTGTGAATAAGAATTTGAATCGGTGACATGAATTCCGTTCTTCGGGGATAAGTACCCATCCTTCAATCGCATCTTGTCATTTCGAATTTTTATCACACTATCCACTAACATATTTCCAAATCCATTTTTTCTATTCTTATTCATCTTAAAACAAAAAGCAAGTTTTTTTTGCTAAATATTAAGATGAATTTACAATATAAAATTTATTTTGAAATATTACTTGTTTTTACTTAAATAGATTTGAAATTGAGTTTTTGTAATCAGGTTTCAATATTCCTTTTTCAGTAATTATTCCTGTTATAAGCTCATGTGGAGTAACATCAAAGCCTGGATTTATAATATTTACACCTTCAGCACAAATTCTTTTGCCGTTAATTGTAGTAACTTCGTCATGGGAACGTTCTTCAATAATTATTTCATCGCCTGTTTTTATTGATGTATCAATTGTAGACAAAGGTGCTGCAACATAAAAAGGTATATTATGATATTTTGCTGATATTGCAACAGTATAAGTACCTATTTTATTAGCGCTATCACCATTTCCAGCAATTCTGTCAGCTCCTACAACGACCATATCAATCATTCCTTTTTTCATAAAATAAGAACACATGCCATCTGTTATCAATGTTACAGGAATTCCATCCATTACAAGTTCAAGTGTTGTAATTCTTGCTCCCTGCTGTCTTGGTCTTGTTTCATCAGCAAAAACCTGAATCGTAGAATCATTTGCAAATGCTGAACGCACAACTCCAAGTGCAGTCCCATAACCAACAGTAGCCAAAGCCCCGGCATTACAGTGAGTAAGAATAGTTGCACCTTTTGGAACCACCATTGCTCCGTAATCACCTATTTTTTTGTTTATTTCAATATCTTCAAATTCTAGTTTTTTACCGTTAATTTTAAGTTCATCAATTAATTCTTCTACAGAAGCATTTGATTTCTTGATTATTTCCTTCTGTTTTTCAACGGCCCAGTATAAATTTACAGCTGTTGGACGGGAGGTTACAAGATAATCTGCTTTTTTAATCAATTCTTTTTTAAATTCTTCTAAAGATAAATTATATTTTGCAAGCTCTTGAGCATACAAAACGACTCCATGTGCGCCAGCTATCCCAATTGCAGGAGCTCCTCTTACTATCATTGTTTGTATAGCATCAAACATCTCTTGACCTGTTTTTATATCAATATATTCAAACGTTTCGGGGAATTTTGTCTGATCGACCATTTTTGAATATGTATCTATCCATTCAATTGTTCTTATTTTTGATTTAAATTCTGCCATTTTCGTTTTTCCTTTATTTATGTTTTCTCGCGTAAATATCTCTTATAAAATCCAAAATATAATAAGTTACAAAACCTGTAAAAGCATTTGTTGTAGCAGTAAGAACTCCTATAAACATTACAAATGTTATTAAAAGCCATACAGGAGATTGGATTGTCATTGTTGTAAGAATAAAGTTTGATGTATAATTAAAAATAAAATAAATAATTGATGTAATAATTGCATACGCAAATGAGAAAGTAATATTTGCAAAAAATCCCGTTATCGCTCCATAAATTATTCCGTCTTTAACAGTATTTAAATCTAATTTTCCGTCAAGTATTAGATAAAAAATTACACAAGGAGCACTAAGGAATAGCAAAGCAAACATTCCAAAAGTCCCAATATATGGTATTATACTAATAATTCCAATAATAAGACCTAAAATTAAACTATATATAATCAAATTTTTTAGAATAAATTTATTCATAGAATTATTTTATCATTGAAAAAGAGAAAACTCAAACACTCTCACCTATTCAATTAAAAATGAGTATATTTTTGATTTCTAGTATAACAAATACCAATAGCAATAGAATCAACTGTATCATCAAGTTTTGGAAGTTTATCCACACCTAATGAAATCTTAACCATTTGTTCAACTTCTTTTTTAGTTGCACGTCCGTAACCTGTCAAAATCTGTTTGACCTCAATAGGCGTATACTCATAAACAGGGATATTAAATTGTTCCAAAACAAGTAAAATTACCCCTCTTGCATGAGCAACAGGCATTACAGTAGTGTAATTGCGAAAAAAGAATAATTTTTCAATAGCACAAACATCCGGCTTATATTCCGCTACAATAGTCCTCAAATCATTAAATATCTCCAATAATCTGGAACTTTCTTTTTGCCCTTTTTGAGTTTGAATTGAGCCTGAATGCTCTAAAACAATATTTTTGCCGTCGAAATCCAAAATACTATAGCCAACTATTGCCATTCCTGGATCAATACCTAATATTTTCATAATTTTTATTTTACAAAAAAATATATTTTTAGAAAAGATGTAAATAATAATTAAAAAAAAAACAAATATGCCTTTAATTTTACCTGTTTTTTTAACATTATATTTATTTTGTTATTGATAAATATTTTATATATGCTATAATACATAGCAAGAAGAAAGGGTTATTATACTATGGCAAAAGTTTTGGTTACAATGCCTGATGAGTTTTTGAATAAAGTTGACGGTTTGGCTGACTCAGAAAAGCTTTCGCGCAGTGAACTTATTAGAGAAGCTTTAAAAAACTATATGTTTCGCCTTTCAAAACGCCAAGTTGAAATGGCTTCGCACCATGCAGAAATCTTAGAAGATATTTTAAAATAATTTATCTGTTAAATTCTCTTACCAAAGTGTCTACCCATTTTATTAAATTAGGAATTTCATAAGGTTTTGGAAGATATAGATCAGCGCCCGTATTCAATATCAATTCTTTGTCGTGAATAATTGATGTAACAATCATTTTTGTGTTTTGGTATTTTTGAGTTTGTTTTAATTTATAACAAAGATTTAGTCCGTTTTTCTTTTCTAAATCTCCGGCATCAATAATTATAAGTGCAGGCTCACTGTATTCTTTCGGGAGGCAGAATTCTTCCATAATTTCTGTTTTATATCCTTGCAGATTTAAAATAGTGTTTAACAAAAGACTCAATGCTTCATCTGTTTCATATATTAAAACTTTATTATTGTATTCTTTCTCTGTAATAGCACCGGAAATTTTAATTCTGTCAATTAGATAATTTGATTTAACAGGTATATTTGCCATATTATTTAATTGTTCAAGAGTATTCAAAACTTCAACACTATCTGAATATTTTTTATTTTCATTTGTAATTACACTTATTGTAAAATGAGCAAAATCCGCACGTTTGCCTGCAAATTCATCTCCCTGCAAAATCATGTATCCACGGGAAAAATCTTGCTGAGAATAAAATTTCGAAATCGTTGAATCAAATGCATAAGTTAAAAATTTAGCAACACTTTCTGCTTTTAATACATCCGTAATTATTAAAAAAGTATTCTCATTTAACAAACCTATATAATCAGTTTCTGACAATGATGCTTTTATTATTGCACCATAAGTTTGTAAAAGTTTATCAGATGCAAGTTCAGTATAAGCCTGCTTATATTCTTCAAAATTTTCAATTCTTATATAAAGCATAGCCCATAGTTTTTCTTCAATAATAGTTCTTTTTATCGCGCGTAACGTGTAATTTTTATTTGGCAAAAACTGTTTGGGTTCTAAATTAGATTCATATTCTCGACGAAGATGAGCTCTCATTCTCACTTGAAACTCTTTAGGATTAACAGGTTCAGAGAGAAAATCATCTGCACCACTGTTTAAAACATTTATTCTATCATTGAAATCAGCCGATTTAGATGTAGCAACAATTACAGGACGCATATTACAGGTTAATGCTCTTACTTCTTCGCAAAAATTGGTTAAGTCATCTTCAATACTATCAGAAATTATGATTAAATCAGGCTCTAAATCTTTTATTACTTTTATTGAAGTTATAAAATCTTTTGAAATTATTACGTGATTAGTCTCAGAATCCAAAAGCTTTTTATATTTTACAGACATTTCCGGTCGCTTGTCAATTATTAAAGTTACTGATTGCATTTTATCCTCGCTTGCTCTTCAAGTGTGCGCACAGGCATAGATAATGTAAATGTTATTTCACTTAACCCGCTTTCACCTTCTAAAACAAAAGAATTTACACTAATTCTTCCGCCCATTTTTTCCGTAAGATTTTTAGTTATATAAAGACCAAGACCGCTTCCTTGGACTTTTCGGGTTAAAGGATTATCTATTCTTGAAAACTTTGTGAAAATTTTTTCGTAATCTTTTTCATCAATTCCTATTCCTATATTTGAAACTTTTATTATTACTTCTTTTTCTTTTGAATAGGCTGAAATTTTTGTCGTATATGCAGTCATAGAATACTTTGCACTATTTTCAACAAGATTTGTTATTATTTGTTGAAATTTATCTTTGTCCGCAAAAACTTTAATATCCGGTATTATATTCAATTCAAACTTTTGAGCAGGATATTGACTTTTTACAATTGAGACAGTCTGCTCAATTACAGGTTTAATATCAAATTCATTGTAAACAATAAGATTTTTTTGAGATTGAAGTTTGGTAACAGCAAGCATATTTTCAACAAGATGTATGAGCCTTTGAGATTGCTCTTCAATAATTTTTAAAAATTTTTTCTTTGTATCTTCATCAATTTTATCCCAAGAAGATAACATAGTTTGAGAAAAACCACGAATTGATGTTAAAGGCGTCCTTAACTCATGACTTACTGTTGATATAAAATCTTCGTAATTTTGTTCAATATTATCCATATATTTATTATAGCAAATTATTTATGATTTACAAATTGCTCAAACTAATCAATTGCTCTATAATTTTAGTATGAAAAAGTTCGACTTTTTTAATCAATTCAGAGATCCGGTTATTGTAGTTAGGGATTATGATAGTGTTGTTTTTAAAAACAACACATTTTGCCGCATTTTTAACCAATTTAAGAGCCTTAAACAATTCGCACATAAAATGAATTTTGATATGTGCCCTATGGATAGTGAAAATGTCGATTTATATTCTCCTATTTTTCAAGCAATTATATCCAAAGAGAACTTTTTTGCCGATGTTTGCTATACATCTTCTTCCGGCGATAGCACTTATTATAATATGACTACTGTAAAACGCGGGAATTACACAATATTTTTCTTTACAGACGTAAGTTCTACAATCTTACTTGAAAATAACAAAAAAGAACAACAACATTACATTGAAGAACTTAAAAAACTACAATATGAAAATGACGAACTGCAAAAAATTCGTCAAAAAGCTCAAACACAAGCTTTTAAAATTGCCTTGATTAATAAAGTTTCAAATATAATCAGAGAATCCATGGATCTTACAATAATTTTAAGCTCAGTATTAAAAGAATTGTCTATAATGTTTGGCTGTTTTAGAGCATATTATGCCAAAAACTCTAATGCCGGTTTTGAAATTTTAGAAACATTCGGAGAATTTAATTTCCAAGAGAAAATAAATTTTGATGAAAATATTCTTACTAAATTAAAATCAAGAGAAATTTCAATATCATATTCAATGTCTGAATATATTGGAGCTGAACCATTTAAACAGTCAGTTCTTCGTATAATTGCACCTGTATTTCACCTTCAAAAAATGATTGGTGTCATTGTTCTTTTAAGTTACCAAAAAAGAGAACTCAATGAAGAAATAGAAATTCTTGATGCTGTATCTTCACAACTTGGCAATGCAGTAATTAGAGCAGAACTTTATTATAAAAATTCTAAAAATGTTAAAGATCTAAAACAAGCACTCTATGAACTTAAAGAAACTCAGTTGCAACTAATAAATTCTGAAAAAATGGCTTCCCTTGGTCAATTAGTTGCAGGTATCGCTCACGAAATTAATACCCCCGTTGCATCAATCAAATCGAATAATGATATATTGTCAAAACTCACTTCACAAATTGATAATAAAGATATAAAAGAAATGTTTGAACAAATAAACTCAATCGACAAAGAAGCAATTGACAGAATAAGTAAAATCGTAACTTCATTGAAAAAATTTGTCAGATTAGATGAATCAGAACTACAACAAGCCGATATTAATAAAGAAATGGATTTAACTTTAGAAATTATAAGGCATGAAACAAAAAACAAAGTCGAAATAGAAAAAAATTACGGAGAAATTCCTCTGATAAAATGCTACCCTAATATGCTAAATCAAGTTTTTACAAATATTCTTGTAAACGCATGCCAATCTATTGAAGGACAAGGCAAAATAGTTATTACAACTTATTGCGAAAATGGCGAACTTGTAATAAAAATTAAAGATAACGGATGCGGCATCCCAAAAGAAAATTTGAATAAGATTTTTCTTATCGGATTTACAACAAAAGGAGTAGGTATCGGAACAGGATTAGGACTTGCAATAAGCCAAAAAATCATAGATAAGCATAACGGGAAAATTCAGGTTAATAGCGAAGTTGGAGTAGGAACAGAATTTATTATTACTCTTAAATGTGAGTAATAATATGTAAAGTTTTGTTACATGATATTTCTAAATATAATTCATTCACATTTATTTTTATAAAAACATTTTTAAAAATTTGTAAAATAATTTACCTGACTGAGGAAATTAATTAAAAAATATGTTAATATGTGACTACCAAATGGATAAGTGTCAACATTACCCTTAATCCAAATAAGTTATATGCTATATATTAATAAACGATTTATGAATTGTAAACAATGTTAACAAAAAATATAAAATTTAAGCAATAATATTCACTAAAAATTTTTTATATATGAGTAGGTAGTAAATGAATATTTATTGTTGTGTCGGAGGAAAGTAATGACAATTAGTGTAAACAGTAAGAAAAAACAAGTTAAAAAGACATTTGACGAGTTATTAAATGATTTAAAAACAAGCAACTCAGAAAAGGTAAGATACAATGCAGCTCGTATTCTTGGCGAAATGGGTGACTCAAAAGCAGTTGAACCATTAATAGATGTCTTAAAACATGATAAAAACGGTTCTGTAAGACTTTATGCAGCAAGAGCATTAGGGGAATTGGGTGATTCTGCTGCTACAGTTCATTTGATTGAATCATTACGTGAAGATAGAAACGTTGACGTTAGAGTTCGTGCAGCAAGAGCATTAGGTCGTTTAGGCGGAGCTATTGTTGTTGAACCTCTTGTTGAAGCTTTGAATGATGAAAATCCGCAAGTTTGTATCACTGCAACAGACGCATTGATTGAAATTGGAGATGTTGCAACAGATGCATTAATGGAATCATTAGATCATTCAAAGGTTAATGTAAGATGTGATGCAACTCGTGCATTAGGTGAAATTGGCAACAAAAAAGCTGTTGATAAGGTTATAAATATGCTGTATGACGAATGGGTTAACGTAAGAATTTATGCAGTTACTTCTTTAGGTAAATTGAATGATACCAAAGCGGTTCCGGCATTGATTGATGTTATGAAAAACCGTTCTGAAAATGAACTTGTCAGAGCAGGAGCAGCTGCGGCTTTAGGTGTTTTAAGAGACACAAGAGCATTAATGCCTTTAAGAGAATTAATTATGGAAGCTGAAGAATTGGGAGAATTAGAAGATACAGCTTTAAAATCATTTAAAAAGATTATGGCTGCTAATTGGCAATCCATTCCTGGTGCTACAGCTCAAAAAAAACCTGCAGGAACATTCTAGAAATTATTTAAAATACATAAAGAATAAAAACAAAACCCTAAAATTTAGGGTTTTGTTTTTATATAATTCCAGTTTTTATTCATATAATTATATTTACTTTTTATTACTTTTATCAGCAAGTTCAGAATCCACCCTCAAAAATACAGGGTGAATATCTTCTTTTGTTATTAATTTACCTGATTTAATATTATTTGTCATAATATCGTCATATTTTGTTGTTAAATTATAAGATAGCTGATTTGCCATATCTTGTGCAATATTTGGGCAGTACGGATATATCAATGATGAAATTATACACATAACTTCTAGTACTGTTGCCAAAACTTGACCACATTCAATCATTTTGCCTTCTTTTGCAAGTGTCCAAGGAGCATTATCAGTCACAAATTTGTTTGTAATATCTACAACAGAAATGATTTCTTGAGCTGCTTCCTGAATTTCGAAATGATTAAAATGATTTTCAACTATTTTAATTGTACCCAATGCTGTTTTTAGGAGACTTTCTGCTTCTTTTGAACGATTTATTAAAAATTCTTCTTTAATTTCTCCGTCAAAATATTTAACCAGCATTGACAAACTTCTGTTTAAAAGGTTACCCATGCTATTTGCGAGGTGAGCATTGACTTTTTCTTTAAAATCCTGATCAGAATAATTTCCATCACGACCGCAAGGAGCAGATGTTGCCATATAATATCTAAACGCATCAGCAGTTGGGAGCTCAAAATTTTCTAAAACAGAAGTCGGAGATACAACATTTCCTAAAGATTTCGACATTTTGGTTTCATCAATTGTTATCCAGCCGTGAGCAAAAATATGTTTAGGTAAAGGTAATTCTAAAGCCATCAATATTCCTATCCAGTAAATACTATGGAATTTCAAAATATCTTTACCAATAACATGAACATCAACAGGCCAAAGATTTTCAAACTGTTCACTTGAACCATCAGGGTCATATCCGATTGCTGTTATATAATTTGATAGAGCATCAATCCAAACATAGATAGATTGAGTCGAATCGTCAAGAATATCAATACCCCAGCCTACATTATCTTTTGAACGTGAAACCGAGATGTCTTGAATATCTTCTAACTGATTTAAAACCTCATTTGCTCTGAAACTTGGGACAATAAAATCAGGATGTTCTTTAATATGCTTAATTATTGCGTCTTTATATGCAGACAATTTAAAGAAATAATTTTCTTCTTTCACAATATCAGGTTTCTTTTGGTGATCAGGACAAAGCCCGTCTTCTGTTAAATCTTTAGGGTTTAAAAAGCATTCACAACCTTGACAATACCAACCTTCGTATTCATTTTTATAAATTGCGCCTTTATCTTTCAACTTTTGAAAGATTTTTTGAACAATTTTTTCATGGTCTTTGTCTGTTGTTCTGATAAATCTGTTATACTTAATATCCAAAGCTTTCCATGCATCTTTGAATTTTTGCGAATTCATATCACAAAGTTCTTTTGGTGTAATTCCTTGAGAAGCAGCGGTTTTTTGTATTTTAATACCGTGTTCATCTGTCCCTGTAAGGAAGAATAAATTATCAGTACGCAAGGAATAATGTCTTGCAATTATATCTGTTATTATTTTTTCATAAGCGTGTCCAATGTGCGGAGCCCCGTTCACATAGTCTATTGCTGTGGTTAAGTAATATTTATCAAGCATTTTTATCTCCTTATAAATTTATATTAACATAAAAAGGCAATTTTTATCTAAAAAAATACTTTATATAATTACAGGTAAAAAGTATAAGGGAATTATTATGTCACAGAATTGGGTTTTAGCATTAGATAATTTAGCAGCTGGTGGAACAATAGATTTTGATGCACCGGCATATATTTTGGGAAAAGAACCTAGATATATCGGAAATCCTAACAGAGAACATCTACCGTTAGAAAATCCTATGTATTTGCCTGAGAATATTAAACTCAAAAATGTGCCTGATATGGACACATACGAAAATCCTGAGGATAAACCTTTGCAGGAAAATTCTTCTTGGAAAAAATGGCTGTTTGGAATTGTTGCAATTGGAGGGGTAGTTCTCGGCGGACTAAAATTAACAGGCAAGTTGAGTAAATTGGCGATTAGCGGAATTAAAAATCCGTTCAATGGCCTCAAAATGCCTTCATTTAAAAAACCAAATATTAAAATGCCTAATTTTAAATCCGTAGGTCAAAATATAATTAAATATATTAAAGAACCATTTACGTGGTTAAAAAGCAAAATTTAAATATTAAATTTAAACTTTTAGTATAATTGATTTTAGCCATAAAATAAGATAGTATTATTTTATGACTATTTTAGAGGTAAAAAATTTAAATTTAGGTTTTAGATTCGAAAATGAATTTCGTCCTGCATTGTATGATGTGAATTTTTCACTAAAAAAAGGTGAGACTCTTGCTCTTGTCGGAGAATCAGGATGCGGTAAATCAATGAGCGCAATGAGCATTTTGAACTTAATTCCAAAAACTGCAAAAATAACAAGCGGAAAAATAATTTTTAACGGTGACAACCTCTTAACAAAAACACAAAAAGAAATGCAAAAAATTCGCGGAGGGAAAATTGCTCTTATACCTCAAGATCCTATGACCTCCTTGAATCCTCTTTATACAGTAGGAGATCAGCTATTAGAAGTTATAAAAATTCACCAAAATATCGAAGGAGAGGAAGCCTTTAAAAAAGCCGTCGAAGCATTTGATGCTGTACAAATTCCTTCTTCAAAATCTAGGTTGAGAAACTATCCTCATGAATTTTCAGGCGGGATGAAACAAAGAGCAATAATTGCTATGGCACTTGCTTGCAACGCAGAGATTCTGATTGCGGATGAACCTACGACAGCTCTGGATGTAACTATTCAAGCGCAAATAATGAAACTTTTGAATGAAATAAAACAAAATAACAAAACTTCAATATTACTTATTACGCATGATTTGGCGCTTGTAAGTGAAAATTCAGACGAAGTTGCAGTAATGTATGCCGGTCGTATAGTTGAACATACTAATGCTAAGGAATTTTTCTCTCATCCTAACCATCCATATTCAAAAGCGCTATTAAAATCAATACCTTCAAACAGAGAAATACGTCTTGAAACAATAAAAGGTCAGCCTCCGACACTTGCTCAGGCTCAAAGTTTACAAGGCTGTAAATTCTGTCCAAGATGTGATTTTTGTACTTCTCGCTGTACCCAAAAAGTCCCTGAGTTTATTGAAATATCACAAAACCACAAAAGTGCATGCTTCTTAAATGTAGTTTAATTGTCCTTTTTCTTACGAATAACAATGCTGTCGTTTTCTATTGTAAGACTTACTTCATCGTTAATGGGATTAATATCTATAAGTTTAAAAAACCAAGGTGGAATGATCATTCCCCAACTTCTGCCAAGTTTAATAAATTTTTTGTTTGTTTCTGCTTTCATTCTTGAATAATATCAAATTTTCTTTTAATTTGATTGTTTTAAACTATAACTTTACAATGTCTAAGACATATGATATAACATATCTTAGACAAGGAGAATAATAGATATGAAAAAAAATAAAAGCACAGAATTTTACGCAGAAAGAATTGCTTCTATCGCAATACTTTTAAATGAATATTTTAAAACACATGGAGAAAAAATATACGAACTATGGCTACTAAAGCCAATCATAGAACATTTGGATAACTTAGCAGAAGATCTTTATTGCATGTATTTGAATGATGAAGTTAAACTCTGACTTCAACTTCAAATAGTCTGTTCCATGGGAAAGAGTACTGTGCCTCAAAATCAACATTCAATAGCTCTTTAAGTTTTTTTTCAAAAGGTTTCATTTCTGCAGTAAGTTGTAAAATATCCGTATTCGTAAGTGTTTGGCGAACATTTGCCTGATAAGCCCAATCATCCAAAAATCTTGTAATTTGGAGTTTTTTAAAATTATCAATATTATATTTTTGCGAAAAAAACTTATATTTCGCTCCACAAATCAAGCTGCCTAATGTATTTGCCGAAGTATTCCAAGCACTAAAGCCATAGAAATTCTTATCTTCTATTTTATTTTTAAATAATTCATTTACAAAATTATTATCAGCTCCGTTTGCAAATCGGACATCCGCAATCATATAAGGTTTGTCAGGAGTTACAAAATTTCTTTCAAACATTTTTGTCCCTCGTTTCATAACAAGTTCGCCTTGTTTATCAATAAAATTATTGACATAAAGCAAAATGTCTGCATCTTTTTTATCAGAAACCATACATCCTGCGAGTTCAATCTGACCTATGACAGATTTTTCTATTGAAACATCCTCATAATTTGAAATTAAATCCTTATAATCTGGTTCCAAAAAAATAGGGCATATTTTGATTGGCTTGTGTATTGCTCTTGAAAGTAAACTTAAAGGTATTTCATCTGCTCCGGTCTTTGTAAAACCTCCTAAAGTTTCAAGATCTTTAGCTTCTTTCACGTTCAATCCATATTGTGCACAATCATCTTTAGTAAAAACTAATGTTTTAAAAATATCCCATTCTAAATACTTTTTATTGATTTCAAAATTACGTTTTCTGGTTTTTAAATAATCTTGAATAATTTCTTCAGGAACATTAGTTCGTGCATATCCATTTTTATGTAATTCGTATGAATATTTAAAAATTTTTTCTCCGAAATCTTTCCAATATATTTTTTCTTCATCATTATAATTATTATTAGAAATTCTCATTATACTTGAAAAAGCGTAAATTTCAGCATCTTTTTTTAATAAAATTTCTTTCAAATATTCAATGCGTTTTAAAATTTGTTCAAAAGTTTCAGGACATCTTCTTGATGGTATCAATCCTCCGTATGCAATAGTATCTAATGAAAGAATAATTGCATCAACTTTTGGCAGATTATTGAGCCACTCAAAAAGTCCTTCAATATTTGCTGATTTTGTCAAATCCCCCAACAGCTCTCGTTTTGGAAGATAAAATTCTATTGATTTATCAATCCCTAAAATTATTTTAGGCAAAGTATAACAAACAGGTCTATTATCTATAGGAAGAAATGCTATTTTCATAAAAAAATTGTATGCTAAAATGATAACGAAGTAAATATTATGAATATTGATAAAAATCCTCAAAAAATAAGAAAAATGTTTGATAAAATATCGCCATATTACGACAGAATGAACAATATTATGTCTTTTGGAATACACAATTTTGTAAAAAAGAAATCAATAGAAGCTCTTCGTATTAAACCTAATTCAATGCTTCTTGATATTTGCTGCGGTACAGGTGATTTTACAAAGATTATTGGCAAAACTGCAAAAGTAATAGGGCTTGATTGCTCACCTGAAATGATAAAATTGGCGAAATTAAAAAATCCAAATAAAGCTTTTATGCTTGGAGATTGTACATATTTACCATTTAAAGATGAAGAATTTGACTACGTAACAGCAGGTTTTGGACTAAGAAATATAGAAGATCGCGATAAAGCTATAAAAGAAATATTTCGTGTTTTGAAACATGACGGAAAATTTTTACATCTTGATTTTGGTAAACATAATTTTGGAAGCAAATTATTTGATTTATTTATACCAAAACTCGCAAAAATACTTGAAAAAGATGAAGAAAATTACAGTTATTTGATAAATTCAAAAAATAACTTCCCTGAACCGGATGCGCTAATTGAAGAATTTGGCGAATGCGGATTTGAATATATTACACGTAAAGATTTTATTTTTGGAACAATATCTTCTCAAATTATGATTAAGAACTAAACAATTCTATATTCTTTACATCCGCATAATGTATTTGTAATACCTTTTATTGAAATATTTAAATTATAAAGGGGCGCATTTTCTTTATAATCTTCAACATTAACAACAGCAATATTTCTATTTATACAAGACTTTAAATCAATATGATCTACATTTTTTGAACGTGTTGCAATTACACGAAGATTTTTAAAATTCTTTAGAATATTGTTATTTATTTTCGAATTATTTGAAATGTTTATGGAGTTTGCCAGTTCTATGTCTTCTATATTCAGTTTATTTAAAGTTTTTTCATTTAAGCTGAAATTGAAAAATTTAATATCATAATTATCAGCTTTATTTTTTTTAAAAAAAGATTTTTCATTATCTGAATAATCAAAAAATAACATTTTGCAAACCATAAAGCTCTCCTTTATAAATAAAATTGTTTGACTTAAAAGTTAAAATAACATCTGACAAAAGAATGATATAAAATATTAGTATTTTGACGGATAAAAAAGCGTAAAATTTTTTTTAAAATAATAATGTATCCCGCAAACCAAGTTACACCGTGACTTTAACGGACATGCAACATGTGGTTGGATACATTTGCACAATATTATTTTTTTTACAAAACCAGCATGAATTTGTAAAATAAATATTGTCGCAACCGAAAAGGCATGACTATTTGTCATGCCTTTTTGGCAGGTATTTAAAATATTTTACAAAACTTAATAATACTTTGAATCAGCAAAAACCATGTCACGACATGGTTTTAACAGTACAAATAAGACTCAAAAGCATGATAGGACATGCTTTCAGGGGACATTTAAAATAGCTAAAGCCCATTATATAAGGGATTTAAGGGGATGTTACAAAACTTCATAACATCATGTTTGGCTCTTGAAAAATTATCCTTATTTTCTATAATTGAATTATGAATGTCGAAAGACATTGATATAACGGCTTTAGGGGATATATTTCGGTATTGATTAAAAATGTGCCGTGGGATTAGTAAAAAATTGGAGATTATATAAGTTGTTTAGAAGTAGAGATATGGGCAGAGCTGTTGCAGTAAGAAGATGGACTACCACAGCTGTTGAATGTTATAAAAGAGGATGTAATTGTGAAGGATGTTTTTATAAAGATTTCTTCAGTGGTTCATCACAAAAATGTCAAATGAAAGCATCCGTTTTGGAACTCGTAAGAGTAATTGGAACTCCTGACGTTGAATTACAACAATTCTTAACAGAAGAATAATAAATAAGGGCTTTAAAAATTACTTTTTCTGTGTTATACTGAATGAGTATCGTTATAGAAAACGGAGGATTTTAAATGCATATTCATGTAAACGGAAAAAACATTGAAATTACAGACGCAATAAAAGCTTATGTAAAAGAAAAAATCGGCAAAGTCGCTACTCGTTATGATCAAATCCAAGGGATTGATGTTGTTTTAACCGTAATTAAAAACCCTGCAGCAGAAGGAAAACATGTTGCAGAATTGGTTTGTAAAACTAATGCCGGCTCAATTCATTCAGAAGAAGCGGCAGAATCAATGTATGCTAGTATTGATTTATTAGCAGACAAATTTGCAAGACAAATTACAAAATTTAAAGATAAAAATATATCTTCAAGTAAAGAGTCTATAAGAGACGTTCGTGAAGCAGAATAAATTTTTATTATAAATCGATTTTAAGCCGTTGCAGATATTCTCTTGCAACGGCTTTTTTATATATATATATTATAATTAAATCAATTATTATTTAAATTTTTTCATCATTTTCATTGCTTGAACCATAGCTTTAGCTTTCCCTGATTTCCCTTGCCCGAATCCTCCAAACATTTTAGTCATTTTTTTCATCCCTCCCATCATTTTGCGCATTTGCTCAAAATTTTTGACATATAGATTTACAGTATGCAAATCCATACCACAGCCTTTTGCTATTCTTTTTTTTCTGCTTGAATTCATTATTTCAGGATTTTCACGTTCTTCAGGAGTCATACTTTGAATAAACACTTCTATTTTTCTAAATTCTTCTTCTCCTTTATGAGAAATTAACTCTCTGTCTTCTTTTTTTATTTTCATCCCTGGAATCATACCTAAAAGCTGGTCCAAAGATCCAAACATCTTCATTTGACTTTGCATATTCAAATAATCATTATAGTTGAATTGTTCATTAAGCATTTTTTCTTGAAGTTTTATAGCCTCTTTTTCATCAAAAGCTTCCTGAGCACGTTCAACAAGAGAAACAATATCTCCCATTCCTAAAATTCTAGTTGCCATTCGCTCAGGATAAAAATTTTCAAGAGCATTTAATTTTTCTCCTGTACCTGTCAATTTAATAGGTTTTCCTGTACAGTAAACAACTGAAAGTGCAGAACCGCCTCTTGAATCACCGTCAAGTTTTGTCAAAACCAAACCTGTTAAACCGATTTGTGCATCAAAGTTTTCTGCGACATGAACAGCTTCTTGACCGGTCATTGCATCAATGACAAGAAGTTTTTCATTAGGGCGAAATACTCTGTCTATAATTAAAAGTTCAGCCATCATATCAGTATCAATTTGCAAACGTCCTGCGGTATCAAGAATTATTACATTGAAACCGTTTTCTTTTGCATAACTTATAGAACTTTGTACGATATTTTGAACATCTTTAGAATCTGAAATTGTGAATACTTCACATCCAATTTCTTTTCCAAGAGTTTGCAATTGAGTTATTGCGGCTGGTCTATAAACATCACATGCGACTAATAAAGGATTTTTACCTTCTTTTTTTAATTTAACGGCTAGTTTTGCACTTGAAGTCGTTTTCCCGGAACCTTGAAGCCCAAGCATCATAATAATAGACGGATGGCCGGATAAATCCAAAGGCTTCAATTCTTTACCCAAAAGCTCAACAAGTTCATCATTAACTATTTTTACAAGCTGTTGCCCAGGGTTTACACCTTGTAAAACATTTTCACCTTCAGCTTTATCTTTGATTGAAGATATAAAAGCTTTTACTACACGTAAATTGACATCAGCTTCCAAAAGCGCACGTCTAATTTCTCGCAAAGCTTCTTGCATATTATCTTGAGTCAGCTCTTGACCTTGCGTTTTTGCTATTATACTTTGAAGTTTTTCACTCAAATTATCAAACATCTACATTTACTCCTCAATGAGCATACTTGCACCAATTACACCTGCACTATTACCAAGCTGTGCCGGTACAATTTGGACTGTTTCTCCTGCTACAACCATTGCTCTTTGTTTTACAGTACGTCTTATTGGTTCTAACAAAAGCTCTCCACATTCAGCTACTCCACCACCTATAATAACTTTTTCAGGATTTAAAAGATTTATTACACTTGTCAAACCTATACCTATATATTCGCCCATAATTTCAAAAATACGTTTTGCAACAGGGTCACCGGCTTCTGCTGCTTTTGCAACTAAGTATGGTGTAATTTCTCCATCTACGCCGGCAAGTTCCCTAAATTTAGTGGATTTACCGCCTTTTATATAGTCTTGTGCCATCGCAACAATAGAAGGACCTGAAGCATAAGCTTCCAAACATCCGGTATCACCGCATCCGCAAATTGGACCATCTTTCATTTTAAGTTTTATATGTCCAATTTCACCTGCAGCATTTGAAGCCCCGCGAACTAATTGACCATTAATCACTATTCCTGAGCCAATACCTGTTCCGACAGTTATACAAATAAAATTTTCACAACCCTGCCCTGCTCCAAATTTTAACTCTCCCAATGCTGCACATCTCACATCATTATCAATTTTTGTAGGGATATGAAATTCATCTTCTATCATTTTTGCAATCGGTACATTCACCCAGCCTGGAATATTTGGAGCAAGCTTTACAATTCCGTTTTTATAATCAATTTGTCCAGGGAAATCAAAGCCTATACCCTCAATTGATTTTTCATCAGTACTAGTTTCTTTCATTAAATCTCTAATAGATTGTTTTATATTATTAACAGTGTATTCATAACCCATTTTGGCATAAGTTGGAACACTGTTTGAATAAATAATTTTTCCTTTATCATCTACTAAAGCTATTTTAACATTTGTTCCGCCTACATCAATACCTATTCTTTTACCCATTATTTATCCCCTATTTTTATATATTAGTATAATAAAACAAATATAGAATATTTAAAACTCATTTTTTTATAGTATTGAAATTGATATTTGTATATAGTTTAATATATTTGTAAAGATTAGCAGGAGCCCTTCTTATGTTAGAAATATCAAAAACACAAGATGACGGAACATTAAAACAATTAGATTTAAATGAAGCTGTTTCTGGTTCTTGGTTTAATTTGGTTAATCCTACAAGAGAAGAAATTCAGCAAGTTTCTTTAGTTTTAGGATTAGATGAAAGTTTCTTAAATAATTCCTTAGACGCAGACGAATTATCTCGTATGGATTTTGAAGACGGGAACCTTTTAGTCATTACAAACGTACCTGTTATGGATGATGAAGGGAATTTTGACACCTTACCTTTAGGTTTGATTTTCACCCCGGAAAGCATGATTACGGTTTGTTCTCACGAAAATAAAATAATCAGTTCATTTAATGCTGATACTTCTAAGTTTTTTGATACACGTGAAAAAGCCAATTTTATGTTATCCATTTTGTTCAGAGCTGCTAAATTTTATTTGAGATATTTAAATATTATCAATAAACAAACAGATAATATTGAAGATTCATTAAGAAAAACAACTAATAATAAAGCGCTATTTCAATTAATGGAAATACAAAAATCTTTGGTATATTTTACAACCGCATTGAAAGATAACCAACTTGTATTACAAAAACTTTTAAGAATGGTAAATGCTAATACAGGAAATTTACAATCTATAATCAAATTTACAGAAGATGATATTGATATGCTTGAAGATGTCATTATTGAAAATAAACAGGCATCAGAAATGGTTGAGATGCACAGAACGATTTTAGAAAGCATGATGGATTGTTTGGCTTCTATAATTAATAATAATTTGAACCTTGTTATGAGATTTTTGGCCGCAATTACAATTATAATGTCAATACCTACCATGATAGGAAGTTTTTGGGGAATGAATGTTCCTATGCCATTTGGGAGCAATCCTTTCGGATTTATGATTGTTATTATTATTTCTGTTACTGCTACTTGTATTGCTGCATTCTTCTTTAACAGAAAAGGTATGATGTAAATTTTGTAAAATTACAGTATATTTTGTATACTTACAAAAATAAACTAAATTCCTTTACCTATGTGCAAATTTACATCCACAGTAATTTTGCCGATAAAGATTTAAGGATTTAGAAATTTGATTAGTTTTTAAGAAGCCGTCTTGTTTTCTAAAATTTATAGAAACATAAGTTAAATCTGAATTTTGAGCGATTTTTTCTCCGATTAATGTTAGTTTGTCATAGTTTTTATGAGGACTTATAGTCATTGAAGTCGTAAATTCATTTATACCTAATTTTTTTGCTAAATCTGCGCATTTTTGAAGTCTTAATTCAAAGCATTTATCACATCTTTTTCCTTTTTCAGGTTCTTTTTCGAGACCTTTAACATATTCATAATAAACTTCAGGTTCATATTCCCCGACAATCAGTTCACAATTAAAATATTTACAAAGTTTTTTTTCTGCATCCAGTCGTTTTTGATATTCTTTTTCAGGGGAAATGTTCGGATTATAAAAATATACAGTAACGGAATATCCCATATCTTTCAATAAAGATATGGGATAACCCGAACAAATACCACAACATGCGTGCAGTAAAATTCTTTTATTCAAACAAGTGGTGTTTTGGTTGTCCGCCATGTTTTATAACCCATTCTTTTAAGGTAGTATAACCTTTCATACCCATCTGAAAATCATTATCGAGTTTCATTGCAGGTGTTCCAATCATCCCTCTTGACATAGCATAATTGATATCGGCTTGAATTTCACGTTCAACATCAATACTGTGTGCATCTTTCTGCAATTTATCCATATCCAATCCGAATCCAGAATTTTTCAACAATTCTAAAATCTGAGATTCTGTTGAAGGAGAAACATCAAATAATAAAGATTCTACTTCCCAAAATTTCCCCTGATTTCTTGCTGCGAGGCCATACTGTGCAAGTATACAAGAACCTTGATGGAATGGCTGTTTTAAATTTTTATTACAAGAAGTATCAAGCGGCAAGTTTTTGTGTTCAACTCTAACATTTGTAAAATCTCTTACAAGTTTGTGTACCATTCTATTCCCGACTGCACATATAGGACATTTATAATCAGAATAAACTTCTAATACAACAGCATCTTTTGCATCAGAACCAAGAATATTACCTTTAATAGAATATTTGTTTATTTTAGTATGTGCAAATTCTCCAAAATTTCTTTCACTTTGTAATGCAGGAGAAAATTTTGCACTCTCATAAGTCCAGGTTAAAAATCCACATGCACAAATCATTACCACAATAAACGCAATTCTGTAAGATATAGGTTTTAATGCATCTGCAAAATCTTTAACACTTTGTTTAAACGCACCTAAAAAATGTCCTTCAATTCCATCAGCAGAAACAAGACCTATAAACAGATTAATTACATAAGTAACCGCACACATTATACAAAGTTTGTGTATTCCCATCAAACTTACACCCAAAAGTGACATTGAAATAATGAATGAAATAATACCCAATGTTGCGATATAGTGATATTTATTTTTAAATACTTCTAGAAATTTAAGCAATTTGAAATTTTTTAACTTATCAGCAAGCATAAGTATCATCATAAATGCGTACAAAAATAATCCCCAGTATGCAAGAGGTACTCCAAAAAATTGTGATTCAGTAGTTTTTGCAACACCATCGCAATCAATAAAATCATTAACAACACAAAAGCTTGGAAGTGCATTTTGATTGAAGTTTGCTTGATAATAAATATATGCTAAATCTATTGTTACAATAAACCCAAGTATCATTAAAACCCATAACCATACAGATTTTTTAATACCGAATATTTTTATATTATCCATAAATTATCTCCTTCTTATGCTTTAAGTATATTTTACCCCCACGAAAAAATAAATCAACTTAGTTAACATATTTGAAGAATGAAAATTTAGTGGTAGAATACTTTTGGAGATACAAATTAAGTGCAAAGAAATTTTTTAGAAAAATTTTTAAATAAAATATCAAATTTTCCTACTTGGATAAAAGAAATTATTTATATAAATCTTTCAAAAGAAGTTAATCCTAGTAATGATTTAGCTTATATTTTTGCGACATATAAACCTAAATTAACAGATAAAGGTAAATGCGAACTTGACTATAAAAAATCTAATTTTGATCAAAATATTTATAACATACTTGAATACTGTGATCAAGGAATAAGTATATCTGAAATGGCTCTTAATACTTATATGTCAATGGAAGAAATTGCAAATTATTTTTTGTTCGGACTGGACGAGGGATTTATACAACTCCCTGACAATTCTCAAATAATTAATATTGCCGGATTTTTAGCAGGAAAATTCAGAACAGGGGAATATTTTGTCCAAGACGGTATTATTTCTGAAGCACAACTTGATGACGCTGTTTTAAATTACGAACACAGAGCAAAAAAACATAATAAAAAATTCGGACAATCTTTAATAGAACTTGGTTTAATCTCTCAAAAACAACTTGATATTATTCTTTCAATAAAAGAAGAGGCAAAAAAAAGATTTATTCTTGATCATAATGAAGTTCCCAAAATCACTTTAATTGATGAATATGAAAAAAAGATAAAAGAATTAACCAAAGAAAATGAATTATTAAAAATGCGCTTGATGGAAATGGGAAAAATTCATGAATAATTTTGATACAGCACCCGCCAAACTTGTTACATATTTGCGTGACAAACTTGTAGAACAAGAGCATTTTGGATATGTAGTGCGTGCAAATAAGTCGAGAGTTATTGAAAAAATCGGGGATGATAAGAATTATCCTTTCTATTTACGTTCGTGCGCAAAACCTTTACAAGCAAGTCTTTTGATAGATTATGAAATTGATAAAAAATTTAATTTATCTGAAGAAGAAATTGCGATATGTTGTGCTTCTCATGCAGGAGAAAAAATTCATATCTCAACCGTAAAAAAATTACTTGAAAAATTCGAAATATCAGAAGAAGAATTAAAATGCGGAAAGCATTCTCCCATTTCTAAAACCGCACAAGATGAATTGCTTTTAAAAGGTGAAAATCCTAAATCAATTCATAACAATTGTTCAGGCAAGCATGCAATGATGCTTGCAATTTGCAAAGTTAACAATTGGGATAGAAAAAGTTATGATAATTTAAATCACCCGCTTCAACAAGAAATTAAGGAAAAAATCTATAAATTATGTAATGTAAATTCACAATATCCTATTACAAAAGACGGATGCGGAGTTCCTATTCATTCTATGCCTTTAGCAAATATCGTAAAAGGATATTTGAATTTGTTTTGTGATAAAAAATATGAGAAAATTAAAAATGCGTTTTTAAATAATCCATACATAATAGGCGGCGAAAATAGAACTGATACCAAAATAATTTCAAATACTCAAGGACTAATCGCAAAAGTCGGAGCAGGAGGGCTTTGTGTGGTCATAAATACAGAAATTGAGGAAGGTTTTATAGTTAAAATTTGCGATGCTAATATGGATGCAAGAGAAATCTTAACTGCTGATTTAATAGATAATTTACATTGGGGCCATATTGAAACTACGCACAATATTAAAACACTGCACGGTGATATTGTAGGGGAAATTATTACTCATTTTTAAATTTGATATTATTACCTAAATAAGATTTAATGTCTTTATTATAACCGGCAAGAACATTCAAAAAAATCTGTTTATCAGTTATTTCTTGTCTTAAAAGCTCAACGCCCCTATTATATACTTTTTGGGCAGTATCCAAATTAGATTTTGGAATTTTTCCATTATATATTTTAAATGCTAATGACAAATCAAATAATCTGCGTTTCGACAATCCGCTCATTTCTTTATCAGTAGCAATCGATTTGTTATAAGTTAATTTATTTATTGCAGCCTCATATTTACCATTTTTTAAACAATAAATAAGACCTGTGCACTTATCAAGAACCCCTGTCCCTTTATTAAAAGCCATATCTAATATTGCTTCTTTTAAAGGAGTCGGCAGTTTTTCATAATATTCTTTACCGCCGAGTTTGCTATATAGATTATTTTTTATATTATTTAAATCTTTTATAAATAAGTTACAAACTTGTGCATCAGTTAAACCTTTGCTAAAATCTTCACCTTTTTGCACTCTGTGACCAATTCCAATTGTAGGAACTCCTGCTTTATCATATATTACAGTATTTTGAAATTTATTATCCGGTAAACCATCTTCTATTCTTTTAATTCTTCTTATAAAATCTAAGCTTAAACCTGTTTGTTTTGCTGCATCATTTAAACTAGTCGCAGATGCTGAATTTATTTTCTGAGAATTTTGAACAGATTTTGTATTAGCTAAATTTTGTGTTTTAGAAGGAGATTTTGCAATTTTGGCAGAATTATATTGCTTACTTTTATCAATTTCAAAATAATCATTAATACCTTCCATTGTCGCAGTGACAAATTGATCTCTATAGGATGGAGATATAATTTTTTCATTGTTACTTGGATTCAAATATCCAACTTCCAGTAAAATAGAAGGAATATTACAAGTCGTATTTAGTACATATAAACCATTTCCATTCTCAGAAGATCTTGGAGATGTTTTTGCATTTATTTGAGGCTGATAATTAAGTTTAGAATTAATAATATTTGCAAAATTTTCATCCGTTTTGTCGTAAGAATTCGGGCGATAGCATACACTCGCTCCGGAAGCCTTGCCTGAAGCTGAAGCATCTGCATGGAATGAAATAAACATAAGGTTATTTTCACCATATTTGCTGGAATAATTATAAATTAAATTTTCCATAAATTTATTTTCGCTCATTGACTCTACAGCACCGCTGAATCTTACGACTTCATAGCCTTGTTTTCTAAGTCTTAAAGCTAAATCATCTGAATATGGTTGTACAACTTCATATTCTTCCAATACGGAATAACTGTTTGAACCTTTTGGTTTTTCTATATAAGAGGATGCCCCCGGATCAAAACTATTGCCGTTATAACCTCCGTGTCCCTCATTTAAAATAATTACCTTTCCGTTAGGTTTGCCAATAGGTTTTAGTTGAGTATATTTAATTGAATTATCTATTTTACCTTCCGCATCAATTGAAGGTATAGGTCTTCTTATATCTTTCTCATTAAATTTAGCATTCCTAATACGGTTAATCAGTACCTGTTTTTTAGAATTTGGAATACTATTGTCATTATTTATTTTATTTATCATTTGATCAATAAATGATAATTGATGAACACCTCTGGAATCAGTCCATCCTTTAGAAAAATTATTTTTATATGCATTTACTGAAGCAGTTATAAATTTTTTTTGAATTTTTATTGCGGATTCTTTTTGTTCTTTCGATTGAAATTCAGCTTCAGGGCGTGGTTGCGAAATTCGCGGAGTAATAGGTCTGCCATTTGAAGCACCTGGGACAGGTTTTGTTTTAGTAGCTTGATTTGACTTAGGGATAGTATAATCTAACATTTTCTTTATCATTTGATCAAGTTTTTCAGTATTCACCATTCCAAAACTGTCAAACTGACTGTTTAATTCTTTTTCAAATTCTTTGCGTTTATTTGCATATTCTTTTGTATTAAAACCTTTTTCTTTTGACAACATATCATAAATATACATTATCGCTGTTTTTCTTTTATTTTTATCACTTGTTACTTCACTTGCAATTGTGTTTATAAGAGATTCTTTCTTTGTATAAGCATTTAAAACTGCAGATGCGTTTTTGGGATTAATTTCTCTGATTAATGCATCAAAATCAGGTTTCCCAACTGCACCGTAATATTTTTCTGATAATTGATATATTTCTGATGCAAGCTCTTGCGGAGTATATAAACTCCCCCAGGTTTCTCTTAACTGTGATGGCTTATTTAAATTATTTTTTGTAAACTCTCTAAAATTACTATTAGATTCATCAACCATTTCTTTTACATCAAAATCTTTTTTATTAGGAATTAATTTTTGATGATTTGGAATAATTACATAAAATATTTCATTTTTACCTGGTTGATAATTTTTAGGAATATGATTAAGCTTACAAAACTGATCCAGCGTCATTTTATACTTATTTGCCAAAGCTTTTATACTCCTGCCTTCAGGGACTTTGTCAGCAGTTAATATGATTTTTTTACCGGCTTCAACTTTTGTGTCCTTTAATCTTGCACAAAGAACTAAGTCACTTACACTCATACCGCATCTTTTAGCAATATCAGATATCGTTTCCCCTGCTTTAACAACAATTTTTGTTTGGCGTTCATTTTTTATATAATTGTTTTTAGCACCAGCACCTACACCGTTAATATTCGTAGTCATAATTTCTCCAAAATTGAAGTTTACACACTATTTAATATTACGGAATTTATTTTATAAAACTTTAAATAATAATTAATTTATGTTAAGTATTAAAAATTCTATCTCCAGCATCACCCATTCCAGGGACAATATAACCGTTTTCATTTAAATGATCATCAATCGCAGCTGTAATTATTTCAATTTCGGGATAATGTTTTTGAATATTTTCAATACCTTCAGGAGCAGAAATTATACAAATGCATTTAATATTTTTTATAGGAATACCTTTATTTACATACAAATCAATTGCACCTAAAAGAGAATTACCTGTCGCCAGCATAGGATCTGTAATATAAACATAAAAATTTTCAGGATTAGAAATTTCCATAGAAACTTTGTTATAGTACCATACGGGCTTTAGAGTTTTTTCATCTCTATACATTCCAAGATGCCGAATTGTAGCCTGTGGAAGAATATCAATTGCTTCGTCAGTGAAAATTAAACCTGCTCTCAAAATTGGAGATATAATAAGCTCAATATCAGAAGCTATAGTTTTAGCTTTAAATGATGTTAGTGGAGTTACCACTTCTTTTTCAACCAGAGGAAGATTTTTAGAAGCTTCATATAAAAGGCATCGCGTAATTTTTCTTGCCGCAATTCTTACACCGTGAGAGTTTGTATTTTTATCGCGCATTGTACATAAGTTTTGCAAAACTACAGGATTATTAATCACTCTTACTTTGCTCAAATCCATTTTCAACTTCCTCCTTTTTTAATTTTACAGAATCAATTTTCTTTTTAAATTTGTTATTCATATCAATATATTTATCTAATTTTTGATTAAGATCTTTTAATTTAGCATCAGCTTGCGCAGGAGTAACAACATTTTTTTCTACAACTGCTTTTTCTTTGTTCAATTTACTTGAAGCATTAACAAAATTCCCAGCAATTTCATCAATATCTTTAAATATATCTTTAAATAATCCAATGACTTTGCCTAATCTTGTTGAATCTTTTGAATCTATTAATTTATCTTTATTTGCGCCATGTTTTGGAGGGTATATTTCAAGAGATTTTGACCCGCCCAATCCTGAAGATTCTACCGTAGCAACAGAGCCTACAGGAAGCTCTAAGTCTTTTTCAGTAATTATAAATTTTATATAAATATCGGAAGATAAGATTTGAATTTTTGTTACATTCCCGATTTGAACTCCCAAAAATCTAACAGGAGAACCAACAATTAAACCATCGACATCGTTCATAAATATCTGATAACTTTTATATTGTTTTTGATCCATATAATGATGATATCTGATTCCAAAAACACATACTGCAACCAGAATAAGCCAAAGCGCAAATTCTATCCATGCAAATAACCGCATATTGTCAAATTTTTTCATAACATTATTATACACAAAATACCTATTTAAGGTATGATATTAAATAAAATGAAAGAAATTATTAAATCAATATTTTATGAAATGATGTCATATTTTGTTCCCGAAAAAATGATTTATGAAATTACCGGAGAATGCAAAAAATGCGGGAAATGCTGTAATTACATGTACAGCATGGATACTTATACCGAAAAAGAATTTAAAATTATGCAAATGATTTTTCCTAAATATAAGAGATTTTATATAAAAGGAAAAGATAAAGAAGGAAATTTAATATTTGCATGCAAACTTGTAACACCTGAAGGTTTATGTTCAGATTATAAGCACCGTCTTAAAATGTGTAAAAATTATCCTGCTCGATTTATTTCATACAAAGGAGAACTTCACAAAGGGTGCGGATACAAAATAAATATAAAAAAATTTAAAGATTATATAAAAAAACTTGAACTCTAAAGTTCAAGTTTTTTATTTTTAAAATGGTTTCGTTTGATTAAGTTTTGCCCTTAAATCCCTAAATCTAGCAATATCTTCCTGAGTTTTCCCTGAATCTCTAAATACAGCTTGAGTGGTTGGATGAACCATCAAAACATAATCCATATGAATTTCTAAAAAATTATATCTTCTCGGAGATTGGTTGCCTGTTCTTGGATAAATTTCAGCATTTGTTACCGCAAGAAATCTCCTTTCTCGATCATTTAATAAATCTGTTAATTCTCTATTTGTATTTGTATATTTTGAAACATGAACAACACCTTTAATATCATGGTCCGATGTTAAAATAGTTACTTCTATTGGTACAGTATCATTATTTTTTGCCATATTAATATTCCTCTTGTTTTATTAGTATATTATACTTTTCAGGTATTGTCCATAATTTAATGTTTTTTAAATCTTCCGCCATGCACTTCATGCACATCGACAACCGAAACAAAAGCTTTAGGATCAATTTCTTTAACAATATCAATCATTTTCGGGAGCTCAAGTCTTGATATTACACAATAAATCAAATCTTTATCAAGCCCTGTATAGCCTCCAATTCCTTGAAGATAAGTCACACTTATATCAAGTCTTTCAATAAGCTGTTCTCCTATTGCACTTGCATTATCAGAAATTATTCTTACTGATTTTGAGCTATTAAATCCTTCCATTACAAAATCAATAACTTTTGAAATTATAAAATATGTCAAAACTGAATACATTGCACTTTCCCAGCCAAAAACCAATCCCGCAGCTGCATAAATGAAAATATTTATTATTAAAATAAATTCACCAACAGAAAATCCAAAATGCCTTGAAATTATTAAAGACAGCATTTCGGTCCCATCTAAAGAAGCATCATTTTTCAATATAGTTCCTACCCCAAGCCCTAATGAAATACCACCAAATACTGTTACCAGTAATAAATCTCCCGTTGCCTTAAATGAATGAAAAAAGTTGAGAGAAAGCGCCAAAACGATATTTGCATATGCGGTATTTACTACAAACCCTGTTCCCATTTTCTTCCATGCCATTAAAATAAAAGGTAAGTTTAAAATTATAATCAAAAGACCTAAATTCAAATGCGCGACGTTACTGATAATCATAGAGACACCAATAATTCCTCCGTCAATTATATTGTTTGGAGATAAAAATGTAGCAAGCCCAAATCCTGTAATTATTGCACCGATAGTAATGAAAAATAATGACTTAAGCCACTTGAAAATTTGTCTTTTTTTTATTTGCATAAAATTATTTCTCTTTTTTCTTATTCATCGTGATTAATTTTTCCAAATGAAAAATTGAATTTTTGTCTTCTTGTTCTGACTGTTTATATCCTAAAATATTTTCTAAATCAGCTTTTAATGTAGGAATATCATCATATTTTTTTAATACCCCATCCAAAGTGATTGAAACATCACCTGTCTCTTCCGACACAACAAGACAAGCAGCATCACTAGTTTCTGTCATTCCAATAGCTGCTCTGTGTCTAGTTCCATATTTCCAACTTAATTTAGGATCTTCAGTTAATGGAAGTAGTACCCCTGCTGAAATTATTTTTGAACCGCTTATAACAACAGCGCCATCATGAAGAGGAGTATTTACATGAAATATTGTTAAAAGAAGTTCTGTAGAAACATCTGCATTTAAGATAGTTCCAACATCCTGAAAAGTATTACTTAAATCATTTTGAAATACAATTAATGCACCTGTATGAGATTTAGACAAATATTTTACAGCTTCTACGACTTCTTTCAAAATATCAATAGATTTATTTTCATGTATATGTTTATCATTTCCGAATAATCTTTTAAAAAAGTCAATCTGTCCTAAATAACCCAAAAATCTTCTTAATTCAGGCTGAAATATTACAATTAAACTCAATGCAACAAATGCGACAATAGAACGTATAAAAACCCCGAGAATTTGTAAATCAACAGATATTAAAAATTCAGCGAAAATCCATAAAAACCCAAGTACAATTGCACCTTTTACAAACTTCTCCGAATGAGTATTTCTTATAAATCTTTTATAAAAAATCATCAGAATAGCTACGATTATAAAAATCTCAAATATATTTTTCCATCCGAAAGTTCCTCTAATGTAAGAGTGCCAATCAATTATTAAATTTTGAATAAAAAATAAAATATTGTCCATACTATTTCAACCTATCAGGAATTATATCGTGCGCAATTAAATCTTCTAAAGTTTCCCTTTTGACTATCAAATCCGAATTACCTTCATTTACAAGAACCATGGCCGGTTTTTGAACTCTATTATAATTTGAAGCCATTGAATAATTATAAGCTCCAGTATTGTAAACACATAAAATATCGCCTTCTTCCAATTTTGGGAGCTCAATTTCATTTATTAAAACATCTCCGGATTCACAATATCTTCCACCTATTGTAACTTTTTCTGTTTGATTTGTTTCTTTTGAATTAGCAATCTCTGCATAATATTTTGCTTGGTAAAGACTTGGCCGAGGATTATCAGCCATTCCACCGTCTATAGAAACATATTTTTTTCCATGCGGAACTTGTTTTGAACTACCTATTGTATAAAGTGTTACTCCGGCAGTTGATATTATACTTCTTCCGGGTTCAATAAATATTTTAGGAGATGGTATATTGTATTTTTCGGAAGATTTTTTTAAGGAATCTGTAATTATTTCCCCGACTTCATATATAGAAGGAGGTTCATCTTTTTCAGTATATTTTACTCCCAAACCGCCCCCTATATTGATTTCTTCAAGTTTTATACCAAATTTTTTGTCTAAACGTGAAATTACTCCGCACAAAATATCTATCTCATCTTTATAGATACTTGTTTCAAAAATTTGAGAACCAATGTGTGCATGCAAACCATGAAGTTTTAAATTTGTATATTCATTTAAAATAAGTTCTACGGCTTCATCAATTTGAGTTAAATCAAATCCAAATTTTGAATCTAAATGCCCTGTTTGTATGTATTCATGTGTATGGCACTCAATGCCTGGAGTAATTCTTAAAAGAATATCCGCCATTTTATTTTTTGATTGAGCAATAGTATTTAAAAGTGCAAGTTCATAGAAATTATCGGTAGAAATACGTCCGACTCCAAAATCTAATGCCAGATTGAGTTCGTCAAAAGATTTATTATTCCCATTAAAAAGAACTTTTCTCATATCTGCACCGGCTTTATATACAGTATAAATCTCACCTGATGACACAACATCAAATCCTAATCCTTCAGAAACTAATATTTTTGTTAATGCACTTGTACAAAGAGCTTTTGAAGCAAACATAATATTTACTTCCGGCAAAGCAGTTTTATAATCATTTGCAATTTGCCTTATTGTTTTTTCATCTAAAACATATAAAGGTGTTGCATACTTATCTGCAAGTTCTACTAAATCACATCCGCCGATTTCAATATTATTGACATGATTTATTTTAGTAGTTATAGGTTTTAAAAATTGATTTGCAGTTGTTTGCATTGTTTCTCCTGAATTTAATACGAAAAATATTTGTCAAAATCTACATCATCAAAACTGCACAAAAGTAAAAATAACTCATCATCTTCAGGCAGTCTTTGAAAATTATAATCATTAAAAGACCAATACTTTGGATTTATGCCTTTTACAATAACAACATTTTTTTCTTTCAAAATATTTAGTTTTTTCTTTACAATTTCAAGCGGTAAATCTACTCTTTTAGAAAGCTCAACAGCAGTAATACCATCTTCTCCTGAGTATTTTTCAGGAGTTAAAAACATCAATTCCAATCCTACGGATTTTAGTTCTTTGTCTTCATTTTCTAATTGAGCATAGTAATCCATACTGTTATTTTAAAACAAAGTCAAGTTCTTGATATCCGTTATTTATAGGAATTTTTATTCTTCTTCATCTTTTTTTATTTTATCAACAACCATTTTTGCCATTTCTTTAGCAATAACTTTTTGAGTATCTGCCGGGCAATTTTGAAGCATGTTCATCGCGGTTCTTAAAGTTGTATCAATATCATACCAGCGACCGCGTCTGTTATCATCTAACCCAGAACCTACAGCATTGATAATGTCATCAACTGCTTCAAATTTTTCATCTTCTATATTATGTTCAATAATAATTTTTATTAAATTTAATGCAACTCTAATTTGAGTTTGATCATCTGTTTCTTCTAATGTTCTTACTGCTTCTGACAATACCGGATCTTTGTCATACCAGCGTCTGTGTTGATTTGAGTATTCTTCTTTCATATTCCTTTTCTCCTTTTTAAATTTTATTTTTTTTTTTGATTTTTAACCTTTTTTAAAAGTTACACCTTTTGTTCCTTTCGGGTATTGCCAATCAAGCGATTTGCGTTCACATGCAATTCTGCAAGCTCCGCATTCAAGGCAGTTTTCATAATTTACTATCAATTCTTTTGTTTCATCATTCCATTCATAAACTTTTGCAGGGCAAATATATGTACAGTTTTTGCTTTCACAGATTTTGCACTGATTTTTGTCAGGCTTTAAATGTGATTTAATATCAGGTGAATATTTTAAAGTATACAATTTTTTATCTAAACTCATACCAAAATACTCCATAATAATCTGATTACTGCCCAAATATCTTTAAAAAGTTCACTAATTTTCCTATCTTTCAAAATACTTTTTATAAAATTGTGATAATTTTCTTTTTTAGGTACAGAATTTACTGACGTAAACATTTCAAAGAAGGAATTGACCTTTTTCAAATAATAACTTAAAAATGCTTTTTGCCTTTGATGTGCAACATCCATTAGATCTTTATAAGTTCTCAAATCTTTCATTATAAACGAATCACTCAATGCGTTCTCATAATTTGAAAGCATTTTTCTTGAGTAATCTCCCTTATTAAGAGCATCAATGGCAGTTTCACCGGCAAGTTTTCCACTAATCATAGCAAGATTTGTACCTTCCCAATGAAGGTTATTAACAAGCATTCCAGCATCTCCGACAATCATAACTCCATTATCACAAAGTTTTGGAACTTTTTTATATCCGCCTTCCGGAATAAGATGCGCGCTATATTCCTGTAAAGTACCCCCTTCAATTAGCGGCGCAATTGTCGGATGTTCTTTTAATTTTTCTAAAATTTCATAAGGACGATAATTGTTTTCAATAAGATCATTTAATGATACTCCAAGTCCTATTGTTATTGAATCAGAATTTGTATACATAAATCCAAGACCTAAAATTCCAAGCATAGGACCACCAAAAATTTCCCCTATTGCACCTTCGTTATCTTTAACATTAAACCTTTGATTGATAATATTTTTATCTAATTTAATCACTTCTTTTACACTTAAAGCAACATCTTTTGGTTCAATATTTTTTCTAAGTTTTAATTGTTTTGCAAGAAGCGAATTAACTCCATCTGCTAAAATAACAATATCCGCGTAATACTCTTCAAGTTCGGTTTTTACGCCAACGACAGTAGTACCGTTTTTAATTATAGAGCGAACTACTGTTTGTTCAACAAGAATTACACCTGCTTTTTTAGCTTCTTCCGCAGCCCAGCGGTCAAACTTAGCACGAATGACAGAATAACTTACATTGTCATTTTTTCGATATGAAATAGTTGTAGAATCTTTTTCACCAAGAATCATAAATTTATGTTCTATATTACGACGTTCAATGGGTGCTTCGCTTTCAAAATTTGGAAAAATTTCTTTTGTCGGCTGTGTATAAATTGCACCTCCAAAAACATTTTTACTCCCTGCAAACATCCCGCGTTCGATAAGAACCACTTCTTTACCTTCTCTTGCAAGAGTAATCGCACACGAAATACCTGCAGGTCCTGCTCCAACGACTATTACATCTGTTTTGTTATTTTTTTTAAGCATAAAACTTCTCTTTACCTTTTCATTATACAATAAAGTCAAGGGGATGTAAAATAGTTAAACTATATATAAAACATATTATAAGAATTTAATTTGTTAAACTGATAAAATTTTCCCGACCTTCACGAAGTGAACAATAAATGTTTTGCTTTGCAAATTCAAACGAACGTTGTTTGAGCATTAGCAAGTTAGCGAGCATTATGCAGAGCAATTACAATTTATTAGTGAGCGTAGTTCAGGTCGAAACTTTAGCCGGTTTTGACACCAAAATCGGTCCCGTCCGGATTGTACCAGCCGGAGACGGATATTCTATTTTTGAAATAAAATTTATACTTCCTTATATTCTTATAATATGTTTTATGTAATATCCTCATAGCTAAGTCTATAATTCAAAATCCCAGCAATCAGCGATACCTCATTATATGAAATTGTTCCACGATTTAATTTTTGTGATAAACTCCCCTGAGTATACTTTTTCCCTGTTTTCTCAGTAAGAAGTTCTGCTAACTTTTTTATAGTTATTGCCCGTTGAGCTATAAATGTTTTTACTAACTCTCTTGCCTTTAATTCCATACTTTTATGTTACATATTTGTTTTAATATTGACAAATATAACTCATTAATTTATTATATTTTACGTATGTGTAGTATATAACATATATTAGTTGAGAGTTGTGAAAGAAGGTATTTATATGTACTTGTTAGAAATTGAAGAAGAAGCCAAAAAAATTATTAGCAAAAACTATAATAAATTTCAAATATTCTAAAAAATAGTTATTTTTCAAGCAGATACATCTCAGCCAAAGCAATATCGGATTTTGTAGTTATTTTAATATTTTTATAACATCCTTCGACCATATACACATCTTGGTTCAAAAATTCAACCATGCCTGCATCATCAGTAAAATTTTGTCCTTTTAATTTTTCGTGTACTGATTTTATTAAATTATATTCAAATGCCTGCGGAGTCTGAGTATTATAAAGCTTTGATCTATCAAGCGTTATAATTATTTTGCCGTTATCATCGACTTCTTTAATTGTGTCAATTGTTTTTGTCATAACAGATATTGCTTTTTTTTCAATCACAGCTGATTTTACACTATTAATTATTTCTGATGTAATCATTGGACGTGCGCCATCATGAATCAAAACATAATCACAATTTACGGAACATAATCCGTTATATACAGATTCTTGACGTGTTTTTCCTCCTTTTACAACTTTTATATCAGGAAACAACTCTTTTAAATATTCTCCGCCACATATAACAATTTCATCAATACCGGAATTTAAAAAGGTTTCGACACTGTATTTTATAACTTCTTTTCCGTTAATCTTTTCTATAAGTTTATTTGAACCGAAACGTGCAGAATTACCACCTGCTGTAATTATTGCTCCAAATTTCATTGA
The DNA here is from genome assembly GCA_017941035.1 of bacterium. Taxonomy (GTDB): domain Bacteria; phylum Cyanobacteriota; class Vampirovibrionia; order Gastranaerophilales; family Gastranaerophilaceae; genus Zag111. The sequence goes on along the minus strand of JAGAXG010000002.1, from coordinate 4,109 downwards.
GCCCCTCCAAAATGATTAAACAATTTTTTTTCTACATCTTCTTTTGAAAAATATTGACCGCTCAGATTTACTCCCAAACCTTCTTTTACATAACCTATAACAATTCCGCTATCATAATCCTGCGGAACAGTTGCAACTATTTGATAATCTTCTCCCCCAAAAAGAACCAAGTCTTTCCAATCTTTAAATTGTACAATTTCTTTATCATAAGGGATTTTATCAAAATCTATATCCAACATAACTTTACTTTCATTTGCAATTGTTGAAAGAGCGTCCATTAAGCCATCAGATGTATCCATCATAGCATATTTTTCTTTTACGGTTTTTGAAATCTTAGAAGCGAATTCTATTTGAGCTTTCGGTTCAAGATGAGATTTAATTAATTTTGCATTTCCGTTTGGTAATAATCGCAATCCTGCAGAACTTGAACCATGAACTCCTGAAACAATAATCTTTTGACCAACTTGCGCATTTGCACGAGATGAAATATTTCTTCCTGCGGTTTTGCCTATTGCACAAATTGAAATAAATATTTTGCCGGAACCTGTTATATCACCGCCAACAATTTTAATATTTTGTCCACAGGCTTTATTTGCTCCTTTATAAAAATCTTTAACGAAATTAGAATCAACATTTTCAGGTAAAGATAAAGAAACTGTCAAATATACACATTCTCCTCCACTTGCACAAATATCGGAAATATTAACCATAATCGATTTATAACCAAGTTGAAATGGAGTTATTAAATTGCGTTTAAAATGTACATCTTCTACAAGGCTATCTTGTGAAACTACAATACCCAAATCTTTTAAATATGCACAATCATCTCCGATATAATCGGAATTTAGAGCATCTTTGATTATTGAAATAAACTCTTTTTCTTTCATGATTATTTATTGTTTTTACAAACTTTTTCTAACTCGTTTACAAACTTATGTGAGAATATTAAACTAAAACATCTGTATTTTCAATGCAAATAGTTTATAATATGTTTACAAATTATAAAGAATTAAACAATATCATGCTCAACAAGTGAAACAAATTCATTCACAAGAGCTTTATTCCATTTTTTATCTGCTTCAAATTTAATAATTTCTAATGCATCGCGGGAAGACATTTTTGCACGATAAGGGCGTGATTCAATAAGAGCAAAATATTCATCAATTATTAAAATAATTTGAGAGGTTAAAGGAATTTCATTTTTAGAAATTTTGTTAGGATATCCTGAACCATCCCAATTTTCATGATGATTTTCAATTATAGGCAAGATATCATGTACATATGATATTGGTTTTAAAATTTCTTGAGCCGCAATCAAAGGATGATGTTTAATTTTTTCACGCTCATCCTCTGTTAGAGGAGTAGCCTTTTGCAATAACTCTGAAGGTATCATTAAATTCCCTATATCATAAAGCAACAATGCGACACGGAGATTATCTATATCTTCTTTAGGAACATCAAAGCGTTTTGCCAAACTTACAGCCATCAAAATTTTATTTTTTACAACTCCTTGCTCATGCATCGGATTGTATAATTTTGTAAGCATATCCGCAACAGTATATAACGCATCCTGCTTCATTTCATCTTTAGTTTTTAATTTTTCACAAAGTTCCTGAGAAAGTTTTTGCGCCATAGGCACACGATTTTTTGATAGAATATCAATAAACGTATTAACTGCTATTTCCTGCCATGAAGTTTCTGAAATAGGCTTAGCTAGTGTGACTTGATTTCTTCCATTTCTTTTTGAAGTATACATCGCCTGATCTGTAAGTTCTAAAAGTTCTTCTACACTATCAGTATGTTCAAGAAATGTTGCGACACCAAGACTACCTGTAATTTTGCCTACTGCTTCAATTTCAGCATTTTCTATGGATTTACGAATTCTTTCCGCAGCTGCCATTGCGCCTTCTGAATTAATACCGGGCAAAAGTATATCAAATTCTTCCCCGCCTATTCTTGCAGGAATATCTATTGAACGAGCATTAGCTTTTAAAACATTCGCGATTGTTTTTATTGCCAAATCTCCATATAAATGCCCATAAGTGTCATTTATTTTTTTCAGAAAATCCAAATCAATTCCTATAACAGAAAAAGGTTGTCTTTGACGGTTTGCACGAGCAACTTCTTTTGCTAATGATTCTTCAAAATATCTTCTATTATACAAACCTGTTAAAGGATCAGTTACAGCTTCGTTGCGAACAGCTTGAAATAAGTCTGCAATAGTTATAGCCATTTCAATCTGTTTTGCAAAAAGCCGCAAAAAATCAGACTCTGCAGACGCAAGTTCTTCTCTTGATGAAAAAACACAAAACCAGCCAAATTCTTTTCCTCGCGTAAATAAAGGTATTACTATCAATGATTTTATTGGCTGATTTGTAAGAATTTTTTGTATAGTATTTTGAGAAAGCTCAGGTAATACAGCCTTTAATGATAAATCTAAATCACTGGTTTGCAAAATTGTTTTTTTTCTTAAAGCATCCGCAAAAATACTTTTTTCATCATAATTCAATCTGCGCATTTGAATCCCGGGACTTCCGATAATATTATTTAAACGCGCAATTAAATTATCATGAGATTGAGCTAAAATACTTAAATATTGCCCATCTTCATCTTGGCATTTATTTATAATAACACAATGCATGTACCCAAGTTCACCTTGAGTACTGTTTACTATTGCCTCTAAAACATTTTCTAAAGGTGTAGATGAATTCATCATATCCCATATATGCTGAAGAGTTAAAATACGACGATTTGCATCATTTAATTCAGATGTTCGCTCTTCAATTTCTTTTTCTAACTGAAGATTGCGTTCATAAACTTCTAAATAGTCAAGTTTTTCATTGTAAATATTATTTTCAACTTCCGAAACTTTACGTGTTATTTCTTTAAATTTATCAAATAATCCCATCGAAATCCCCGTGATATGACTTTTATATTATACCATTTTAAGCCTAAAATATCAAGTGTTCTACTGCATCAATAACTTCTTTTGCACTCGGAGTATAAGTACAAGCATTTGTATTTTCTTTTAACTTACATTTACGCTTAAAACAAGGCTGACAATCTAAACCGCACCCACCAAGAGAAACATACTTGTCACTGCTTCCCAAAGGCCCTAAAACTTCCCTTGGTGTACAAGTAAATATCGCTATAACTTTTGGATTCCTACTTGCCCATGCTAAATGTGCACTGCCGGAATCAGGTGCAATAACAAGATTTGAACGAGAAAAAATTTCAGCAAGCTCCAATATATCAGTCTTCCCTGCAAGATTTAAACCTTTTTGCCCTGAAATATACTCGATAAGCTCATTGTCATTAGGTCCGCCGGTAAAAATAATATTACATTTCGGTGCAAAATGATTTATAACCTCTTTCCAATTATCTTTATTCCAATGTTTATTAGCCCAAGTTGTCGCAGGAGCAATCGTAATTATAGGTTTTGATAAATCAATATTTGACAAAAAATTATCAACTTTTTCAATTTGTTCTTTCGAACGTGCAGGTAAAGTTACTTTAATATCTTCAGGTTTAACCTCAATGCCCAAATAATTTGCATATCTCAAATAATTCATTACAATCGGAGAATCCGGCGCATACGAAATATCATTTATCCATTCATTCCCGCCCAAAAGCGACAATTCACGTCCTTCTTTTGAAATAATTCTTCTTTTTGCTCCGCAAAAAGCAAGCCAATACAAGCTTTTTAGCATCATTTGAGAATCAATTGCAATATCAAATTTTTCCGCACGCAGTTTCTTTAATATAGATAAATACTCTTTGAAACTTTGAAAAGAAGGTCCGCGTTTTTTCCAAACTTTAATGGGAACAAGTATTGCTTTATCAACACAAGGATTGTTTTCAACAATTTGAATCCCCTTTTCAGAAACAAGCCAAGTCACCTCATATCCTGCATCTTTCAATGCATTAGCCAGTGGGACATTGAATATCACATCCCCAAGCGAAGATAACTTTATTAATAAAACTTTCTTTTTCATATCAATATAATAACATTAAAATATTTTTGAAACACCGAAATATTTTTAATGCAATATTAAAAACATATGTTAAAATACAACGTAGGGACGTGTTGTTGTTGTTGTGTGTGTGTG
>JAGAXG010000039.1 GCA_017941035.1 bacterium | reverse complement strand
TTTTGAGGGCTTTTTTGTTTTTGGGAATTGAACCCGCCATCACTCTCGTGATGTGGGGTTCGCCCCTCTCGAGAAACGTGACATTTAGTCACCTTTCTCTCGGCAGAGTCCTTACCGCCACCAATATAAGTTTAACAGGTTTATTCTACATATACGGCTTCTAAAAGCCTTATTTCAAAAGTTGTTCCTGTAGGAAGTGAAACGTTTCCGCCTTTTTGAGTTAAAGCTGTTATGGGGGAAGTTAATGTTCCTGCTGTTCCTCCGACAAATCCTGTAATTGTAGGAAGTGGTGATAGGATTACACCAATAGGGTTTTTAGCAAGTTTGTTTGATATTTGTCTTGCTTTATTATAAAAATTTGTTGCACTGTTTATTTTTTGTTTAACACCTTTTATATATTGCCTTGCTCCTTTTATTTTGTTAAAAAATACATGATCAGAATTTACTTTAATAATTTTTCCTTTTACAGGATAAGTTTTTCCTTTGTAAAGCATGCTAGTAATATCAATTTCTACAAGTCCGCCGTTACCTGTAATTTGTGATTTGTGGACTTTTTTGATATTCCCTTTAAAAATTGTTCCTGTCGGTATAGTTATATAAGTTTTGAAAACAGGAACTACGGTAGTAAAGCTTACAGTAGTTCCTGCACTTTGCCAATTCGAAATCCCGTTATTTGATTTGACTTGAAATTTTGTCCATTTTGGGATCTTTATTCCGTCTTTTTTATAATAATAAGTATCTGCTGTGACATTTAAGTTCGCTTCATTTTCAAAAATTGGGGTTTTAGATGGCACTGATGAAGATTTTTTTACTGAATTTTGTTTGTCATTTTTTATTTTGATAATTTTTTCAGGAGACTGGTTTTGAATGTCTTCATTCAATTTGTCCGCTTCATATTTTTTTTGAATTTCGTTATTTATAGAGTAATCCAAGGAATATGATAATACAGGTAATTCTGTAATATAAACAGAAAAAATTAATATTAGAATTTTTAACAAAAATCTATTCATTATTTAAGCATTTCATTTATAGCTTTAGCAGCTTTTTTACCTGCTCCCATAGCGTTAATTGCATTTGATGCTCCAACAGGAGCAACATCTCCGCCTGCATAAACACAAGGAATATTTGTTGAACGATTTTCGGGATCTACAACGATATAACCTTTTTTGTCGGTTTCAATATTTAATCCGTCATCTTGTGCTGAACGCTGTATAATCGGGTTAGGATCTGTACCTAATGCGACGATTACAGTATCTACATCTTCGGTGACAAACTTGCCTGTTCCGATAGGTCTGCATCTGCCTGAATCATCCGGTTCCCCAAGCTTCATTATTTCAAATTTCATTCCGTTTACATAGCCGTCTTTTTCAAAAATTTCTACCGGCGCATGTAAAAGTTTAAAAATAACTCCTTCTTCTTTAGCGTGACGAATTTCTTCCAAACGTGCAGGAAGTTCTTTTTCAGTGCGTCTATATAATATGTATACTTCTTTAAATCCTACCCTTACAGCTGTTCTGGCTGCATCCATTGCAACATTGCCTCCGCCTATTACTGCAACTTTTTCTCCGATTCTTAATGGAGTAACGCAATCTGCTTTGCCTGCGCCCATAAGATTTACACGAGTTAAAAATTCATTTGCGGAATATACTCCGTTAAGGTTTTCGCCTTTAATATGCATCATCTTAGGAAGTCCCGCGCCAGAACAAATAAATATAGCATCAAATCCGTCATCTTTTAATTGCTTTATTGTTATTGATTTTCCTACGATTACATTAGTTTTAAATTCAACTCCCATTTCTTTCAAGTTAGAAATTTCTCTGTCAAGAAATGTTCTGGGAAGTCTAAAAGGTGGAATACCGTACCTTAGAACTCCTCCTAATTTGTGTAAAGCTTCAAATACAACAACTTCGTGACCTGCCTTTCTTAAATCTGCGGCAGCAGTTATTCCGGCACAGCCTGAACCTACAATAGCAACTTTTTTACCTGATGGATTTATTTCAGGAATTTCTGCTTTCGTGTTATCTCCGACGTACCTTTCCAGAGCTCCGATTGAAACCGGTTCTCCTTTTATCCCTAATATACAATTCCCTTCGCATTGCCTTTCTTGGGGACAAACTCTTCCGCAAACTGACGGAAGCATGCTCGTTTGTCTGATAATTTCGCCTGCTTTATTTATATTATTTTCTTTAATTGCTTTTATAAAATCAGGTATTTGTATATTAACCGGACAGCCTTGAACACATCTAGGGCTTTTGCAGTTTAAACAGCGCGATGCTTCAAGTTTTACTTGTTCCGGTGTAAGATTGCTTTCTACAGGCTCAAAATTTGAACGTCTTTCTATTTTGTCCTGTTCTTGTACTCTTTGTCTTTCAACAGCCATAATTATCCCCTCTTATTTTATTTAATATTAGTTTAAAAATATATCTTGTGCAAGTTTTATGTGTTAAAATGTTTCCAGATTAATGGAGTGTGTGATGACTTTAGAAATTATTATTTTACTGCTAAGTATATTGATTACCGCTTTAATGGTTTGGCTTTATGTATCCAGAAAATATACAGCAAAAATATCAGAATTAGAAGCTGAAAATAAGGCTTTAAAAATGCAATCTGAAATTAACGAAAATGTTTTAAATTCTGTCAAGCTTGAATTTTCAAAAATCGCTCAAGAGTCTTTGAAAAATCAGCAGGAACAGCTTTTATCAGCACATTCACTTGATTTAGTTAATAAATTTGAATTATTCAAATCTAATGAAATAAATCCTATAAATAAACTTTTGCACGATTTTAAAGAAAGTATTGATAATTACCAGAAATCACATGCTCTTGAATCTTTAGAGATTAAAAATGCTGTTTCAACAGCAGAAAAATACGCAAAAGCTTTAACTACAAATCAGAATACGCGTGGAGAATTCGGAGAAGATTGGATAGAACAAATTTTTAAATTCTCCGGACTTTGTGAAAATGTTCATTATACAAAGCAATTTGTATGCGGTAATACTAAACCTGATTTTGTAGTTAATCTTCCAGATGATAAACATGTAATTATTGATTCAAAAGTTATTTTGAAAAATTTTTTGGAATATTGTAATTCTGATAATGATGAAAATCTGAAAAAAGCAGTTGTCGCGGATTTTACAAAATGTATTAATGAACTTGCTAAGAAAAATTACGAAGAAATAGATGAATTACATCAGCCTGGATTTATCATAATGTTTGTTCCGATTGAACCTTGTATTAATTTAATTTATACAGATTATGAATTTAAAAAAATTATAGAACTTGCAAATTCTAAAAATATAATAATAGCCGGAACTGCATCATTAATTGTTACGTTGAGACTTATCAATCAATTATGGGCATCAAAAACTCGATATGATAATGTTCAAAACATTATTGCCGTTGGAGAAAATCTTTATAACAATATTGCAACTCACGCTCAAAAGCTTGTAGAAATTCGTGATGTTATAGAAAATGCATATAAATATATTCAAACAGAAATTAATCGTTTTACTGAACGTCGTAATGGAAGTGTATTTAAAGAGGCGGAAAAGTTAAAAGATTTTGGCATTGAGGCTAAGACTTCAAAAAGTGGTAAAAAAATTATTGAAAATGACATTCCGCGGGAACTATTGGCAATAAGTGAGGAGGTATAAAATGGAAAATAAAAAATTTTTTAATTTTGAAGGTGAAATTAATCGTCGTTATTTTATAATAAATTTTCTAATAGTAAAAATTGTGAAAGCTGTTTTATTCACGACACCTTTATTTATTGCTTTTATTCTAAATCCTGATTTAGTTTCGTATTTTTTGTTAAATGGAAATTTACCTATAGGGTGGAATATATTAGGGTTGATAGCAGGAATTATAGAAACAATTCTGCTTGCTCCCAGCGTTTTAAGACGTGTTAGAGATATTGCGCTGGATGATAGTAATTATATTACAGGAGCTGCTATAGTTATACTTGCAATTATAGCCGGTTCAATTTTAACCGAAGGAATAAATAATATTTATGTATTAGCAATAAGATGGTCTGCATTGATTATATTAATTCTTTTAATGGCATTAAAAGGCAAATATAATGAAAAGAGTGAAATTGTTAAATTTAATTGGGGTGCTTTTTTAGGTACTTGGATTTGGGGCATATTTAATAGAAGTTATAAAACATTATTTATGATACCTTTATTTTTTACAATGGGTAGTTTTTATTTTTCATTAATTTGCGGATTAAAAGGCAATGAATGGTCTTATAAAAATAATCCCAAAGAAAACATTGAAAAATTTCATAAAAACCAATCTAACCAAGCAATTTGCTGGATTGTTTTATTGCCTATTATATCTATATTATCAATAGCTTTATCATTTTTGTGCGCTGGTTATGCGATAAATAAATATCAAAAAACTCACCCGGATATAATCAATAAAATAAATAATTACACTTTGAAGCTTGATTCAATTATGGCTGAAAGTAATTTTTCAAAAATAGATATAAAAGACGGCAACTATAGTTTTTATGTTAATCCAAAAGTTTGGGTGAAATTATCAGATAATAACAGAACATCTATTTCAGATTCAGCCGGAAGTTATGTTATGATAAAAAAATCAATAAAAGCTGAAAAATCAGGAAAAATTCCTGCAGAAGTTATGAAAGAGATTAAAATATATAGCACTTTTAATAATGAAGTATTAGCAGAATTTATAATTAAAGGTCAAGATATTGAGTACAAGTTCAATAACCATCCTTCTTTACCTTAAATTTTATGAAGCTGAAATATTTTTGTGCTCATTAAGAAATTGTTCAAGAATTTCTACAGAATCTCCAACAAGTTCAACACATGGCCGTTTTTTGTAATAAGAATCGGTTCTTTCACTAGGGATTGGAGAAGTTGAAGACTCTATTCCATTCAAAAGTTCTCTACATATGATGCTTCCATTTTTCTCTTTAAATCTTTTAGCAAGTTCTTGAACAATTTTGTATTGTTCGGCTTTGGAAGAAGGATTTGAATTGGAATAAAAAGCTAAGCCTGAAGCCATAAACATACCGCTGACTGTTCCGCAAACTTCTCTCATTCTACCCATTCCGGCTCCAAAAGATGATGCTAATTTCATTGCTGTCTCAAAATCAAGTCCGAGTTCTTCGCAAAAAACTCCCAAAACTGCTTGAGAACAATTGCAGCCTGATTTGAATAATTCTTTCGCTTTTTCTGATTTTCTACTCATATAAAATTAGTTTAGCACAAAGTATCCAATATTCAAATATGTTGCAAAAATTATCCATATTAAATATGGAATTAAAATTAAACCAGCAGGTCTAGAAACTGAATAAAAGTTCTTAATTGTAAGAATTACGAAAATATCTAATAGTATTATTATAGCAAGAGCTAAACCTATATTTTGGAAATAGAAAAAAGCCGGTGTCCATAGAAGGTTTAATATCATCTGAATTGTAAAATAAATATATCCTCTTAATTTTTTTTGATGAGTGAGAGTAAATGCATAAATTATCAATGCAATAATAATTGTTCCGTATAAAATTGTCCACACAGGTGCAAACAATTTTGATGGTGGTGAAAACATAGGTTTTGTTAAGTTGTTGTACCAATCTGAATTAAACATATTTGAATTATTTTTCAATAGAGTTTATTTTTAAATCAGCTGGTTAGGGAATTTATTTCACTCTCTTGCGAAAATTTAAAACATAGTTTATAATAAGAATATAAATACGCGGAAGTAATTCAAATTGAAAGGAGATAGAACTATGCTAAAACGCAGACGCAGAGCCAATTTCGGGGGGGGGGGGCATTTTTAGCTGTTCTCCTTAGTAAAAAGAAGAATGCTTTTACCTTAGCTGAAACATTAATCGCCTTAGGCGTAATCGGAATCATCGCTGCGTTGACGATACCATCATTATTAACGACAATCAGCGATAAAGTAACCAAAAACAAAATAGCAGTTTTTGAGCGCAAACTATCCAAAGGAACAGATTTATTAAATATAGAATACGGCATCGGACCATATTATCAATCATCAACCCCGAGCTATGAATTTGCTCAGGCGCTATCAAAACACCTAAAAATAGTGACAATCTGCGATAAAAATAATCTAACAAACTGTTTCCCTTATACTTATATTCAAACTGAAATGGGAAATAAAGAAGTTTCTGATTTAAAAACGGGTGACAGTCTACAGTTAGATCCTGCGAATTATGTTGATACGGCGGGAATTGTTCTAGGCGACGGAACACCTATGATATTTTCTTGGAACAAGAATTGTCCTGTATCTGACCCTGATTCTGTTGAATATAACGGAATAAAAGAGAATGCAAAATCCAAAACAACAAGTTGTATTTCAGGAATTTATGATATAAACGGAAGTAAAAGCCCTAACAAATTTGGGAAAGATGTAATAGCATTTGGTTCAGCAAATTTAGGCTGGATAAATTTTGCGGGATTGAAATTAAGTCTGCTTAAACCCTCTACTCCAGTGAAAACGGGAGATTATTGTTCTATAGTTGATGGAAGGTGGCAGGTAAAGTCTGAATATAAGACAAAATATAATATACAGAATTGTTGTTCTCATGATCGTTGTGTAAGAACCAATGGTGATTCTTGGGCAGGAGCGATGATAGAATGTATAGATGCAGGAGGACATTTAGCAACATTAACCGATTTAGCAAAAATAGCAACTTACCTATATGATGAACCAAGTCAAATTGGAGATGAACAACTGTCCATTCATCCTTTAAATCTTTCAAAAACAGGCACAGTCTTTTCCGTTTTAAATACGTCTGATCTTACATTTGTTTGGTCAAGTTTGGAACGCGATTCGGAAGGTGCTTATTCTCGTAGGTTTACCTCTATAAATACTTCTATGGAACATGGTAATCGCTATTACTCTAATTATATGACTCTTTGTGTGAAAGGACCTATGCCTAGTGAATAATAAATTAAAAATCCTTCTCTTTTTACGAGAAGGATTTTTTTGTATTTATTCTATAGCAGGAGGGGTAAATAAAGGCTTTTTGTTCCAAAAGTCCGGTGCCCCAAACATATTGAAAGGCGGACGAGGCGGATGATGTTTTTCAAAATTCGCACGACCTTCTGATTTTATTTTGGAGAGTTCTTCTTTTTGTTTTTTATTTAAGATCTTTTCAAATTCTTTGCTGTTTTCTTTGCGTATGTCCCGAGCTTTTTTGTCTAAGGATTTTAATTCTTCAATATATTTGTTCATTTGCTCTTTTTTTAAAGTTTCATCTAAATTTTTGTCATCTTTAAGGGCTTTCATGTTTTTGCGAATTTCTCCGGATTGTTCCATTATAGGTTTCATTTGCTCCATTCCTTTTTCATGAATGGTTTTTGCCTTTTTCTTTTGCTTTTCTGTAAGGTTTAAACGCTGTTCAAATTTTTGTCTCACCATTTCTTTGTTCGGATGGCGTTTCATTGTAAATGCAGGTTTTGCATTCGTTTCGGTATTTGCAGTTTCTGATGCTTGAACTGAAATTCCGCTTAATAATGCAATTGTAGCGATTAAAATAGATAATTTTTTCATTTTGTTGTACCTCTTTCTATAATAAATCTTGTAAATTTTCACTTAATTCCTTTTTTGCATTATAAATTCGCGACTTTACAGTGCCCAAAGGACAATTTAATTTTTTTGAACATTCTTCATATGTTAAACCGTCAATTTCGCAAAGCATTATAACTTCTTTGAATTTTGGTTTTAAGTTATTTATGGCTTTGATGATACGCTTTTGTCTTTCTAAACTTATTATTTTATTTTCAGGTGTAGACTTTTTATCTTTTATTGATGAAAGTGTATAATCATCAGCATCTGATTTCTGGGAAACTTTGTAGTAAACAGATTTTAAATAATCAAGAGATGTATTTTTTGCAATTGAAGAAATCCAGCTTTTTATTGAACCTTTTTCTTTGTATTTATCAGAATTTTTCCAAATCTTTATATAGACCTCTTGTTCAAGATCTTCATTAACTTCTTTTTTTATTAAACGAATAATATTTTTTATATTCTGTTTATTTGAATTAATTAATTTTTCAAAATTCATCTAGTCAACTACCGTAATTAGTCCGTAATCATCTACTGGAAACCCTAAATCTTCAGCGCTGAGTGTTGTCCCATATTTCAAGGTGTCCGTAAAATCTGTGTTCATAGAAAATGTAATTCCGCTTACTAAAAAGAATAACAAAACGCACGCAGTTCTTAGAATTTTATGCGAAGACTGTTTCTTTTTAAAATAAGGTTTAACTTCTTGAATTAAATCAGAAACTTTTTTCATTTGCTCATATTCTTTTCTGCATTCTTCACAAGTTAAAATATGTTCTTTTAGTTTTTCTTCACTTTGAAAAGTGAAAAGAGCTTCGTATTTATTGCATTTGTCAGTCATGATTTTATCCTTTACAATATTATAACGATTTATAAATAAAAAAGTTCATTTTATTTTTCTATTGTAACAATTCCTTGCACAATCAAATTTTTGATAGTAAAATATTGAAGGATAAGGGGATAGATTATGGAATTTTTTAGAAATCATCAAAAGGCAATTATCATAGTAATCTCAGTTACTTTTATTGCTTGGACCGTTGGTTTAATGTTATTACCACTTCTTGTAAAATAGTAAAGTATGAATATAAAACATTTTTTTAAATACATATTAATATTTTTTGCTTTCACCGGATTCATTGGTTTAAATTTGAATCCTGCATATTGTGCAGGTAATGCTCAAACTTCTTTAAATCAGAGGCTTAATCAAACTAATAAACAAAGAAATTTGATGCAAGAAAAGAAACGTCAAGCTGATTTGAAATTAAAAAAAGAGAAAAATAAGTTAAGTAATAATCAGCAAAAACTTGAAAAAGCACATGTTCAATTACAAGAAAATACTATGCGTTATAACAATCTTGTAACAAATCTAGCTGGAATGGAAGTTCAGTTGAATAAAGCTGTTGCTGATTTCCAAAAAATTGATGATGAAATGAAATTAAGGGTTCGTGAGGTTTATAAGCATCAAAGATACGGAATGTTTAAACTTATTCTATCCGCAAGAAATGTAAATGCTCTTTTAGATACCTTGTATTTTGAAAAAATTGTCATTCAAGAAGATTATAAAAAAATGCAAGCAGTAAAAGCAAAAGCAAACAAAATAGCATCTTTAAAAGCTCAAGTTGAATCTCAGAAAAGAAGAATTGAAGCCTCCATAAGAGATATAAATACTCAAAGAGCAACTATTCAAAGTTCAATCGCGGCTAACAAATCTATGATAGATAGACTAAATAAAGATAAAGCTTATTACGAAAAAACAGAAAAAGAATTAGCTGCTCAATCTGCTAATTTACAAAATATGATTGCAAATATGACTAAGAAAAATGCATCGTCAGGCAAAACTCCGATAAAAGTATCATCAACCGGCTTTATTAGACCTATAAGCGGTCCTATAACTTCTCCTTTTGGATATAGAATTCACCCTATATTCAAAAGCAGAATTTATCATTCAGGTATAGATATCGGTGGTCCTAACAGAGGTGCTATAAAAGCTTCAAATGACGGTAAAGTGATATTTTCTGGATGGTATGGCGGATATGGAAAAGTAGTAATTCTTGACCATGGTATAATTAATGGTAAGCCGATTACTACTTTATACGGTCACATGTCTCAGATTAAGGTAAGTAATGGACAAATGGTAAAAAAAGGGCAAACTATCGGACTTGAAGGCTCGACAGGGTATAGCACCGGACCGCATTGCCACTTTGAAGTTCGTGTAAACGGTAAACCGACAAATCCGTTAAATTATATTTAAAATAGAGGAATGTATTTTGAAAAAATATTTACTAATAGCATTAATAATTTCGTTACTAAATGGAGTTTCTTACTCGGAGAATCTTGATAATTCTCCTGTTGTAAATCCCCAAGATGTAATATTCCGTTCATCATTAACAGATATAGTTGACGAGCTGAATGATACTTCCGATGACTATTCTGATGATAGATATTTCAAAGAAATAGACCCTTATAATATGCCTTTTGTAAAACAAATAAGATTAAGGCTAAGTAATAAATATTTGGAGTGCTCAAATAAACTTAGAGCCCCAAAAAAATGGACTTTTTTGAAACGCAGTAATTCAAATAAAGAAGAAACCGCAGAGCAAGAACAACAAAATACTGTTTCTGAAGCGATAAATAATGAAATAAATTCCAAAAGCGATGTTTTATCGTTGGAAGGGGCTATCAACACTGAAGTTACAGAAAAACAGTTAATGTTAGATGCTGAAAAAATGCAATTCGATGATGAAACCGGTGATATGATAGCAACAGGCAGACCTGTTCTTGTCGTTCCTCCTCAAAATATGACTGTTATTTCTGATGAGATGATATATAATGAATATGGTAATATTATAAAAGCAATCGGGAACGTTCTTGTACTGAAAGATGATAAACCAATACATACTGATTATCTTGAAATAAATATGAATGAAGAAACAATAACGATGGATAAAGTTGTTTCTAAATTCCCATTGTTAGATTTGACAGCAGAAAAAGCTGTGCAACAAGATGGTTTGGTAATATTGAATAATGGTACTTTATCTTCAGATAGATCTTCTGTATATAATATTGAATCTTGGGTTGCAGGCCCTCGGTTTCAGGATATGTTAGTAAATACAGATTTTGAATCTTTATTTTTCGGGAATCCTAAAGGAAATAAAATAAATATTCATCTAAAATCAATAGAAATTGACGCAAAAAAAAATCATGATGTCGTAAAATTAAAGGGTATTGAAGTTCAAAAAAATAATAATAAAATTTTTAAATGGCCTGGAATTACTGTTTATACGAATAAAAATCACGATTATTTCGAAGGTAACTATCCTGAATTTGGATCAAAAAGAAAATTAGGTATGTTCGGTGGACCTGGAATTGTATTTGGAGGCCCTTTTGGCTCTGTTTTAAAAGTAATTCCTCTCGTAAATTATAAAAGTAAGTTTGGTATTGGAGGAATATTAAAATACGTCAATACTTATAACAGGACTGAATTAGGTTATGGTTCTGCTAGTGATATATTCTTCTTAAAGGGTAAACAACGACTTGATGATAATGTTTATTTACAATATGCCTATAACTCTTATACTAATGAATGGTTTTTGGGCGGGCGGATGCCAAAATATATTGCTGAATTATATTACGATAAATCTCATTTAAACAAAGATTTTTTGGGAAAAGATAAGGATTTGGTATTTCGTCACAGATTAAGTTTCGGTTTTATGAAGGATGATGACCGAAATTCAAATGGTGAAAAATACAGTAGTTCTTCAAATATGTCAACAACAAGAACAAGATATATGGGAGAATTAAGTCAATCTTTGTACAAATATAAGGATGAAAAAAAACGTTTTTTGGTTGATGCCGGAGTACAATTGCAAGGTTCAGCAGCTGTTTATGGAACAGGAGATACTCAATTTGTTGCAAGAATTGGTCCGAGATTGCGTATTCAGTATAAAAATTGGATGCAAGATGTTGGGTATTTGTTAACAGGATACAGTGATCATTCGCCATTGCCAAGGTTTGATGCTTATAGATACGGAAGAAGCAGTGTATATTTGACAGAAGCTTTCAGAATAAATAAATACTTATCTGTAGGTTGGGCAGGTAATATTAATCTATCTGATGATGCTCCTAATGGCAGAATGTTTCAAGAAAATGCATTTATTGTTTCAGTCGGTCCAGATGATTTGAGATTGGTATTTGGCTATGATTTTATAAGAGAAGTAACTTATTTAGGTTTTAATATGGCATTTGATCCAAAGGGTACAAAAATTTCTTATGAAAAAATGGTAATAAAAAATCCTGAAAAATTAGGACAACATCCGGAAGGCGAAGAAGAACAAAAGGTTGCCTTTAATCCTGCGACAAATACTTCATCTGAACAAAATGAAAGAAAGTTATTTAATCGTTCTGAAAATTTAAAACCAAAAGTGTTACAATACGCAGAGGTAATAGAAATCGAAGATCCTATAAAAGAAAGAATAGATTGATGTTTGAAAATATAAAGTCTGAAATAATTAAATTTGGGCATTTTGCAGGTCTAAAGGGGTTGACCTCAGGTTTGTCCGGAAATATTTCTTGCAGACAGGGGGATAATATTGTAATTACATCAACCGGAACTGCAAACGGATATTTAGGAAATGAGGATTTTTCTATTATAGATTTTGATGGAAATCTAGTTGAAGGTAGTAAAAAAGCATCAAGTGAAAAATTCCTTCATATTGAATATTACAATCAAAGACCTGAAATTAATAGTGTTTTTCATGTTCATCCCCCTTATTTAACTGCGTTAGCAGCTTCGGGAACAGCTTTAGAGGATGATATTTTACCTGAAATAGTTTTTCATTTCGGTAAAATTCCGCTTGCTGATTATGCATTGCCTGGGTCGAAAGAGCTTGTTGTAAATACATCAAAATTTTTTAAAGAATTTGATGTTGTTTTGATGGCTAATCATGGAGTAATTGTTGCGGGCAAAAATATAAAAGACGCTTATTTAAAACTTGAACTTTGCGAAAGTTATGCAAAAACTCTTACTTTTGCAAAACTTTTTGGAGGTGCTAAAATATTATCACAAGAAAATGTTAAAGAGATTTATACTTTAAAAGAGGGAATTAATAGTGGGAATAACATTAGAAAATAAACAAGGACTAATAGCCGGAGACGGAATTTTGCCTATTCGTATGGCGCAGTATGCTAAAGAAAACGGGTTTGAAGTTGTTTGTATTTCATTAGCAAAAGATAATTATAATGAATTAAAAAAATATTGTGCCAAAATTTATCCTTGTCACCCTGGAGAAATAAATAAAATTGAAAAAATTCTTAAAGATGAAGAAATAAAGCAGTTGACATTTTTGGGTAAAGTTCATAAAAAAGTTTTGCTTCATTTAGATAAATTTGACAAACGCGCTATTGATATCTTAAAGGAAGCAGTTAGATTAAATGATGATAAAGTTATGCTTATTATTGTTGATGAATTAAAAAAGATTGGAATAGAAGTTTTAGATCAAACTATCTTTATTAAAAATCTAATGATACCTGCCGGTGTTCTTGGAAAACATAAGCCTTCAAAAGAACAAATGGAAGATGTAAATTACGGATTTTGGCTTGCAAAGGAAATGGGAAAATTGGATGTCGGTCAATCTGTTGTGATTAAAGATAAAATGATTATGGCAGTTGAAGCTATTGAAGGTACAGATATGTGTATTAAACGTGGTGCAAAATTAGCTAAGCGTGATGCGGTTATAGTAAAGGTTGCTAAGCCTAAACAAGATAAAAGATTTGATATTCCTGCTATCGGAATGCGAACTTTAAAAACAATGAATGCAAAACATGCAAATCTTATTGCAGTTGAAGCGAATGAAACAATTATTGTAGATCAAGAAAAGGTTATTCAATATGCAGATAATCACGGTATTGTTATAATGGCGGTGTAAATATATATGAAGAAAAAAATATTTATCATTTCTGGAGAATATTCTGGTGAAGTTCATGCTTCAAATGTTGTAAAAGAATTAAAAAAAATAAGTTCAGAATATATTTTTGAAGGTATTGGCGGTGATAATCTTGAGGCTCAAGGAGTTAAGCTTTTCGAACATGTAAAAAATCTCTCTGCTATGGGAATTTCTTTACAGATTATTTTCAAGCACTATATACTTGGCAAAAAACTTGTTAAGTATTTGAAAGAAGATTATAAGCCGGATTTGGTTTTAATGGTTGATTATGGAGGTTTTAATCTTTCTGTTGCAAAGTATTTGCATAGTGCAGGTATAAAAATTTTTTATTATATTCCTCCGCAAATTTGGGCAAGCAGAAAATATAGAATAAATTCTATAAAGAAATATATTGATAAAGTTCTGTGTATATTCCCATTTGAACTTCATATGTATAAGCAATATGGTATAAATGTGCACTACTGTGGGCATCCGCTTGTTTATCAATTACCAGCTAAAGCAAGCAGACGTGAATTTTTTGAAAAATATAATTTAGAAATTGATAAAAAATTGGTTGCGGTCTTCCCTGGTTCAAGGGTTTTTGAGTTAAAGAATTTAATGTCTGAATTTAAAAATACTGTCTCAATACTAAAAGAAAGACATCCTAATTTACAGTTTTGTTTTTCACAAGCTCCAAATTTGTCGGATGAAACTTATAAAAAATATTTAAAAGATTGTGATGTAAAGGTTATAAAAGGAGATAATCAAGCTCTATTAAGTGTTTCTGATGCTTTAATACTTGCTTCTGGAACTGTCGCATTAGAAGCTTGTTTGTATAAGACTCCAATGATAATTGCCTATAGAGGTCCAAAGCTTTTTTATTGGATTTATTTGCTTGTGAGATGTATAAACAAAGTTTCATTACCGAATATTATTGCGAATAAGGACATTATTCCTGAAATTATAGAGGATGATGTTAAAGCGGAAAATATAGCTTCTCATATTGAAGAACTTTTGTATGATAATGAAAAACGCTATACAATGATTAAAGAACTGGGTGGGGTTAAAGAACTTTTATCAGATAAATTCTCTGCTCTTGAAGCTGCTAAAGAAATCGATAGAGAATTGTTGCCGTAATAAAACTTTAATAATAGGCAAATTTTCGCAAAAATAAGTTTTATATTAATTATAGGTCAGTGATTTATGATTAATTCAGTTAGTGGAATCGAATATAAAAATTATAATAATCCGTTCGATTGTAAAAAAAATCCTTCGAATTATTGGCTCAGTATGCAAAATAACGCTTCTTCCGGTGTAGTTACTGAATTAGGAGATATAAAAATAATGTCTCCAACCGAAGCAAGAAAGACAAAGAATTCCAAAATTATAGGAATTTCAATTGCAACTGCAACTTTATTAACTGCAGGTTCAATATTTTTTATTTTAAGGGGCGGCCCGAAGGGTTTAGCTAAAAATTTTGAAAAAATGCGAGATTTTTTTGAATCAAAGGTTCAGAAAGCAAAGCTTGAGCAAAATTCTAATACTTCAATAAATAAGATTTACGAATTTTTAGCCAGAAAAATAGATTTTGTGGCTAAACGTTTTGAGACAATAAATAATTTTACAACGATAAAAGATTTTGCAATTAAAGGTTTAATGTCTAAAAATAGTAAAATGAAAAAAGTTCATTCTGCGATCACAAAGCGTTTTGAAAAAATTGGACGCAAATCTGTGATCAGTGCGTATGAAGAAACTTCAGAAAGATTTGCGCATATTGGACAGCTTCATTTAATGCTGGAACGTAAACTTTCTTCAAGAAATTTGGATAAAGTTATAACAATCGATGGCGAATCAAAAAGATTAAAAGATTGGCTAAATATTTTAAGAGGCTTAAATAATAAATATGAACAAAATTTTGTGAACAATTTCAATGAAAATAGCTTATTCAATCGTTATAAGACTATAAAGAGTTCTGCTCAAAAAATGGAAAATGATTTTAATAAAAAAGGCATAGGTTGGTTTTTATCAGGTGATACTTTAGAAAAGTTTGTTGCTGATTCTAAAATATCGCGAGATAAATTAAAGCTCCAAAGACAAGTTAAAATGATGCGCAGACAACTTTCTTATTCTTTGTCAGATCTTTCAAATGATGCTGAAGAAAGAATTATAAAAATGACAAAGTTAGTGAGTTTTGATGATATCGAAAAAATAAAAACTCTAAGAAATATAAGAGAAAATTTTAAAAACCTTGCAAAAGCAGGTACAAAAGAAGAAAAATCTCTAATTGAACAGAAAATTTTGGAAGATATTTCAATATTTAAAAAAGAAATATCCGAGAATCATTCTGATAAAGTTAATAGAAAACTTTTAAAACAAATCACAAAATTAGAAAATACATATCTTAATTTTAGAAATGGTAATATGGAAAAGATATTGAATATTTATAAACATTTACTTTCTCCAAAAGAATTTGCGGATGTTGAACATGTTTATAAAGGATCAATCAGATCATTAGATAATGCTATAAAAATTGAGACAGAGGACTTTTTCTCTAAAGTAAGAGATTTAGTATTAGGTAGTGCCCCAACTGATGTATTGTCTATATTGGGAGCATTTAGTACGTTAAGTTATTATTTAGCGACTTCTGATAATAATAAAGAACGAGTGTCAATCGGTTTAAAATATGGATTACCAGCTATGGCAGCAATAGGGACATCATTATTTTGTAGTGCAAGGCTTTTCGCCGGATCAAAATCATTGTTTTTCGGAGCAATATCAGCGTTTTTAGTAGGTAAAATCGGAGACATTTCAAATGATTTGTTTATGAATTATTCTTCCAAAAAAGCGTAGTTATTATAACAAAATATTGAAAATTTTCAAAATATAGTTTATAACAAGCATACAGAGGAATTAACGGAATAAAAGGAGAGATAACAATGCTAAAACGTAGTCGCAGAGCCAATTTTAGGGGGGTATTTTTAGTTAATCTCCTTGATCAAAAGAAGAAAGCCTTTACCTTACTGAAACATTGATTGCTCTTGTCATAATTGGTGTCGTATCAGCGCTGACATTGCCAGCTTTGCTAACGAAAATAAATGATACAGTAACCAAAAATAAAATAGCAGTTTTTGAGCGCAAACTATCCAAAGGAACAGATTTATTGAATATAGAATACGGGTTTGGGTACACTAGATGTATTTCAAAGTATTTGGTCAAGTCAAGTTATAGATTCTTCTCATTCTTATATGATGGTTTTTAATAGCAATGGTGCCATTTTAAGAAATAGTGGTCAATTTACGGAACGTACTTATAGTCTTGCTCGTAAAGCTTTTTGTGTGGTTAAATAATATAATTTCCTCTAAAAAAAGGATAAATTTTCGATTTGATTTTTGTTAAAATCTTGCTAAAAGGGGAATTTATGACTGAAACGATAAAAGAAAAACTCGAAAAACGTGAGCTTAAATATTTAAGTAAGTTTGCTGCAAAATCTGTTTATTCAAAAGGGCGAAAGGAAAAGGATGAACCTTGTGATCTAAGAACTGATTTTCAAAGAGATCGCGATAGAATACTTCATTCAAAAGCTTTTAGGCGTTTAAAACATAAAACACAGGTTTTTCTTTCCCCGTTTGATGATCATTTCAGAACACGTTTAACTCATACTCTTGAAGTTTCTCAAATCGCACGTACTATTTCGCGCGCTCTTGATTTAAACGAAGATTTAACTGAAGCAATAGCTCTTGGACATGATTTGGGACATACACCTTTTGGACATTGTGGTGAAGGAGTTTTAAACGAACTTGTTGAAGGCGGATTTCATCACAATCTTCAAAGTGTTCGTGTCGTAGAGGTTTTAGAACATTTAAATTTATGCCAAGAAACTATTGAAGGTATTAAAACTCATTCTTGGGGATTTGAGCCGACAACTGCCGAAGGAAAAGTTGTTCAACTTGCTGATAAAATTGCTTATATTAATCATGATATTGAAGATTCGATAAGAGGAGGAGTTATTTCTGAAAGTGATTTACCTAAAGAATGTATAAAATATTTTTCATCTAATCAAAGTGAACGTTTGAATAAAATGATACTTGAAGTAGTAAACAATTCTATAGGGAAATCTAAAATTTCTATGAGTGAAGAAGGATGGGAATATACTACAAAACTTCGAAAATGGATGTTTGAAAATGTATATATTGATTCCCCTGCAAAACTGGAAGAATGCAAGGCAAGACGCCTAATAAAAGAACTTTTTTATTTATATCTCGATATGGTTAAAAATATTTGTCCGCCGGAAAAATGTGTACAGGTTGTTGTCGATTATATTTCCGGAATGACTGACCGTTATGCTATTGAAAGATATAAACAAAACTTTATTCCTGAAGGATTTAAAAATGGAACTAAAGATGATTTTTTATTCAAGTTAGCAAACATCGCAGATAAAATGTAAAGGAGTTATATGAATTTAGATCTTTTGTCTGAATATCTTGAATACATCGATGTTGAAAAAGGACTTGCGTCAAATACTGTTGAAGCATATAGGCGTGATTTGGGTGATTTTTTAGAATTTTGTAATACAGATGAATACAATCAAATTTCAAGAAATCATTTAAATTCATACATTTTAAATCTCAGGGAAAGAAAGTTTAACCCGCGTACTGTAGTTCGCAAAATCGCTTCTTTACGTGGATTTTTCAAGTGGCTTTGCGCCAATGATTATATTTCAATAAATCCGGCACAAACTCTTGAACAACCTAAACTTCCAAAAAGACTCCCAAAAATTATAACATTGGAAGAAATTAAAACTATTTTTAAAGAAAAGTTAAATAGTGAAGAAGCTTTAATAGTCGAACTTTTGTACGATTGTGGTCTTAGAGTTTCTGAGCTTGTTAATTTAAAATTAAACAATATAGATTTGAAATCTAAATATATACAATGCTACGGGAAAGGATCAAAAGAAAGGGTTGTTCCTTTTGGTACAAACGCGCAAAATGCTATAAACAACTATTTAAAAACTCGTGATTTAATCATTTTAAAAAATAAAATACAGAATAATAAAACGCTTTTTCTGCGAGAGAACGGGAAATCAATCACTCGGCAAGATGTTTATAATTTTGTTCGAAAACTTGGAGAAAAAATTCACAAGCACATTTCTCCGCACACATTACGTCATACTTTTGCAACTCATCTTTTAGAAAATGGAGCAGATTTAAGAGTTGTTCAAGAGTTGTTAGGTCATAGTGATGTCTCAACTACGCAACTTTATACACATATTACTAAAAAACGCTTAAAGGATGTTTATTTTGCGATAAATGGCTAATTACAAAATTTTTTATATTCACATCTCGCGCATTCTTCTGTATTACATTGATATATCGTGTCGGAATTTATTTTTTTGCATGCTGAAATAATTTTACTTTCGTATTCTGTTTTAAGATTTTGATTAAGTTCAATAATTTCATTTTTATCATTTTTCAAATCAATATATACAAAAGATAGTGCTCCGTAGTCTTTTAAGTATTTATCTGCGCACAATAAATAAATCATTGTTTGATAATCGTATTTTGCATTTTTTGGAGCTGAACCTGTTTTATAATCAAGAATATAAAATTTATCAAAATCTTGGACTATAGCATCTAAACGCCCGCCAATCCATATATCAGATAATCGACAGGTTAAAGTAAATTCTGATTTGAATTTATCTTTATTAAAATAAGAATTTTTTAAGAGTAAATTCCAAACTTTTTGTTCCTCTTTATTTAAAGCAGTTTTAATTCTATCGATATTTATCCCTTGCATGCAGTAATTTGCAAGAGCATGAATTTTTTTACCTTTTTCAAACGGTGTTGATGATTGAGGGACATTTATGTTCTCTATATATTTATAATAAAATTTTTTCGGACAAGTTTGATATGTTTTTAACATATTTGGAGAAAAATTATTTATCATATTGTTCCTTCATTTTTTCAAAAATTATACTGGGATTGGAGTCTTTTAATTTTCCGAAACTACTTTCTTTACTGCTTGTAGTTATATAAAGTTTATTTTTTGCTCGTGTAATTGCCACGTACAATAATCTTAAATTTTCTGAAAGAATTTCTTGTTTTAATTCAAAATCTGATTTCCCCCTGTAATTAGGATTTAAGGAACGGACAAGTTCAATAAAATCGGCAGATTTTAAATTTATTCCTTCAATTGTTAATGGAAGCTTGTTTTCACTCATTTCAGGTATAAATACAATGTTAAATTCGTCTCCTTTTGATTTGTGCATTGTCATAATTTGAACTTTGCCCTGAAGTGATTTCTTATCATCTTCATCTTCTTCTGAGAAAAATTTAAATCCGCTTAAATTAGGTCTTTTCGATAATTCTGATAATCTTTGTACTGCATATTCCAAAGAGTTATTTTTTATGCAAATTCTTTTTATTAGTGTAGAAATTAAATGAATATTTGACTTATCAATATCAGATTTTAAAAGCCCTAAATCACGTGCAATTTTTACAACAAGTTCATGGGCACTCATATATGAAAGTGAAATCCAATAATTTACATCCCAATAAAATTGTTCTAAACTAAGATTATTTATATTGTCGCAATTTATGTTAATAAAAGGATTTTCATATTTTTTAATTTCTGAACCTAATCCTGTTTTGTAAATTCCATAATCAGCTAAAATATTATAATTTGTTCCGAGATTTTCATTATCAAAAGGATTAAGAATAATTTTTAAAACTGCAAAAACTGTTTTAAAAATACTTTTTTGTTCTAAACAGGTATTTCGTGTTATTACTTTAAATCCGCTATTTTCAATTAAATTTTGCCAAGATTCTACTTGATAATTATTACGTAAAAGTATTCCTACTGTATATTCAGGATGTTTTGAAAGAGTGTTTTTAATTACTTTTAGTATGAAATTCTTTTCATCTCTTGGAGTTTCGAAAATCTGAAGATTAACACCATTTTTTTCTATAGGATTTTTCCCTTCAACAGGAGCCATATACATTTCAAAAAATGAATTTTTGCTTGCTTCATTATTTAAACTTATTTTTACAAGTTGATTAGCACATTCCCAAACATCTTTTGTACATCGTTGAGAACAGTTCATACTAACATTATTGTTTTCGGTAATGAACTTTCTGAATCCTTCAACATCGGCATTAGAAAATGTCGCTGTAATTGATTGATTAACATCTCCGCATCTTATAATATTTTTATATTTCCCTCCTAAAAGAGATATTAATTTTTGCTGAATTAAAGATGAATCCTGAGCTTCGTCTTCAATTATAAATTCGCAAATATTTTGGTAATGAGCGAGAATATCTTGATTTTGTTCAAGTATTTTAACAGAACCTGTTAGCATATCATCATAGTCAATAAGATTATTTGTTTGCAAAGTTTCTATATATAAATCGTAAAAAGTTTTAAATTGTTTCAGTTTTGTATCTGAAATAATTTGTGGAAATTTTCCTCCGCTCATTTTAAATACCGAAACTGCCCGCTCAAATTCTTCGGCATTTTTTTGTTTGATATTAAGCTTTGAAGAAATTTCTCTCAAAATTCTTCCGCGTTGAGAATCGTCACAAATTTCAAAATCAGCATTAAGACCAAGTTTCTCGTAGTTTCCGTTTTCTTTTAAAATTCTAAGAGCTAATCCATGGATAGTACTTATATTAGGCATTTTTGAAGAATTCTTTCTTATATTTTTTATGCGTTCTCTAAAATTTCTCGCTGCCGAATCCATATATGTAAGTACAAAAATGTTCTCAGGATTTATTCCGCGTTCCAGAAGTTTAATTATAAGAGCAAGAAGAATTGTGGTTTTCCCTGCTCCTGGTACAGCCGAAATTCCCATATATCCTCTTTCGTATTCAAGTACAGGTTTCTGATCTTCTCTGGGAATAATTTTGAAATTTTGGTTTTCAGTTTGATTATTGTCTGCTACTTCTTCTGTTATAATAAAATCTTCTAATGCTCCGTAGTTTTCAATTCCATTTGAGTCAAAAAGGCTTGAATAACAATAAATATGATTACTTGCGCAAAGTGAAAGCTTTCGAAGAACACGAGAATTTTTATCTTTGGATAAATTTATATTATCTTCGATGGTATAATCATCCTTGTCCCAGTCTTTTTGGAAAACCCAAGCGTTATACAAAGGTCCGGTATCTGATTTTATCCATTCAGAATTTGTAATATCAAGCCAAAATTGAAATTTTGTTTTTATTTGATTATCAATTATTTTTTGTGGAGTTGAGATAATTAAATCATTTTCTTCTATTTCTAAAACAGAATAAGGATTTTCAGATATTACAGAGTTTTCAGTTTGCAAAATTATATCTGATTTCCTTTTATTAAATTCTTCTCCGAAAATTTCTTCAAAATCTTTAATTTGTTTAATAAAAAAATTGAATTTGTTAATTTCATTTTTTTCAATTTTATCGAATTGAAATAGTTTTTCATAAATTTCTATTATTTGTTCTGAAATTTTTTTATCTGATATTGACAAAACCTGAACGAGTTTTATAAATTCGGAATATTTTTGAGAATATTCATTATCCTCAAATTCAAATGGGATAAGTTCTTTTGTTTTATCAAATTTTAATAATATTTCCTGACAATATTTTAAAGGTATATGCAAAAATTCAGATAAGATTACTCTTATATCAAATTCTGAAAGGGAATTTTTCAATTCTGTATTAAGTTTTAAAATTGTAATAGCCGTCATTACAAGTCTGTTTTGAATAAGTTTTTCACTTCCTGAAAGAAATAATAAATTGGTATTTTTAAAATTTTCTTTTAAATCAAATTTTAACATTTCGTCAATTATTGGAGAAATTATAGAAATTTCTGAAGGCGAAACTCCGCTTGCCAAAAGCGTTTTTATTTTTTTTATGGCTTCATCTGTCATTTCCGAACGCTTTGAAAAAGAAGTATACGAAAAATTTTTCAAAATGTTGTGTTCGTTGTTTTTTACATTGTTATATAAAGAAATTGATTCGTTATTATCACCTATTTTAACTATATCTGTTTTAAATATCTTTTTGAGTTTTTCGTAATTATTTTTATCTGCACTCAAATATCCGCATCTGCTTGAACCCAAAGGATCAATAGAAATATAAGCTTCTTGTAATTTTGGTGCTAAATATTCTATAAAATCTATACATATTGGAGTGCATTCATCCGCATCATCAACAATTAAATATTTTATATTGTCAAAATATGTTGTATTTTTATATATGAAATTGAACAAAAGACACTGGCGTAAGTAGTCGAATCCGCGAAGTTTAAGTGTTTTCTTTAAAAGTTTTTTTATTGCCAGTGAAGCTTCATCAGAAAATCCTTCTTTTAAAATTTCTGCACGTCTTTCAACTTCCTTTGAAGTAAGATTATTTTGAATTATCAATGAATATCTTCTAAAAATTTGTTGAATTAAAGACATTCTTGAATTATAACCCTTGAATTTAACCTCTTTTAAAATATCTTTTAATATAAATTGTGAAACTTCTAATCCAGATAAATTTGGCAAAACAGTAGGATTATCATAAATGTTTCTATCTTCTAAAAAAGCCCAATTATCACTTATAGTATTGTAAACAAGAGAATAAAAGGAATGCACTTGAAGTCTTTCAAGACAATCAACATCAATTTTATTCATAGATTCGTTAATAAAATTTTTTTTTAAAGTTGAATTTTGAACAAGTACGAGTATTTCAGATGCAGGAATTCCGCTATTAATAAGCTTCGCATAATTATCAATAAGTAATTCTGTTTTATTTGATGCTATACTTCCTTCAATAAACAAATCTCAATACTCCTTATAGAGTATTTTAGCATAAAATTTATCCAAGAATCTACATTTTTGGAATGATGTTTAAAATAAGAAAGCATATTACAATTGGTGTATAGAAAAAGTGTTATAGATACAATTATTCGCAAAAATGGAAGGAGAAAAAATGACAGTATCATCGAAATTAACGTTAGAAGAGCAAATTGGATTTTCAGCTGGTGAAATTTATAATTATCTTCATGAAAACGGAACAACTTCATTTGCAAAAATGAAAAAGGAACTAGATTTGAAAGGTAACTTTGCTGATTTAGGTTTAGGCTGGTTAGCCAGAGAAAACAAAGTTGAAATTCAACAAAAAGGACCTGCAGTTAAGGTAAGTTTACGTTAATCAGATTTACATAATTAAGAAATAATTAAAAATAATAAAAAATCTCCTATTCTGTATTAAAATCAGTATAGGAGATTTTTATTATGAAGTACAAAGATTATTATGAAATATTGGGTGTAAAACGTGAAGCTTCAGAATCTGAAATCAAATCAGCATACAGAAAGCTTGCACGTAAATACCATCCTGATGTTAATAAAACAAAAGAAGCAGAAGATAAATTTAAAGAGATAAATGAGGCTTATGAAGTTTTAGGAGATAAACAGAAGCGTCAAAGATATGATAGTTTAGGCTCAGGCTGGCAGGGCGGAGCAGATTATACGCCTCCTCCTGGGTTTGAGAATTTTGGTTTTCACGGAGGAAACGGATATCAGCAATTTAGTTTTGGCGGAGGAGATATGGGAGGATTCTCTGACTTCTTCAGTTCATTATTCGGTGATATGATGGGTTCCGGTTCTCGAGCTAATCGAAGTGGTTTTTCAGGATTTGATTTCGGTAATATGGGAGGAGCACAGTATCAGTCTCAACAGAAAAGGAAACCTCCAAAATCACAGGATTTAGATATTACAAAAAATTTGACTGTTACAGCTAAAGATTTGTTTTCTTCTGAGCCAATAAATGTCAAATTTACAGACATGGTAAAGTGCAATCTATGTTCCGGCGGAGGATACTGTTCTAATTGCGGAGGAACAGGTATTGTCAATGAAACTAAAAATATAAGAGTAAAATTGCCAAAAGAAATTAAGGAAGGTCAAAAAATCCGTTTAAAAGGAGAAGGAAGAACTGATTCTTATGGACAAAAAGGTGATTTATATTTAATAATTACTCCAAAAGACAGTGAATATGAGATAAATGGCTCTGATTTAACTAAAGATATTGAAATTACTCCTCCGGAAGCAGTTTTAGGATGTAAAAAGGAGATTCAAACTCTTCATGGTTATGTTGGAATAAAAGTTCCTGCTATGACAACAACTGGTAAAACATTACGTCTAAAAAATCTTGGTTTACCTAAGAAATCAGGCGGTTACGGTAATTTAAATGCAAGAATAAAAATATCTCTGCCTGAAAAACTAACAGATAAACAAATAGATTTGTACCGTCAAATGCTATAATAATTTATTCGTTGACACAAGTTCATGAGTGTGAGAAAATTTTTTTAGTTTAGGGGGATAATTTATTATGGTGAAAGAGACATATTTACATGACAAGCATGTTGCTCTTGGAGCAAAGATGGTTGATTTTGCCGGTTGGCATATGCCGGTTCAGTATACTTCTATTATTGAAGAACATAAAACTGTAAGAAATGCAGTTGGTCTTTTTGATGTTTCTCACATGGGAGAAGTTTTTGTGTCAGGAAATGATGCAACTTTATTCTTAAATAAAGTTGTGCCGCAGTCAATTGATAAATTGCCTTACGAAAAGGCTGTTTATTGCCAGTTAACGAATAAAAACGGTGGTTTAATTGATGATTTAATTATTTATAAAATCGGAATTGAAAATTATCTTGTAATTTGTAATGCATCGCGTATTGATGAAGATTTAAACTGGCTGGTGCGTAATAAACGCGGACTTGATGTAAAAATTGATAATCAATCTCACAACTATTCGCTTTTGGCTGTTCAAGGCCCAAAAGCAATTGATTTGATGAGGAAACTCGGATATTCAATAGAAAATCAAAAATCTTTCACTATAAAGCATGATAAAATTGAAGGTATAAAGCTTTTAGTGTCAAGGACCGGATATACTGGCGAAGATGGATTTGAACTTATGGTTGAAAATGAGTATTCTGAGTTTCTTTGGGACAAAATTTTAGAACACGGAATGGAATTTGGAATTAAACCAATAGGACTTGGAGCAAGGGATACATTAAGGCTTGAAGCTGCTTTACATCTTTATGGAAATGACCTTGATGAAACAACTACTCCGATTGAAGCAGGTTTATCTTGGTCTATTCCAAAGGATAAAACTTTTGATTACAATGGTAAATCAGTTATTGTGAATCAAATTTTAAACGGTGTCGAAAAAAAAATAATTGGACTTGAAATGCTTGATAAAAATATTGCACGTCATGGCTACGATATTTATTACAAAGACCAAAAGGTCGGGAATATAACAAGTGGTTGCGTGTCCCCTAGTACAGGGAAAAATATAGCACTCGGGTATGTAAAAAATCTTCCTGAAATTGGTACAAATTCAATTATTCAGGTTATGATAAGAGAAAAACTTCATGACGCTAAAGTTGTGAAACGTCCTTTTATACAAAAGAGAAATAGGGTATAAATATATAAAAATAGGAGAAAGAAGTATGAGTTTTAAGGAAAATATGTTGTGTTCAAAATCACATGAGTATATAGCAGAAAAAAATATTGTCGGACTTACAGATTATGCGGTAGAACAGTTGGGAGATATCGTTTTCTTAGAACTTCCATCTGTAGGTGATGTATTTGCAAAAGGTGATGTGTTCGGAAATATAGAATCTGTAAAGGCAGCATCTGAAATTTATATGCCTGTATCGGGTAAAATTATTGAGGTAAACGATGCCGTTGTTGAAGAACCGGAAAAATTAAATGAAGATTGTTATGAGAACGGATGGCTTGTAAAAATTGAACCTGATAATTATGATAGTGATATCACTGATTTGTTAACTTATGTAGAATATAAAGCAGAAGTGGAATAATAATTTATGAAAAATTTTTTAGTACATAGTGAAGATGTTATTGCACAAATGTGCGATGAAATAGGTATAAAGTCTGTTGAGGAATTATTCAAACAAATTCCTTCAAATGTAAAGATAAAAGGTTTAAATCTACCTGAAGGTATATCTGAAATGGAGGTACAGCGTAAAATTAAAAGATGTGCTAAATCCAATAAGTCGGATTATATATCATTTTTGGGCGGAGGAATTTATAACAAATTTGTTCCGGCTTGTATTTCTCAAATCGCTAATAGATTTGAATTTAATACAGCGTATACTCCTTATCAACCGGAAATCTCTCAAGGTACGCTTCAAATAATGTACGAATTTCAAACAATGATATGCCGTTTGACAGGCATGGATATATCAAATGCAACAGTTTATGATGGTGGAAGCGCTTGTGCAGAATCTATTTTAATGGCTTGCAGAATAACTAAAAAATACAAAGCTTGT
This sequence comes from bacterium, assembly GCA_017941035.1. Taxonomy (GTDB): domain Bacteria; phylum Cyanobacteriota; class Vampirovibrionia; order Gastranaerophilales; family Gastranaerophilaceae; genus Zag111. The sequence continues at coordinate 51,469 of JAGAXG010000039.1, read as the reverse complement.
GTTGTAGGGCATATTAATCCTGAATACAAAACAGTTATAAACACTTATTCTCACCCACAAAATATTGAAATTGATTGGATTGAAGAATTGCCTTCTGATACTTCGAAATATGCGTGTATTTTATATCAAACACCTGACTATTACGGGGAAATTATTGAACCGGTAAAAAAAGACGATTGTTTATTAATTGTTTGTACTGATGTTTCCTCTTTGTCTATATTGAAGCCTCCAAGTGAATATGGTGCAGATATTGTTGTTGGGGATATTCAATCTCTGGGAATCCCTATGAATTATGGAGGACCAAGTGCAGGTTTTATTGCTTGCCGTGAAAAATATATGCGTCAATTACCCGGAAGGTTAGCAGGAAGAACTTTGGATAAAGATGGGAAACAAGCTTTTTGTTTAACGATTCAAACACGCGAACAGCATATAAAACGAGAAAAAGCAACAAGCAATATATGTTCAAATCAGGCTCTCGTTGGTTTGTGTTCTGCTCTGTACTTATCAGTTATGGGTGAAAAAGGTTTTTATCAAGCCGGATATTTATCAACAAAGAATGCTCATAATCTTGCCAATAAACTGGAGCAAAAAGGATATAAAATAAAAAATAAAAATTTCTTTAATGAATTTGTTGTTGAAACAGATGATTCAAATGTATTTTTATCAAATCTTGAAAGAGGCGAAATATTAGGCGGTATAAAACTAAACAGTAAAGAAGTTCTTGTCGCTGTTACCGAAATGATTTCTGATGAAGATATAGAAAAATATATAGAATTAGTATAATTCGATATATTTAAAGTATACACATTTTATCCTGTTTAAGTTATACTTTATGTAAGAGTTATTATTTTGAAAGGTTAGTTATGAACAAAAATCAATCTACCGGTATGTATGTTATATTAGCAATAATAGTTGTAGTTTTCTTGTCTACAATTTTTATGACAGGTCCGTCAACTAATACATCTGAAATTTCATATACAAATTTTTTACAAAGATTAGAAAATAAAGAGTTTAATAAAATAGAAAAATATGATGATGTTATAGTAGCGATTCCAAAAGATCAGCCTCAACCGGTGAAACATGAGTCAGCTCAAAATTCTCCGTTTCTTGTTCAGCAATCTCAGGCTCCTTTGTTTCAATATAAGGTTCAAATACCTTCTAATGACGAGTCATTGTTAACTAAATTAAATGATTCAGGGGCTGATGTTACTGTAAAAAAAGCACCCGAATCAAATCAGCTAATGGGAAATATAGGAACTTTTTTAATAGTTCTGTTTGCTATTATATCTCTAGGGTTAATGATTAAAGCAATTCAATCTGGCGGTGCACAGGCTATGTCTTTTGGCAAAAGTAAAGCAAAAATGCTTTTAGATTCTAAAGTTAAAACGACATTCAAAGATGTTGCCGGAATTGATGAAGAGAAAAAAGAACTTGAAGAAATTGTAGATTTCCTGAAAAGTAGCGAAAAATATATGAAACTTGGAGCAAAAATACCAAAGGGAGTTTTGCTGGTCGGACCTCCTGGAACAGGTAAAACTCTTATGGCAAAAGCTGTTGCAGGGGAAGCGAATGTTCCGTTTTTCTCAATTTCAGGTTCAGATTTTGTAGAAATGTTTGTTGGTGTTGGAGCAAGTCGTGTTCGTGATTTGTTTGAACAGGCCAAGAAGCACCAGCCTTGTATAATTTTTATAGATGAAATTGATGCTGTAGGACGTCAGAGAGGTGCAGGTTTAGGCGGGGGGCATGATGAAAGAGAGCAAACTTTAAATCAATTACTCGTTGAAATGGATGGTTTTGATGTAAATACAAATATTATTGTAATTGCGGCAACAAACAGACCTGATATTTTAGATAATGCACTATTAAGACCTGGTAGATTTGACAGACAAATTTATATAAATGCTCCGGATGTAAAAGGTCGCGAGCAGATTCTGGAAGTTCATGCAAAAAATAAAAAACTTGATAATGATGTAGATTTAAAAGTCCTTGCAAAACGTACTCCGGGATTTACTGGAGCGGATTTGCAAAATCTTTTGAATGAATCAGCTCTTCTAGCTGCTCGTAAAAATAAAGATAAAATAGGTATGGAAGATGTTGATGTATCAATTGATCGAGTAATCGCCGGCGTAGAGAAAAAAAGTCGTGTATTAACTGATAAAGATAAAGAGTTAACTTCTTATCATGAAGTGGGTCATGCTTTAATAGATAAACTTTTACCTGAAGCGAATGAACTTCACAAGGTTTCTATTATACCTCGTGGAATGGCGCTCGGTGTTACTTGGACAAGACCAAAAGATGAAAGTGTCCATGTAAGTAAAGCAAAACTTATGGCTCAAATTGCTATGGCTCTTGGCGGTCGTGCAGCTGAAGAAATAGTCTATGGTAAAGATAATGTAAGTACAGGTGCTTCTCAAGATCTTATAAATGTTACTACAACAGCCAGAAAAATGGTTACAGCTTGGGGTATGTCAGAAAAATTGGGACCTCTTACTTATGGTAAAAATCAAGAAAATGTTTTTATGGGACGCGATTTTGGTCATCAGCGAGATTATTCTGAACAAATTGCTTACGAAATTGATGAAGAAATTAAATCAATTGTTGAAGAAAGATATGAGCTTGCAAAAAAACTTTTAATTGAAAATAGAGATATGCTTGAAGTTATTTCAAAAGAACTTCTTGAAAAAGAAACTATTGATGAAAAAGAATTTACAGAAATTATGGATAGAGTAAAAAGTGCAAGACAGGGGTAGGTTTTTCGTATTATATACAAATAATTACCTCAATATTCCTTCATATTGTGATGCTGTTTCTATAAAACCAAGCAGTCCGGAAGAATTAAAATCAATTTTGCCTTTAATAGACAAACCTCTTATGATTTGCGGTTCCGGTAAAGATGAAATTGATGCAAAATTATTACCTGATTTTATTAATGTATTGGATCGTGAGTGTATAATTTCTTTTGCAACAGAAAAAAATTATAAAAGTATTGTTCCTTCTGTTATTAATGGAGGTCATCAATTGGTTTTAAAAACACCAATCGATATAAATCTTGCAAAAGAATTAAACATTCTTGTTCTTGAGATGGGTCTAACAAGGGATAAAATCATAATGAATACTGATATTGGCGGGCTTGGTTATGGTTATGAATACGGTTATAGTATGATTGAAAAGATTAAACTTGAAAAAAATGATGAATATCTTAGTTTCCCCATAATCACTGAAGCTTCTACAGAGGCTTTGAAAACTAAGGAGGCTACAAGCTCTGAGAAAATGGCTAAAATGTATGAGCTGACTTCTGTTTCAGGAGCAATTGCCGCCGGAGCAGATATTTTTATAGTACATTATCCTGAGAATATAAAAATTTTGAAAGGACTTGTTTAAGTATGGAAATGACAGGACTTCAAATTTTCAAATATACACCTGCAGGACAAAAAAAACAGGAAGCAAATTGTAAAAAATGTGGATATGCAACTTGTATGGCTTATTCATTAAAACTTGCTAAACAGCAGGCAGATATAAGTACTTGCCCATATCTGCCTGAAGATTTAAAAGAAAAATATTTGCATAGTATAAAACATTCGCAAAAAATTGTTCAAATAGAAAATTTAAAAATTGGTGGAGAAAATGTTCTGTATCGACATGAGAAAACTTTTATAAATCCAACAGCAATTTGTGTTTTAGTAGATTGTTCAAAACCTCACTTTAGTGATTTAATCAGACGTATAGAAAATTTTGGTGTAAATATTCTTAATAAAATTGTTAAAGTAGATTTAATCATTCTCAAAGATGGTAAAGACAGCAAGTATTTGAGTTATGAAGATTTTTTGTCTTTGAAACTTGATGTAGTTGACGAAAAAGATTTTGAGGAAACAAAAAATTATCTAATATGTAAACGAAAGAAGGCTATTTTAGAAAAAGATGAAAGTTCTTCAGATCCTGTTTGCGTAAAAATCAAAAATGATGATTTATTTTCACAATGTGCAAGGGCATCTTATTATTTATGCAAATATGCAAATGTGCTTTTGTTTGAAAATTTTGATGAAGAAATGTTTTCTGCTTTGTTTGCATTGAGAGCTAATATTTTTACGGATCCGCAAAAAACTTTGCAGGTTGATCCGGGATTGTATAGATTTAATAATCCTGATAAAAATGCTATTGTTTTTATGACTACAAATTTTGCATTGACATTTTTTGCTGTTTCAAATGAACTGCAAAATTTAAATGTTCCATCTTATCTTATTGTTTTACCATCTGATGGAATGAGTGTATTAACTGCATGGTCTGCAGAAACTTTTAATGCTGAAATTGTTTCAAAAACTTTAAAAGAACTTGATATAAAAAATAAAATAAATACTCGCAAAATAATAATCCCAGGTTTATTAGGCGATGCAAAAGAAGAATTAAATATGGCATGTTCTGATTTCGAGTTTATTGAAGGGACTCGTGAAGCTTCTGAAATTGGGGAATTTGTTAAGAATCTTCATTTATAATAAGAACAATAATTTCTCCTGCTTTCATTGTATGATTTATTTTCCCGTTTTTAACTTCCGGCATTGAAGAAATTTTTATGGGGAGTAGAGTACTGTTTTTATTATATTTTGGGATTTTGAAAGATATTTTATGTTCATTTTTAAAATCAATATTTCCGATAGTAATTACTGATTTTTTATTATAATTGAACATATATGCAAAAATATTAGAATTTTTTATTTTTATAGGAATAAAATTTCCGTTGTTTAATATTGGTAAAATATTTGTTTTTACATTATTAGCAAGAAGAAAATCATTTTTTAATTTTGTATTATTCCCTTGAGGTTTGCGCGAAAGATTGAATATATCAATTTTACCTTCATGTATGAAAAAAATATCATCATCAGTGTTTGTATGAGGCGCGGTCTTATTTCCCATTAAATATTTATAATCATCTCCGGTTTGAAATCCATCTACAAAATAGGAATTAACAGGTAAAGTTGCATTCAACCAAATTATCATATCACTAAAAGCTTCTCCTTTAATGAGTATAGGGCTTACTTCATCGTGAGTTGTAAAGCTTCCGATGACACTTTTAGGTGTGTTAAATTTTTTTAATTCTCCAAAAGTCTGATTAAATTGATTGTAAAGTTCCTCTGATTTTTTCCAATTTTTTAAATTCATAAAAGATCCGTAGTAACCGTCAAAACCGGCTTCTAAAAGTTTATTGTATGGAGTAAAAACAGCATAAGAAGATATTGCATCATTCCATGATTCAGAAGACTCTGCTAACCATAAAAATTCAGGATCCTTGCGATGTGAATATTCTATCAATTCTTTCCAAAATAAAGCTGTTTTAGAGTGTGCAACATCTGCTCTTATACCGTCAACTCCTAGATTTTTCATGTATTTGAAAAAGTCTTTATATAATCCATAGACATTAGAATCTACTTTATCTTCTGTTCCTGTTGATAGCAGTCTTACATCTGTCCAATCAGATGGTAAAACAGGCTCACCTTGATTTCCGGAAACAAATAAATCAGGTCTTTGAAGATATAAATCGTATGAACCGCATGCAGGGACATCTACTATTACTCGGATTCCTCTATTATGAGCTTCTTCAATAAATTTTTTCGCTTGTTGTTCTAAAGTTAATTCTGATTTTTCATCATACATGTCTTTGTTCAAAGATGAAAAATCCGCGGCTGAATATAGACTCCCTGCTGTCCCAAGAGCCTTTAATTTCCCAACAGGAGTAATAGGTAATACATGCAAAGTGTTTACTCCAATATTTTTTAATTCGTCAAGCCTTTCTATCGCATTTAAAAAAGTCCCTCGTCTTTCTCCTTTTTCTTCTTCAATAAAACCGTCTCCATCAATATCGTTGGAATTAAATGAACGAATATTAATCTCCATAATAATTGTTTCGTTATTTAAAAATTTCGTTCGCAAATCGTTTTTCCATTCTTGAGCGACAACACTTGTCTGAACTGCTAAAAATAGAAAAACAGCCAGCGAAATTATTTTATTTATTTTCATATTAAAATGCTCCGAATTATTTAATAGCAGGAAGAAGCAAAACTTGTCCTATGCTTATTCTATCTAAATTAGACAAATTATTGGCTTTCATAATTGCCTGTGCTATTTCAGGGTTGTACGTTCCGTAATTTTTTCTTATAATTGCTTCTACTGTATCTCCATCTTTAATTGTGTATTTTTTTACAATTTCAAGATTAGAATTGGAAGATGTTTCTTGGATTGTTTCTTCTTCATTTGAATTTTCTTCAACAATATTTTCTTCATCTCCTGCGATTTGTGCAGTTACAGAGTTTTCTTCAACAGTTGCTGTTTTTACAGGTTGAGATTTATTTAAAGCTCCAAAGTTTATGGTTAGAATTTTTGAGCCTGAATTTGAATTTAATGCAAACACTCCAAGAAGTGAGAATACAATAATAGTAGAAATAATTCCAAGGAAAAATCCTCCAACTATCTGTATTATAGGAGAATTGGTATTAAATTGCGCAGATTTAAAAGTCTGCCATAATAAATCTATTTCTTGAGATTTATTGTCTCGTTCTGATGAAGATTTATCTTCTCTAACGTATTCTCTAGGTAAATAATTTTCTTCTTCTTTATAATTGTTATTCATACTTTCCTCTTGTGCTATATTTTCAATTACATCTATAGTTTCTCTTGAGAGAGCAGATCTTTTGATTGTAGAACTTTTCATAAATATCTCACCCCTTAATTCCACAATATCATAACTATTTATTTTATTCAAGTAATTGTAACGAAGGAAAGCGCAGATTATAACAAATAATCTGCGCTTTCAATTATTTTCAAATCAAAGAAAAACTATTTTACAAGTTCTTTGAATTTTTTACCAGCTGAGAAAGCAGGAACTTTTTTAGCTGCAATCTTCAAAGTTGCACCTGTTTGAGGATTTCTTCCTGTTCTAGCAGCTCTTTTGCGTGATTCAAAAGTTCCAAAACCTACTAATGTAACTTTTTTACCTTTAGAAACTGTTTTTTCAATTGTTTCTAAAGTTGCCGCTAAAATATTTGCAGCAGCTTTTTGAGAAACTTTTGTTTTCTTTGATAATTCTTTTACTAATTCTTCTTTGTTCATTATGAACCTCCTTCTTCCTATACCACGGTTTACCATTTTTCCGCAGTTTTGTTTAATCGACAGACTTATTATACCACTTACCCTTTTACTGTCAAGCATTTTGCGAAAAATTTCTTTAAAATCCCTGTTATACTTCATTATTCAACTTTGCGAATTTAACATTTTGATAGAAATATTGCAAAATTTGATAAGCATTATATCCTTGTTTGGCAAGATTATTTGCTCCATGCTGACTCATGCCAACACCGTGTCCGTTTTTCTTTACATTTTCATCAAATGAAAATACTGAATGTAAATAAGGTAAATTGTTTCCCCAGGCATTTGTGTTAGTCATTCCTCCGGCAGAAGCAGAATAGTATGCGGAAATAATTTTCATATCGTATGTTAATACGAGTCCTAAAGTATCTTCTACTGCTTTATTAGTTCGGTTAGTTTCTGCTGATGCACCGCCGTATGCTTGATCTTCGGTATTATCTTTTAAATCGTAGCCATATCTGCCTTGTTTTCCCAAATTGGCAAGGGCATAACTTCTTGCTGCGATTGCTTGTGCTTTTAAAGCTTCAAATTCCCAAGATGGAGGCATTTCAGATGGTACGACTCCGCGGAGATAGTCTTCTATATCTAAGTCATTTATAACAGTTAATTTCCCGTTAAACATTTTGACAAACAATTTCCCTCTATACCATTTGCCTTTTGTGCTTACAAATCCTTCAGTGTCTGTTCTTAAAACCAAAGAATCAGTTCCAAGGGGGAAATATTTACTTCCGTTTTTTACAGCAATTTGATTATTATATGGTACTAACACGTAGCCTTTTAATGCTTCTGTTGTCATTACGGTTTTGTTTGAATGAACGCTAATCATTCTTCCATTTATGTCTGTTCCTACTCCTGCTTGATCGACCTGTGTCAATAATCCTATTTTTATTGCGTGCGATGGATTTGTAAAAATTATGTTTATTACAAAAATTGAAAGTATAATAATAATCTTTTTCATAATTTTATTTTAACACTTTCTGGTTTTTTGTAATAGGTCGTTCGGATGATTTTTATTGTATACTGTTGTTGTGATTACAAAATTTGAACTTGATAAATTCGTTGAAAAATATGAAAAACCTGAATTTATTTTCGATGATCCGATTCAGTTCCCTCATCGATATAAAGATAAAAAAGATGTTGAATTAGCAGGTTTTATATCTTCTTTACTTGCTTATGGAAGTAGAAAGCAGTTTATTAATAAACTTGAGGATTTGTTCATTAATGTTGCTCAAAATGAACCGTTGAATTTTATTCAAAATTTTGAACCTAAAATTATTGGGAATTTTAATTACAGATTTGGTAAACCTAATGATTTTATATCAATTTTTAAAATTTTAAAAGAGTTATACAATACTTCAAAAGGTCTGGAAGAACTTTTTGAATACGGTTATCATCAAGGGAAAATGTTTGAAACAGTTGTGGATTATTTTTATTCTCGTGCTGATAAAAATTCTGGACATGGTTTTTATCATATGATACCGAATCCTCGTAACGGAGGTGCGATGAAACGTATGTGTATGTATTTACGTTGGATGGTAAGAAAAGGTCCTGTTGATTTGGGAATTTGGAGTTTTATATCACCTTCAGAATTATATATTCCTTTAGATGTTCATGTAGGTCGTGTTTCCAGAGCTATGGGGATTTTAACAAGGAGTGCTAATGATTTTATATCTGTTATTGAATTAACAGAAAAATTAAAAGAATTTTGCCCCCAAGATCCGATAAAATATGATTTTGCAATATTTGGTTATGGAATAAATTGTTTGAAAAATGGCAAATATTAACTTTTGTAAACTTCAATGAATAAATTTAGCAATTTTTTATATTTAGCATACTTTATATAAATATATAAAGCTCTCTCTTCTTATTTAAACGGATAGGCCTTGGAAAATACTCAAGGTCTTTTTTTTGTATATAAAAACCCGCCATTTTTAAATGGCGGGTTTTACCAAAATTTTGTATAAACTAAACAAGTTCAACTAATTTTGAAGAATTCCTCTTTGCAATTTCAACTAGAGCTGTTGATGTTGCAATCATAGCAATTTCTGAATTTAATTTGTTAATGCAAGTACCGCATCCGATAGCACTTGCTCCTGCAGCGAATGCAAAAGGAGCTGTTGTAGGATTGATGCCGGTTGCTGTCATTACAGGAACATCAACATTTCTTACAAGTTCTACGGTGTTTGATAAAGTTAATTCTGCTCTATCCATTAATGCTCTTGCTCCTTCTAATTTGATATCAGAATTATAATGACCTTCTGTTTGAATCAAATCAATATTCATTGCTTCTAATTTTTGAGCTAATTCTATTTGATCTGCAGTTGAAATTTCTCCAGGAATTGTTACGCAGAAAAATACTTCTCTTTCGCCTAATAGTGTTTTAGTTTCAGAAACAAGGTTAAGAACGTCTTGAGCAGAGAATGTTTTTCCTGTTTTATAAAGTACATCAAAATTACCAAGTTCAATGGCATCTGCTCCAAGTTCTACCGCTCTTACCAATTCAGAAGGGACAACTGAAGATACAAAAATAGGCATATCTGTCATTGAGCGAATTTCAGAAATAATTTCTTCTTTTGCGCAGATATCAACAGCACTTGCTCCTGATTTTTCTGCTGCTGAAACAACTTTTTTAATATTTTCAATATCAAAGTTATCAATACCTGCAATAACTTTTACTGCACGTTTTTGATCTAAATGTTGTTTAAATAAATCGATTCTTGACATAATGTTCTCCTTTTTATTAATTAAACTGACTTTTGAATTATACATTAATATTTTAATATTTTCAAGAACTAATCCTAAAAAATCCCGTAAAGTGAATGTTTTAACTTAAAAAATATCAGCATAATCAGGAAAACAAAGGGGTAAATATGAAAAAATTGTTAATTACTTTTTTAATGTTGATATTTGTTATGCCTGTTAATGCAAATATTAATTACGATGCAGAAGAACAAAGAAATATAAATGTTTATGAAAAAATCAGTCCTGCAATTGTTGCAATTGATGCTCAACTGGAAGACGGTGTATCAGCCGGTACCGGTTGTATAATTTCGACAGACGGATATATTTTGACCGGGCTTCATGTTGTTGAAGGAGCTAAGGAAATTGAAATAACTACTTCTAATGGTCAAACTTACAAAGGAAAATTTATTGCAAAAATGGAAAATAAAAAAGACTTAGCAATTGTAAAAATTACCCCGAAAGAAGATCTTTCTACTGTTTCATTTGCTGATTCGGAGGATGTAAAGGTCGGACAAAAAGTATTAACTATAGGTAATCCTTTTGGGTTCAACAATACTTTAACTCAGGGAATTATTTCAAGAATAGATTATGTAAAAAATCGTTTTCAAACTGATGCTGCAATCAACCCAGGATGCTCAGGAGGACCGGTTTTAAATTCTTCTGGTGAAGTTATAGGGATAAGTCAATCAATTTATAATCCGGATCATAATATTTCAAATATTGGTATAGGATTTGCTATCCCTTCAAATGAAGCTGTAAAATTTATAGCTTCTGTAAGTAAAAAAAGATAATGTAAAAAAAATAAAATCAAAATTCTAATTTTGTGATATATTATTTATGAAAGGCGGAATTTTGATAAGATTTTTAGGAGTTTGTGTACAAAACCTCATAGAATGTATAAAGTATCTTTTTGACAGAAATGTTCGTTTCAGAGAAGTTATAAATCAGGCTGCTTTAATAAGTTTTGATTCATTACAGATTTCATTTATTATTGCTTTTATATCTGCGGCTGTTATTGCTATTCAAGTTTCTAAGGAATTTCTTATGACCGGAGCAGAAGCTTACATTGGAGGAACTATTGCTATAGTTATGATAAGAGAAATAGCTCCTGGCTTTGTTGCTTTAGCTATTGGAGCCCGCGCGGGAACTGCAATTTCTGCTGAAATTGCAAACATGCAGGTTACTTCTCAAGTTGATGCTATAAAAACTTTAAAAATTAATCCTGTCGGATATTATTTTACTCCCAGAATATTAGCGGCAATGATTACTGTTCCTATGGTTGTTTTACTTGCGGAATTTATAGGGATTTTTGGCGGAATGTTTGTTTCTTATGAAACTATTTCTCTACATCCTGCAAGATATATGGCATCTGCTTGGGCTTGGATGAGAGTAAAAGATATATATATAAGTTTATTGAAAGCTTGTGTTTTTGGGGGACTGATAGCTCTTGTTTGTGCGTCAAAAGGTTATGAAACGGTTGGCGGAGCTAAAGAAGTAGGTAAATCAACTACTCAAGCAGCAATTCTTTCAACAATTTATATGCTTGTTGCAGATTTCTTAATAAATTTGCTATTTTACATTGCTTAAATAGATTTTGATATATAATGATTAAAGAAGGGGAAAATAACATGAATATAGTTACTATTGTCGGTAGAGTCGGACGAGATGCTTCAGAGAATTTTACATCTTTTGAATCAGGAAAAACAAAAGCAACATTTTCAATAGCTGTAAACAGATGGGATTCAAAGACAAAATCTGAAGTTACTGACTGGTTTAACATTGATGTTTGGGACAAACAAGCAGAATTTGCAGCAGAATATATAAAGAAAGGAAGATTAATTGCCGTTGACGGTAGAATTTCAAATAGAAAGTGGAATGACCGACAAACCGGAGAAGAAAGAGAATCTTTTTATATATTAGCGAATAATATTCGTTTACTCGGTTCAAAAAGAGATGTTGAAGAAGCTGTATTATGATAATTAATTCTACTATTGTTGGTATTATTGCAGATGATTTAACTGGAGCTAATGATACAGCTCTACAATTCATGCTTAATGGGGCGGAAACAAATATTTTACTGGATAAAAATATTTCTAAATCTAAAGAACACTGTCCTCAAGCATGGGCAATATCTACAGAATCAAGAAATGTTCTTCCTGCTGAAGCATTTGAAAAAGTCAAAAATGCAGCCGAATTATTTTTAGATGAACTAAGCCCTGATTATTTTTATAAAAAAATAGATTCGACGGTTAGAGGGAATATAGCAGTCGAGATTATGTCTTTACTAAATTTATTGGAATATGATGCTTCTGTTGTAATACCGGCTTTCCCGCAAGAAGGAAGAATAACTGTTGGCGGATACCAGCTTTTAAAAGGTGTACCTATTGAACGTACGGAGATGGCTATTGACCCTCATTCTCCAATTACAGAGTCTTATTTGCCCGCATTGTTTGCAAGTCAGCTTGGTCAAAATTTAGCGAATTTAATAGGAACAATTGATTTAAAAACAGTGCTTGATGGTGCAGGTCCGATTGTTATGAAAATAAAAGAACTTGTGAAAAGCGGTAAAAAAATTATTATAGCAGATTCTGTTTCAACAACTGATATTGAACAAATAGTTTTGGCTATTAAAAAATCCGGATTTAAAATTCTTCCGGTTGGGAATGCAGCTGCAGCAAAAGTATTAAGTAATGAATGGTTCCCTCCACAAGAAATTCAAACTGATATACTGCCTCCAAAACTGCCGAAGCTTCCAAAGCTTATTGTTTCCGGAAGTGCGACTCAAATAACTGCTAATCAAATACAAAAACTTGAGCAAAGTGGAAGTTATGAAGAGAAATGTTTAATTATTGAACTGAATATGAATACTGTTTTATCAGGGGTGGAAGAAAATCTTGTCAGCCGTATTAGCGAAAATCTTAAAAATGATAATATAGTTCTCATTCATACGTCAAAGCTTTTGGGTAACTTTGATGGATTTGCTGAAGATGTTGTAAAAGCTGATTTGACAAAATCTGGATTGGCAAATATTATTACTGATTTTCTTGCAGATTTGACAAGACAGGTTCTGAAAAAAACAAAAGCGGTCTTGATTACACTGGGTGGAGAAACTTCTTATAAATGTTGCAATGCAATTGGTGCAAATCAATTAACTTTAATAGATGAGGTTTTGCCTGCAATAGCGTTAAGTAAAAGTAAAAATTCTGATCAATGGATAGTTACAAAATCGGGGAATTTGGGCGGTGTAAGTACTTTGGTGGAAATTTTGCAGTATTTTGATAGGCATACAGATGAATAAAATTGCAATTACAACTGGAGATCCAAATGGTATAGGAGCTGAAATAACTGTTAAGGCATTAAAAGCTCTTAATTTGCCAAAAGATAAAATAGTAATTGTTTCTAACAAAATTTTACTAAAAGATTTGGATAAAGATTATGAAATTATTGAAATTCCTTATAGTAAAAGTGATATAGATTATGGTCATGTAACAAGAGCTGCCGGAGAATTTTCATTTAAATCACTTGTTAAAGTTTGCGAGTTAAAACCAAAAGCGATTGTTACAGGCCCTGTTGCAAAAAATGCTCTCCATCTCGCCGGTCATAATTTTAACGGACAAACCGAAATTATTCAAAAATATCTTTCGCATGATGGGCAATTAGCTGAGATGCTTTTTGTAGCAGGAGATTTTAGAGTTTTGCTTTTGACAAGGCATTGTGCTTTGAAAGAAGTTAATTTAACTAAAGAATTAGTGATAATAAAAGTTCAAAATCTTGTAAAGGTTCTTCAAAAAAAATTCGGAATAAAATCTCCAAAGCTGGCACTTTGCGGTTTTAATCCTCATGCGGGTGAAGATGGGATTTTGGGAAATGAAGAAATAGATATTTTAATACCTGCGGTAAATATATTAAATTCTCAAGGTATTGATATATCCATGCCAAAACCATCTGATACATTATTTATAAACGCAGGTATGAACTATTTAAATAAAACAAAAGATGAATATGATTGTTATATCGCAAATTATCATGATCAGGGACTTATACCTATAAAAACCGTTGCGGGTATTAAGACGGTAAATACTACAATAGGTTTGGATATAATAAGGACTTCTCCGGGACATGGAACTGCATTTGATATTGCGGGGAAAAATATTGCAAATCCTGAAGGAATGATTGAAGCAATAAAACAAGTTGTATTTGAGAATAAATAAAAACACTCTTAACTATTTTTTTACACTGGTTGTATATAAAATTGTTGCTTGACCTTTTTTTTAATTGTATTATATAATGTTGTTAAGTTCTGTACAGGTGTTAATTTTGTTCCTACATTTTTATAAATAGGGAGAGTTAACTCCAATTGAGATTGAAGTATACCCGCCGATTTTATCGCCTGCGGGAAACGGATTACTCAGGGTTCTCACCCACCTGCGAGACTAGCAGGTAACAAAATCCTCCTGTATGGGGCTTTTTTTTATTGTTATCTTATTTGCATTACATAAGTCAATATGATATACTCATATTGTAAAAGGAATGTGTATGCAAAAAGTTTTTGTTTTATCCGATGAATCTTCAACAACAGAATTACTAAAACTTTATTTAAGCGAATTTGAAAATATTGAAATATGTGAGTTTGCTCCATATGATGATTCTGTTTATATAGTTGATTTATCTCATGATAAGGACAAAAAAATTAATTTTATAAATGATTTAACTAAAAATAATAAAAATGTAAAGGTTTTAGCTCTTTCAGATAATCCTTCAGTTAGTTTGATTATTGAAATTATGCGTGCAGGTGCAAAAGAATTTATACCTTTGCCCTTAATTAAAAATGAGTTTCTCTTTTCTGTTCAAAAATTACTATCTGAATATAAAAATTTAAAAGAAAAAAATAAATGCAAAATAATAACTGTATTTTCAAACAAAGGAGGTATCGGTAAAACTTCTTTAGCATCTAATTTGGCATTGGAGTTAGCAAAAATAACTAAAGAAAATACTGCTCTTATTGATTTAAATTTTCAAACGGGTGATATTACAACATTTCTTGATTTGAAACCTTCTTTTAATATTTCTTATATGCTCGAGAATTTGGATAAAATAAATGAAACATTTTTATTAAGTACTCTTGAACGTTATAAAAGAACAAATTTATATGTTCTTGCTGATCCTCCTTACTTTAAACAGGCCGATAATATACAACCTAAGCAAATTACAAAACTCTTTAATATATTAAAAGAAACTTTTTCGTATATAATTGTTGATGCAGAAGCAAGTTTTGACGGTAAAAATATCTCTGCCCTTGATAACTCGGATATGATACTGCTTGTTACTGTTGCTAACCTCCCAGCATTAAGAAATACCCAAAGGTGTCTTGAATTATTTGAAAAATTAGGTTATGAAAAAGATAAAATAAAAATTGTTGTAAATAGATTTATGGAAAATGACGAAATAAAAGAACAAGATATTGAAAAGGTACTTTCCAGAGAAATTTATTGGAAAATACCAAATAATTATTTTGCTATAATGTCCGCAATAAACAAGGGAATACCTGTTAATGAAATAAGCTCATCTACCAATGTTGCTCAAAGTTATAGGGAACTTGCAAAATATATATCTGATGATGTTTTTAAAGCAAATACTATAGAAAAATTTGAAAATATATTAAATAATTAAAGGAGATTAAATGGGATTAGCAGACAGATTTAAAAACGAATTGAAAACAAATGAAATTTTTACTGTTGAAAGCGAAAAAAAAGAACCCCCTTTTGTTGAAGAATTGAAAGTAGAAACATTGAATAAAATTCAAAACACTCCATATTGGAATGAATATTCAATAAAAGCACAGGAAAGAATGATTAGCAAATATTTTGATACAAAATTACATAGGGGAAATGTTATTATGAATCAAAATGAAAAAATGAATTTTGTTAAAAATATACTAGATAATATTCGCGATAATGGAACACAAATTATTTAAAATATCTTCAAAATATAAACCCTCAGGTGATCAGCCAAAAGCGATAGAAAGTCTTGTTAAAGGTGTCAATGATGGTATTGATTCTCAAACATTATTGGGTATTACAGGCTCAGGTAAAACATTTACAATTGCAAATGTTATAGAAAAGGTTCAGCGGCCAACACTTATTATTGCCCATAATAAGACCCTTGCAGCTCAACTTTATAATGAATTCAAGGAATTATTTCCTAATAATGCTGTAGAATATTTTATTAGTTATTATGATTATTATCAGCCGGAAGCATATATACCGAGAACTGATACTTATATTGAGAAATCATCAAGCATAAATGAAGAAATTGATCGTCTTCGTCACAATACAACAAGAAGTCTTTACGAAAGAGATGATGTAATTGTTGTTTCTTCTGTAAGTTGTATTTATGGTTTAGGAGTACCGGAAAACTATTTTAAAGGTACGTTTGCTTTGCATGTCGGAGATGAAATAGATAGAGATGCATTGTTAAAATATCTTGTTGAAATTAGATATGAAAGAAACGATTTAGAATTGAAATATTCAACTTTTAGAGTCAGGGGTGACATAGTTGAAATCATGCCCCCTTATGAAAAAGTAGTTACGAGAATTTATCTTTTTGGTGATGAAATAGAAAAAATAGTAAAAATTGACAATGTATCCGGAGAAATTATTGATACTCCGCAAGAAATCGTGATTTATCCGGCAGTTCACTATATAACCGATGATGATGATCAAGAAGAAACAATTCGCCTTATAAGACAAGAATTGCAAAGTCGTCTCGCAGAATTGAATTCTGAAAATAAACTTGTTGAGGCTCAAAGACTTGAACAAAGGGTTAAATATGATATAGAGATGATTAAAGAAATGGGCTATTGTACTGGGATAGAAAATTATTCGCGTATACTTGAACGCCGTGCCCCAGGAACTCCTCCTGCGACTCTTTTAGATTATTTCCCAAAGAATTTTCTAACTATTGTAGATGAATCTCATGTCACTTTACCTCAAATTAAAGGAATGTTTAATGGAGACAGAGCACGAAAACAAGTGCTTGTTGACTATGGTTTCAGGCTCCCATGTGCAAAGGATAACAGACCGCTTACAAATGATGAGTTTTATGAAAGAGTTGGGCAGAAAATTTATATTTCGGCTACTCCTGCGGAATTTGAAAGAAATACTTCTTCAAATATAGTAGAACAAATTATTCGTCCAACAGGTCTTTTGGATCCTAAAATTTCTGTAAGACCTATAGATTCTCAAATACAAGATTTGAAGATGGAAATAAAGAAACGTGCTGATAAAAACGAACGTGTTTTAATTACTACATTAACAAAACGCATGGCAGAAGATTTAACAGATTTTTTTCTACAGGAAGGAATAAGAGTCAGATATTTGCATTCTGAAATTAAATCAATTGAAAGGGTTGAAATATTAAGAGATCTGCGTCTTGGAGAATTTGATGTTTTGGTTGGGGTTAATCTTTTAAGGGAAGGTCTTGATATCCCTGAGGTTTCTTTAGTTGCTATTATGGATGCGGATAAAGAAGGCTTTTTACGATCTGAATCAAGTTTAATTCAGACAATTGGGCGTGCTGCAAGAAATTCGTGCGGAGAAGTTATTATGTATGCTGATAAAGTGACTGATTCGATGACCAATGCAATTAAAGAAACTGAGCGCAGGCGTAATATACAAATTGAATATAATAAAAAATACGGGATTATTCCTCAGACGATTAAAAAACCTATTGAAAATAATCTATTGTCTCTAATTGCAAGCTACAGAAATTTGGAAGATGTTGTTGCCGAAGAAATGGTTGAAATGGGCATCGAAAAAAGAGATTTACCAAAACTTATTTCTAAGCTTGAAAAAGATATGCATAAAGCTGCAAAAATTCTTGATTTTGAACGGGCTGCACAAATTAGAGATCAACTTAAAAAACTTAGAGAAATGAAGTAATTATCTTTTTCTTTTCTTAAATTCTTTTATTTCTTCTTCGCTGAGTTCATTTGCGGATTTTATTTCATAATTATCGTTATATTCTTGTCCTTCACCCTTAATAAGTTCGTATGAGGTTTGAGATAAATAATTTGCAATTATAGAAATGTTTGCAATCGTAACCATAGAACAATAAAAAATAAAAGTCCAGTGAGAATAAGGGATGTGAAATAGTGAATATATATATAAGATTGGTCCGACAATAATTGTATTTGCGATTAGCCATTGGGGAATAAAAAACATTAAATTAACAATAATATCTATACAGGATTCAAGAATTACTTTGTAATTATAGGCTTGCTTTATTTCAAGATATTTTGCAAATGCCATATATGATGTTAAAATAATTGAGGATATAATGATATAGACTATAATTTCATAGATTTGTTGAATGTGAGGAATATCAATTGGTATTTGAATTTTTATAAGTAAATTCCCTATTACAAAAAATAATATGAGCTGTGGAATCATTGCTAATAATCCTTTTAATAGCGAAATTAAAAGAGTAAAAGGATTAAAAGTAAGAATTTCTTGCTTATTCATTCTAACATTACTTATTGCACTTGTAAGCAGGGCAAATATTAACATTGCTGTTAAAAATCCATAGAACCAAAATAAAGACATTTGCCCGTTTATAAATGCTTTTGCCGTGAAAAATACAGGTATAGCGTATACAAAAAATTTCAAATATGCCTGTTTTTCTGTAAATGTTTCGTTAAAAGCATCTATAATAGAAGACAATTTATCCTCCTTGTATTAATCGTTTTAATTCAGCAGGTCTGGAAGATTTAGTCATCGCATCTTCATATGTAACGAGATTCCTTCTGACCAAATCTGCAAGAGCCATTTCAAGAGTCTGCATTCCTGAGCTTGAACTTGTTTGAATTGTAGAATAAATTTGTGCAGCTTTTGATTCTCTTATAAGGTTAGCAATTGCAGGTGTAACAACCATAATTTCTTGAGCCATAACACGACCTTTTTTTGTACCGTCAGGTTGTCTTTTAGGTAAAAGGGTTTGAGCAAAAACTGCAATTAAAGAGTTTGCCAGTTGAACACGAATTTGTTGTTGCTGTCCTTCAGGGAAAACGTCAACAATACGGTCTACGGTTTGTGATGCTGATGATGTGTGTAAAGTTCCAAAAACCAAGTGACCTGTTTCAGCAGCCGTTAGTGCAAGACCAATTGTTTCGTGGTCACGCATTTCACCTACCAATATAATATCAGGATCTTCACGAAGTGCTGATTTTAGTGCATTAGCAAAAGATCTCGTATCCATACCGAGTTCGCGTTGATGAATTACACTTAATTTTGAAGTATGAACGAATTCTATCGGGTCTTCAATTGTCAGTATATGTTCTGCTCTTGTTCTGTTTATATAATCTATCATCGCAGCAAGAGTTGTAGATTTACCTGATCCGGTAGGACCTGTTACCAAACACAAGCCTCGGGGTTTTTCAGCAATTTTAGTTACAATTGGAGGCATTCCCATATCTTCAAGTTTTGGTGCGTTTGTAGAAATCGTTCTGAATGCTGCTGCATAGCACCCTTTATCTTTGTAATAGTTAACACGAAATCTGCCTATTCCTTCTATACCGTATGAAAAATCTAATTCCCAATCTTGTTCAAGCCTGCGCCTTTGATCATTTGTTAGGGCCGGAAATAGAAGTTTTTCAACTTCTTCAGCTTTTAAAACAGGATGATCAAGTCTTTCTAATTTGCCGTCCACACGTCCAATAGGCTGTAATCCGCTTGAGATATGTAAATCTGAACCGCCTTTATTTACCAATTCTGTTAATAAGTCTTCAATAATCATAATTTTATCCAATCTTTATTCTGTATAATTAAGTATAGCATCATTTTCTTTGGAAGCCATTTCAAGCATTATGTATGTCATATATGCCCCAAGAGCAACAGCCTTAGGATCTAAATCAGTTTTATTTGAGGCTTCGATAATAGCTGTGTTTATTTCAGGATTCTCATCTTTAATGTAGTGAATCATTTTTTTTCGCCACTCAGGCATGTCTTTAAAAATTTCATCGAACGCTTTTTGAGATATATCTTCTGTAATTATCGGAAGCATAATAAAAAATCCTTATGTATTGTTAACTCATTATATTATACACAATTTTGAAATATGATGTCTATATTTTAGCTAAAATCATATATTTAAAGTATAATTTGAATATGAAACTAATGGATTTGAAACTAAGGGATTATCGGAATTGTGCGAGTATTGAGCTTTATTTCGACAAATGTAAAACACTAATAATCGGGAAAAATGCTCAAGGAAAAACTAATATACTTGAAAGTATTTATTTTTTATCAACTTTAAAAAGTCCTAGAACTTCAAATTTCTCAGAACTGATAAATATAAATAAATCTTGCTTTAAAATTGATGCAGAAATTTTGAAATCAAATACTGACATAAAGCTATCTTACAGTTATACAAAAGAAAAAAAACGAGAAGCAAAGGTAAACGATGTAAAATCAACAATTAAAGATTTTAAATCTGTATTAAAAACTGTTCTTTTTTCAACTTCTGATTTGCTCTTATTAAGAGGAGCTCCACAGGATAGGCGTGATTGGCTGGATAGAGCGATTTCTCAAATATATCCGGCTTATGATGATCGATTGTCAAAGTATGATAAAATTAGAGTCCAAAAGAATAATTTTTTAAAAGAGTGTCTTAAAACCGGAGATTCAGATGACGCATTATTGGATGTATATAACCAGCAACTTTCTGTAGCAGGAAGTAATATTATATATATTCGTAAAAAATATCTTGAAGAAATTGAACAAATTGCAAAAACTAAACACCAAACGATAAGTGAAAATGAGAATTTGAGTATAAAATACGATTGTTCTTTTTTGAATAATGAAAAAGATATAAATGAAATAAAATCAGCATTTGACAATTCTTTAAAAGAACACCGAATAGAAGAAATTCGCAGAGGACAATCTTGTGTTGGTCCGCATAGAGATGATATAATTTTTTATATAAACGGTTTTGAAAGTACAAAATTTGCGTCTCAAGGTCAGCAACGAACGATTGTTCTTTCTCTAAAACTCTCAGAATTGGATATAATTGCTGATAAAACAGGAGATGAACCTGTTTTGCTATTAGACGATGTATTAGCTGAACTTGATGATATAAGGCAGAATTATCTTTTAAAGTCTATAAACTCTAATACTCAAACAATTATAACCTCAGTAGATACTATACTTTTTGAAGATGAATTTTTGAAAGATGTTCAGATTTATAAAATAGAAAACGGCAATGTTTTGTAAAAATTATATTCAGAATTTATTAAGATTTTGCCACTCTAAAATTTTTGTTATAATATAAATTAGTAAGTAGAATTTTATTTATAGGGATATATATAATATGACAGTTCAAGATTGGTTTGAAAAGCGTAAAGAAGCGCAAATTCAACGCAGAGCTCTTGAAGCAAGAGTCGAAATAGAAGCAAACCCCGATTTATGGACACAATGTGTTCATTGCGGCGCTCAATTATTAAAAAAAGATATAGAAGAAAATTATATGGTTTGCCCTGTTTGTGATTATCATTTCAGGGTCAATGCAAGAACAAGAATCGAGCAACTTTTTGACGAAGGTTCATTTGAGGAATTTTTTGAAAATTTGAAGCCTACTGATCCTTTAGACTTTGTTGATACTGAAAGTTACAAAGACAGAGTTGCAAAAGCTCAGGAGAAAACTGGATTAAACGATGCTGTTATTGCCGGAATCGGAACCATAGAAGGTCATAAAGTCGCGACGGCGGTTATGGATTTTGATTTTATGGGCGGATCTATGGGTAGTGTTGTGGGAGAAAAAGTTACAAGAATTATAGAGAAGGCAATTGAACTAAAACTTCCTGTTCTTGCTGTCACTTCATCTGGAGGAGCGAGGATGCAGGAAAGCGCGTTAAGTTTAATGCAAATGGCAAAAACTTCTTGCGCATGTGCAAAGCTGGATGATGCAGGTTTGTTATATATTAATTTGATTACGGATCCAACATTTGGCGGTGTTACTGCAAGTTTTGGGACATTAGGTGATATTATTGTTGCTGAACAAGGAGCAAGGGTAGGTTTTGCAGGGAGAAGAGTTATTGAACAGACAATAAGGCAAAAACTCCCAGCGGACTTTCAAACAGCAGAATATTTAATGAAATATGGTCAGGTCGATATTGTTGCATCCAGAAAAGATTTGAAAGGTGTGTTAGCTAATATTCTGGCTATGCACGAATAGGAGATAAAAATGTCAACAGCTATGGATTTTGAAAAGCCGATATTAGAAATTCAAAGGAAAATTGAGGAATTGAAAAAAATGAGTTTAGAATCCGGCATGGATTTAAATAAAGATATTGAAATTTTAGAACACGAAGCAGAAGATTTTAAAAAAGAACTTTTTGAGAATCTAAATCCTGCTCAAAAAATGCAGATTGCACGCCATCCTGAACGCCCAAAATTTTTGGATTATGTGAATATAATGTGTACTGATTTTGTCGAACTTCACGGTGACAGAGTTGGTACTGATGATAGGGCTATAGTTGGTGGATTAGCAAAAATTGACGGTAGACCGATTATGATTATCGGAACTATGAAGGGTAAGTCTACTAAAGAAAATCTTGAATACAATTTTGGTATGCCTCAACCTGAAGGGTATCGTAAGGCATTGAGACTATTTTATCATGCTAACAAATTTAATATTCCGATTGTTACTATTATTGATACTCCAGGTGCATATCCCGGTATTAGCGCCGAAAAACACGCTCAAGGTGCTGCAATTGCGTACAATCTAAAAGAAATGCAAAAATTAAAAGTTCCCGTGATTGCGATAGTATCAGGAGAAGGTTGCTCTGGCGGAGCATTGGGGCTTGCTGTTGCAAATAAAGTTTATTTGCTTGAGCATGCTTATTATACCGTTATTTCACCTGAGGGATGTGCATCAATTTTATGGCGTGATGCTTCTAAAAATCTTGAAGCTGCTACTGCATTAAAAATTACTGCTCCTGATTTGATGAAGTTTAATATTATAGACGGTATGATTAAAGAGCCAACTGGCGGGGCACATACTGATTATGAAAAAATAGCTTTGGAAATGAAGTCAACCATATTAGATGCACTAAAAGATTTAGACTCTATGTCAGGCGAAGAATTAAGAAATCAACGTTACGATAAATATCGCGCTATGGGTGCATTCATTGAATAACAGTTATTATGAATTAAAAATAAAAATTAATCCGTTAATGGAAGATTTGGTTTCCGAAATTTTCTTTGATAACTTTAACTGCGAAGGTGTTATTCTTGCTGAAGAAACTTACAAAGATCTTGAAATGGTTGATACTACTCAAGGAATGTTAAGAGTTTTTCTTAATAGTGATGATAATTTTGAGGATTTAAAGTTTGATATAGAAAATATTTTGGATATGTACAGACTTGAGTTTTTATCCCGTGGGATGACAGAATTTGAGCTTGGTTCATGGGATTTTGAGCTTGAAGAAAAAAAATCTGAAGATTGGTCAAAAAAATGGAAAGAAAAATGGGATGTAACCCATGTAACTGATAGAATAGCAGTTGTTCCTGATTGGATTGTTTATCATCCGAAAGATAGTGAAGTAGTAATTAAACTTGAACCTGGTTGTGCTTTTGGTACGGGGACTCATCAAACTACGCAGCTTTGCATGAAAGCACTTGAAAAATACATGAAAAATGGATACAAGGTAGCAGATATTGGTATGGGCTCAGGGATACTATCTATTTTAGCTAAAAAGCTTGGTGCTTCATATGTGTATGGATGTGATAATGATGAAACAGTCATTGAAGTGGCAAAAGAAAATGCTGCTAAAAATGGTGAAATTTGTACTTTTGAACTTGGAACAGCAGACAAAATTCACGACAAATTTGACTTTGTTGTAGCAAATATTCTTCATTTTGTTCTTGCTGAAATTATGAGTGATTTAAAAAATATAATGAAAGATGGTGCTTTAATGTCACTAAGCGGTATTTTAGATGAAAAAAAGCAAATGGTTATAGATGCAATCGAACGTGAAAATCTTAAAATCGTTGAAGAAATAAAGCAAGATCAGTGGACATCATTTGTAGTTACTAAATAAGGAGATTTTTAATGGGAAAAACGGCAATAATAATACCTGCGAGGTACGGATCTTCAAGATTGGAAGGGAAACCTTTATTGAAAGTTGCAGACAAACCTGTAATACAATGGGTTTATGAAAAAGCAGAATCTTCAACATTGGCGGATTTGATAATCGTTGCAACTGATGATAAACGCATATTTGATACTGTAACAAGCTTTGGCGGAGTGGTAGAAATGACTTCAATAGATCATAAATGCGGTTCAGATAGAATTATGGAGGTTGTTTCTCGTCATCCTGAAATTGATTATATCTGTAATTTACAGGGAGATGAACCGTTAATAAAATCTGAAAGTATTGATGCTGTTATAAAAAATGTTATAGAAGATGCCAATGCTGATATTTCGACATTAATACGAAAAATAACTCCCCAAGATGCAGAAAATCAGAATCTTGTGAAGTGTGTAATAGATAAAAATGGATTCGCATTGTATTTTTCTCGCTCAAAAATTCCTTACGAAAGAAATTCAGGTTTCGCTGATTATTACGGTCATCTTGGGATCTATGGATATAAAAGGAAAGCCTTAGAAGCTATGACAAGATTGGCTCAAACTCCGCTTGAAATGTCTGAAAGTCTTGAACAATTGAGAGCATTGGAAAACGGAATGAAAATAAAAACAACCGTTGTTGATTTTGTTCCTGTAGGGATTGATACACGCGAGGATTTAGAGAAATTCAGAAAAATAATTGAATCAAATTTACTATAAATTTCTATCAACCCCTTGCAATTTCATGTAACTTAGTGTAACATAATGTTATAAAAGTATAGAAAAAGAAACAAAACGTAATATTTTTTTATATTTATGTATTAGTAAGTGTTAGATTTAAGGTAGGAAAAGGCTATGTCAGAAAATGTAGAAGCTAATGAAAAGGAAGATCGTCAGAGAATCCTTTTAGCAGACGATGAGTCTAGTATTAGAAGAATTTTGGAAACTCGATTAAAAATGGCGGGTTATGATGTTTATACAGCTCAAGATGGTGAAGAAGCAGTTGCTTCATTTAATAAGTATAATCCTGACTTGGTTGTACTGGATGTAATGATGCCAAAAATGGATGGATATGGTGTTACTCGTGAAATCAGAAGAACATCAGATGTTCCGATTATAATATTGACTGCTTTAGGCGATGTTTCAGAAAGAATTACCGGTTTAGAGTTGGGTGCAGATGATTATGTAATAAAGCCTTTTTCACCAAAAGAGCTTGAAGCTCGTGTAAAAGCAGTTTTACGTAGAACAAATAATCGTGAAATATCAACTTCAACAGGAAAAGTTACTAAAAATGTAATAACAACAGGCAATATAAAAATAGATACAGCGCGCCGTCAAGTTTATAGAAAAAATGAAAGAATAAGATTGACAGGCATGGAGTTTAGTTTATTAGAGTTACTTGTAAACAATTCCGGTCAAGCATTTTCAAGAAACGAAATTTTGCAGCATGTATGGGCATATCCGCCTGATCACAGAATAGATACAAGAGTAGTTGATGTTCATATATCAAGATTGCGTTCAAAACTTGAAACAGATCCTGCAAATCCTGAGTTAATATTGACAGCGCGTGGAATAGGTTATATGTTTCAAAGAATAAATTAAGGGATAAATCATATATAATAAAAATACTGCGGGGTTGACCCGCAGTATTTTTTTGGTAATATGTTGATAGGATAAATGGCGGATATCGTCAAGCGGTTAAGACCTCGGATTGTGGTTCCGATATGCGTGGGTTCGAATCCCACTATCCGCCCCATAAAAAAGGTCTTGGCTTTTGCCAAGACCTTTTTTATTTGAGTGTGTGAGGGTGAGAAGCTACTAAAATGCGAAAGCATTTTGTGGAGTTCGAGCGGATTTTTTGCAGAGTGCGGAGTGCTTTTGCCAAGTGATGTAAATCACGCAGGCAAAACACGAAGACACGTTTAACGCAAAAAATCCAAGACAATCCCACCAGGCGCCCCATTTAAAAAGTTAATGACAAAAGTCATCAGTTTTTAAATTATTCTTTTATCTTTTTTATTATTCTTGCCGGGTTTCCTGCCACAATAACATTATACGGTACGTCTTTTGTAACAACACTTCCTGCTCCAATTATTGAATTATCTCCAATTGTTATACCTGGGAGAATTGTGCAGTCTGCACCTATCCAAACATTTTTACCAATTTTAATGGGTTTTGGCATTGCGTTAATTCTTGTTTTAGGTTTTATATCGTGATTTATTGTGACAATGGTAACATTTGGTCCTATCATCGTTCTGTCGCCTATTTCTATTCCGCCATTATCCTGAAAATGACAACAAGAATTAATAAAAACATGTTTCCCTATTTTTATATTTTTCCCAAATTCAGTATAAAAAGGAGGCATTATAAAACAACTTTCATCAATTTTGCTTGCTGTTAATGCAGAAAAAAGTTCTCTGATTTTTTCCGGTGGATTATATTTTGTATTCAACTCCATTGTGATTTTTAATGCTTCTTGCGCATATTCCCCGAAAGAGAACAACAGGTCAGAACCATACTCTATCAGTGTCCCTGTTTTCATTAATTCTCTGATTTTTTCTACACTCAATATTTTATTTATCATAATTATACCTATTAATAAGATTTATTAGCATTATAAATAAAATTTCGATAAATTACTATAGAAATTTGCAAATTTCTTCCAATAGTTTTGTTTCATGAATTGCAAGTTCTGCAAATTGTATGCAATAGGGTTCTAACCTTATCCCATTGGTTGCCCCATTTAAAGAATTTGACCCTTCGGGGTCTTTTTCATTAGGAATGATAAGGATTTTCAGGGTTCGAACTATGTAATCATCGAGTATTACCCAACACATATGCTAATTAAAACCGAAATATTTATTTATTGCAATTTCAAGATCATTGTTTCTTTCATTATCTTTATACAGTGTTCTGAACCACATTTTATTGTTAGGTAATTCTACTAATTTTAATGAATTACCGACTTCTTCTGGTAACACGTAAACAGGTGTACCTTCAGGTAATTGTTCTGCTAAATATTGTATATCTTCTGTTTTAAAATTAATACAACCTGTAGATACTCCTTTTCTTTTTATTTCGGAGTTAAGGACTTGTAAACGCTGTTCATATACATTGTTCGGAAATTGATGTAATGCTAGTGAAGTATTTTGACCATAACTGGCGGGGTGCATCACTCCATTTAATAGCACAATATTAGTTTTTCCATTAGCTATATAATCTGATTTATTACCACAATTTTCAGGGAGCATAGCAGTTCTAAATTCCCCTGAAGGAGTGGTTCTACCAACTTTCCCAAATGTCTTAGTCGCATAATTATATGACACATTATTTAAAGTATCTCCAATAGATTCACCAACTCCAACATCAAAACGTGTAATTACTTTATCTCCTTCATAAAGCATGGCTTTGCTATTAGCTTTATCTATAACTATAAATCTTCCATTTGGCCGTGTTATTTTGTTATATTTTAATATTTTTGATAAATCATCCCCAATAGAGTTTATTAGTTCTTTCAAATTATTTCTTGTTGCTGCAAATATACCAATTGTTCTTTCTGGTACATTACCAAGGTTAATAGATATCTGGGGTACTTCACTTAATCGTGTACTAGGAAATAAACCACATCTTGATACTCTAGCCTGATTTAATCCTGTTTCCATTGCATCTCTTGTTGCTCCAGACAATTGTACTGTACGTGAGTGTTTTAAAAAAGGTAATACTCTTTTAAAAGGTATTCGTGCACAAATATTTTTACATAATGACAAGTTCATATAAAACTATTCCTGTGTTTCCCCTATGTTTATATATAGTCATTTTCTTTTTAGAAATTGCCTAAATGTAACGAGCAAATCAAGAATTGTTACAATTAATAAGAAATTCCTTAATTTGTTCAATCGTTTCTTCATCATACAAACAAAGGTGTGCAAATTTAACAATATCATTTACCCCAGGTTCGAAGTTCAACCCATAGCTTGCCCCACTAAAAAGCAGATAACTTTTGTTATCTGCTTTTTAGTATGAGCTTTTATGGTATTTTGAGAATCCAACAAACCGATAGGTATGTTTGGGTTCGAGCGCGAGTGAGCCGAGTACGAAGCCTTGAAGGCTTGAAAATATTTTATTTATTCAAGGCTTCAAGCGTAGACACGTTTATGGTGAACGAGCAAGACAATCCCACTACTCGCCCCATTTATTGAATTAGCACCTTCGGGTGCTTTTTCATTAGGAACGATAAGGGCTTTCAGGGTTCGAACTTTATATTACAAAAAAGTAAAAAATTTTTATTTGTATAAAGTTAAAAATCCGTTCGCATATCCGCCAACAATTTCGCGCGTTCCACTAATAACAATCTTTGCAGGGGTTTTATAACTACTATCAAACTCTGTTACAATTCTCCCTATTGCAGGTTTATTTTTAGGAATTAAATGCTTTAGTTCTTTAGGTGTTGTTTCACAGCAATTTACAAGTACCATTTCTCCTTTTGGTATATTTTGTTCGATAAAGTCAAATATTTTTACTTGTGGGGCATAAGCTACATGCCATGTATCATTTAATATTGTCCCTTCTCCATGTCCGATGACAATATATTTTATATTTTTAGGGAAACGTTCTTTTTTTATATCTCTTATTAAAATATTTGCATTTGTGCTAAAACTCATTGCACCTTTAGGATTTGTCATTAGCATTTTTATACCTGTTTCTTTTTCAAAAAGATCACAAGCTCGTTTTATATCTTGAGCACTTGGCGAACTCGCCATTATATTAAGAAATTCATTTCCTGTTTTGTTTGGTCTTAAACAATCTTTAACGGAGTTTAATAAGTAATTGCATTTTGAACCAATCAAGCTGGTTCTCCAACACAATTTTGGCGCCATTATATGCCCATCTGCATTGGTTATATATTTAATCACTTTTGATAATAAATTCCCCATATATATAACAAGTATTTTTTTTTATTAAAATTGCCTAATTGTAATAAACAAAATCTGAATTGTTATGATTTATAAGAAGTTATTTGTTCAATTGTTTACTCATTATTAAAACTTAAATGAAGAAAATCAAAATTCTCACAATAAGGTTTGAATCTTATATAATTGCTCTCTCAATTTTTTATGGCTATGTGTATTATAGTAAAATTGAGAAATATCTATAATTTACATGCTGTCATAGAAAAACTTTGCTTAATCCGCTCTATTATTTTTACAATTTTTTTTATAAATTTTGTTGATTTCGGTGTTTTTGGTGGATAGTGCATTATTAAACAAGGAAAATCCTTTTTTGTAGCACTGCGATTCTCTTTTATAAATTTGTCTAATTTAATATCTGTCCTTTTATCAAAAGTTGAAAAACCAAATTTACGATAGAAAATATGAGGTATTCTCTGAGGTGTAAAAGAACCATCTGCTTTTACTATTAAAAAGCCGTTACAACCAATGTGCTTGCTATATTCTTCTGCAAATTTTAATATTTTAGTTCCAATTCCTTTATTTTTAGAACTAACTTCAAGAAAATCTATTGCCAATACTGAATTATTACAATTTGGTCTTAATGGCAATTCTGTTTTATGACATACTAATGTACCCACTTTTTTTGATGTATTTATATCATAAATATCAAATATATTTTGGGCTGGGTGCATTATTTTGTTTACTGTATATTTGTATGCAAATTTAGATTCAGAGTCAATTTTCATATGCTGAAATTATCATATAATAATGTAGATTACAATACTGTTAAAAATTATTTATTTGTTTGTCGCAAATTTATTAAAATTTTCAGTTTTGCGTTTAGTGAATTCATCCATTGAAATATAGTTTGATTTAAATACGACGTTATTTTGTTTTTCGTAGTTTTGATTATATTGTTTTTTATCAAATTTATTTCTCGTCATCCAAATGTTTAATTTAGGCAGGAGCACACCAAGCATTATACTGGAATATGCAATCCCTGACATTTGAGCGATATTTAATTTTCTCAAATTTGATTTTACATTCCCTCCCTGTGCTATTATTTCTTTTTGTGATTTAAGTGATACGTTTTGAAGCCAATGTTTTATACCCTTTCCTTGTTTTGAAATATTGAATAATTTTTTCTGTTTAGGATCTAATATTTGACCTACACCTTTTGCTACAAAACCTCCTAATACAAGCCAATTTAAGAAGCCTAGATAATCTCTTACATTAGTTTCTCTTAGTTCTGTTGAATCTTTGGATGCAAAAATTCTTCCTAAGATAAGTGTACCATATATTGTTTTAATAGCATCGCCACTTGTTGCTGGCCCGTCAAATTCTAATTTTTTAATCAAATCCGTAGGTTTTTTAACTCCCATAACTTTTGCAAGCATTAATATGAAAATTCCTGCTGATATTATCTTTTTCAGCCAAAGACCTTTTTCATTTTTCTTTTCATTTTTTGAGGCTACATTATTTTCATAATTATTTTCACCAACAAAATTATCAATCCCTGTTCTTTTTTTTGTTAAATAACGATTTATATATTGGTTAGTAATTGCAAGTCCCATAGATAAAGGTATTGCTATACCAATTCTTAATTTATTCATTAGTTTTAGCTTTGATAAAATTTCTTCTGATTCTAGTTTTGATTCTGTAAAGAAAATGTTTTTACCAGAATCAATAATATCTCTCAAAGAATGTGTAAGGTTTGACGTCAATTTATTTTTTTCAGATTTTATTGTTATAGAATTGTCTGCACCTAATAAATCAATAATTCTATTTTTAACATCTTCTAAAATGTATTCCCTTGTTTTTTTATCATACGTTTTGTCTGTAATTAATTTTGTTAAATTTTTAATAATCGGTTTTGTTTTTTCACTATCAATATCTGCAAAGTTCTTAGTTTTTGCACCGACTAAACCGGACATAGAATTTAGTACTTTTTCTATATATCCTTTTGGAGTTTTGTCTGATTTTTTATAAATATCAGAAAAAACATTTAACCCGTTATTTGTAATCCAAGAACCAGAATTTACTTTAATTTCAGGAGCAATTATTTTAGAAATAAATTTAGAAGCAATAATCGCAAAAACTGCAGCCGAAAATTCCGCAATAAACGTTCCGGTGTATTCTCTAAATCCCATTTCAATTCCTGCTTGTTTCCCTCGATTCTTTGTTTCTACGATTGTTCTTGGAGTGTCCATTGCAAAAATATCAACAAAAGATGCGTTTAGCATATCATTGTTGCTTAAAGTGTAAAGAGCATTTGATAATGTTCCCATAGAACCGTTAAACTTTATTGATGGGGTATTAATATTATTTATTTTCATTTGTAATTTCTCCTTAAAAACAAGTTCTCACTTTTGTAAGAACTTGTTTATAATATTTTTAATTAAAATCTGTACGCAAAATTATAAGTAAGTTCTTTAACAGTAAAACTTACAGCAACAACAGATTTTATTGTTCAAATTTATAAATCTCATATTATCTTTAAAGCATGAATGAATTTATTTGTCAATAAGTAAATTAGGTGAAGTTAAATAATTACAATATGTTAAGGTATAGCATAACATATTATTTGCTAAAGCAGCAACATCCGCCGGAACAAGATTTACATTTTTTATTTAATTCTCCTGTTTCAATAGAAGATTTACAACTGTTGATCCATTTTGGTTCGGAGCATGAACATTGTTCCATAAAATCAAGGAAATTAACGAGCCTTTCAAGCACATCATCTGTCATGTAATATTCCATTTGTTTTGCATTGTACTCAGCATTTTTTTTATCAATATTTAAAACTTTATTTAAAAATTTGATTATTGTATTATGACGATATTTTTTTATTATAACTGTCTTTTCGCCCAGTGAAGTTAGAGTTATATTTCCATAAGGTTCATAATTAAGATAACCTTTTTCTTTTAATTTTTTTATTGCATTAGATGTGGTAGCTCCGCCAAAATTTAAGTATTGTGCAACATCTTTAACTATTATTGTTTTTTTTACTTCCAATAAAAAATCTATTGCTAGAAGATATGTTTCAAGACTTTCAGTTAATTTTTTGTTCATATTTATAATTTAGCATAAATATTTATATATTTTTTTTATAAACAATATTTTAATTGCCAGATTTCTGTAATTCTTGTAATATTATTATATGAATTTGGTTGAGGTAAAAAAAGAGCTTAAAAGTATAAAGCGGACAAGTTTTGGGATATCTATTCCAGAGCTTAGAAGATTTGCTAAAAAATTGGCAAAAGAGAATTATCAGGAATATATTAAAGAGGATGATTATGAAACTTTTGAACAAAAACTTCTTCATGCATTTCTTATAGGCTATATAAATGAAGATATAAATATCCTTTTAAAATATTTCGAAAATTTTATTCCTCAAGTAGATCATTGGGCTGTAAATGATTCGCTGTGCCAAAATTTCAAAATCGCTAGAAAATATCCTAGGCAAGTTTGGGATTTCCTTATGAAGTATAGAGATTCAAAGAATGAATTTGAGTCAAGAATTGTTTCGGTAGTATTGCTTTCTCATTATTTGAATGATGAATATATAGATAAAGTTATAAAAGTTTTAGATGAATTAAATACTGATGACTATTATTCACAAATGGGTGTTGCGTGGGCAATTGCTACTATAATGGGAAAATATCCAAATAAATGTATGGATTATTTAAAATCAAAACATTGTCATTTAGATAGAACTACTTATAAAAAATCTCTTCAAAAAATTAGAGAATCTTTAAAGGTTTCAAAGGATATTAAAAATTGGACATTGTTGTTAGCAAATTAAATTTAAATAATTTAATAATTGTCTTTTCTGTTAAAATCCTCTATATGGATATCTTCAAGAGTTATAATCCCCATTTTGAGAGCTTTTAGTACAAAGCATAGTCTGTTTTTGCAATTAATCTTTTTTAGAGCTGAAGATAAATGTGCTTTTGCTGTATGTGGAGATATCACCATTGTTTTTCCTATTTCAATATTAGTCATACCCTTTAATACACACATTAAAACATTTTGTTCTCTTTCACTTAATTTTTTAGTTGATTCTTTTCTCTTTCTCATAATTTAGCCTTTGTTTTCTTCTAATCTTATTGCTTAAATCCACGCCTGTACATTATCCATTAGGCTATAAATAAAAAATAAATCATACAGATGGCTAAAAATTAATAAAGTTGTGTTACTATGTTGAAATGAAAGAAAATCAGATTGAAAAATATTGCCAATTCATACGTGTAATAATGGAGAGAATTAATAGTCATTTTGATGACCAAAAAGAATATATAAAATGTAGGGAAGGTTGTTCATTATGCTGTCAAAATGGAGAATACCCTTGCTCTGAACTGGAATTTGAATTTTTAAAAATAGGTTTTATGTCTTTAGAACATAATATTCAAAAAATTATAGTTGAAAAAGTAGAAAAATTAAAACAACAGCAGGTCTTGTGCAACAATGGTGAAAAATTCATTTACGAATGTCCTTTCCTTATCGATAATAAATGCAGTGTTTATAAATTTAGAATGATTATTTGCAGGACTTTTGGCCTTTCTTATTTTACTTTAGCAGATAAACAAAAAGGAAGTAATATTATAAAAGTACCATTTTGCTGTATGCAAAATGGGCTAAATTATAGTGAAGTTTATGATGTAGAGAAAAATACTTTTTCCAATGAAAAATTTAAAAAAGGCAATTTTAAAAAAGAGCCTATGGCATATAATTTAAGCAATGATTTTCTTATGGAAAAGTTTGGTAAAGAGATTATGGATATAGATTTTGGGGAAATAAAACCTCTAATTGATTGGCTTTAATCTGGCAGGATTAGTCAATAATGACATAATTAGATTTTTACACTTTTGTTCTTAAAAAACTTTCGATAAAATCATCTAAATTTCCGTCCATAATAGAATCGATATTTCCTTCTTCAAATCCTGTTCTGTGGTCTTTTACCATTTTGTATGGGTGGAAAACATATGAACGAATTTGCGAGCCGAAATCAATGTTGGCAGTTTCACCTCTAAGTTCTGCCATTTTCTTTTCTTGCTCTGCTTCTTTAATAGCAAGCAATTTTGAAACTAAAATTTGTATTGCATATTCTTTATTTTGAAGTTGAGAACGTTCTTGCTGACATTTTACAACAATCCCAGATGGTTTATGTAGAACTCTTACTGCTGTTTCAACTTTGTTAACATTTTGACCGCCTGCACCTCCTGAGCGCATTGTTGTAATTTCTAAGTCCTCTGGCGGAATTGTAATCGTTTTTTCAAAATCTTCAATTATAGGAGAAACATCAACTGAAGCAAAGCTTGTTTGCCTTTTCCCGTTTGCGTTGAATGGTGATATTCTGACAAGACGATGAACGCCTTTTTCTGCTTTTGCGTATCCAAATGCATATTTCCCTGTAATTTTTATTGTTGCAGATTTTATTCCGGCTTCTTCTCCGTCGAGTTTGTCAAGCAATTCTGATTTCCAACCTCGATTTTCTATCCAGCGCAGATACATTCTTAAAAGCATGCTTGCCCAATCTTGAGCGTCTGTGCCTCCTGCACCGGAATTAATAGTTAAAATTGCATCTGCTTCATCATATTCTCCTGAAAGCATTTGTTGAAGTTCGAATTTATCAAGTGATTTTTTTAAATCTTGTATATCACGAAAAGATTGTTCTATAAGTTCTATATCTCCCAAATCTATTGCAATTTCACTATCTTCAATTGTTTGTATCCAAAAATTTATTTTTTCTAATGATTCTTTTTTTTCTTTTAATTCAGAACCTATTATTGAAACTTTACTACTGTCATTCCAAATTTCAGGTGACTGCATTTGTTTTTCCAGTTCAATAATTTCTTCCCCTAATTTTACAGGGTCAAAGACACTCCTTTAATTTTTCAATGCGTGGTTTTAGACTATTTATTTCTTGTTTTAATTCTGTTTCCATAATTAAATTTTATAATAAAAATCCTCTCTTGCAATTGATTTTAATATTGTTATAATTGTTTAAGATATGAACATTTTAAATTCTTTAAAATATATATTTACTGGTCAGGAAAATTTATTAAACCAATTATCTATTTTTTCATTAATCGGAATTATGGTTATTTATTTTAATAACTGTGCTTCAAGTGTCATAGGTTCTTTTTATAGTGCATTTCTAGGTTATCCTCCGTCAGATAAGTTGGTTATATGTTTTAATATGATTATAGGAATTGTTCTTGGAATTTTTATTTTAGGGTATACATATAAATTTACTTTAAGTTTATTTGAGAATGATAGTGTAAAACTTCCAGAAATATCCTTACATTCTTTTGTCGTTTTTGTAAAAGCGTTGCCTGTTATTATTATTTGGGGATTTTATTATTTATTTTTGTTTTTTCTGAGTTTGATATTTTTTAAAATTGGTACTTTTGGTTTTTATTTGTATAATTTTTTGATTATATTTTTATATCCATTTGTATTGATGATTTGTTATTTATATTTATGTGGAATGAAAAAAGATGTGTTTTCCCCTTTATTTTTATTTGAAGTTATAAAAAATAATTTTAAAAAAGTTGTGTCATTAAATTGTCAAGTAGTTTTATTTTTGATGTTTTCAGGATTCTTTATATTGAAAATTTTCGAGTTTTCTGATTATTTTGCTATGTTAAGAAGTTTTCAATTAGGATTAAGAATTCTTGCACTGTGTTTAATATTTTATATTTTATATCTGGTTCAATTAATATATGCTCATAACCTTGTCAAAATCCTTAAGAAGATTTAATAATTTCAATTCTGTTATCATCTTTAATTTCAATAGGCTTTGATGTTTTTTTCAGTGTATTTATAACACATTTTGATGCATCAAATGAGTATTTAGCAAGTATTTTGTCAGGCTTATTCAGCATTGTAAATTTGTCGTTTCCTTGTGCACAGTAATCATTAATTATTGTTTGGTAATATTTATTGTGGTCAGGGTTATTTATATCTATGGGAGTTTCTTTACCGTTTTTGTGTACATATGAAAGTGATAAAACATCCCCATTTGAAGATAATTTATATTTTAATCCTGAACAATAGAATATTCCCGGTTTATTTGCTGTATGTATGAATGATTTTGCCCCTTCTTTAATTGCGTCAACGATATCTTTTTCCGAATAATTTACTTTGTAAAGTTTATTTTTAAATGGCATAATGTCATTTAATATTCTGGCATTAATTTCTCCCTGTTCAAAATATCCTCTTAAATTTGCAGACGGAAGCAATACAATATCTGCATTTAAATCTTTTCGAATGCAGTCTGCAATAAAATATGCGTGAGGATTTTTATCAATCAATTCATTATTTGGTTTTGGAGGGGCAAATTTTATTTGCCCGTAGGTCTTATTATCCCCAAATATTTTATCAAATAAATATTTTGCACAGAGATTTCGTCTAAAATCTTTGGTGTATCCGATATTATTTTGAACTTTTTTAATAATTCCATTTTTATCAAATTCCAAATTCAGGATTCCAAAGTTTTCTCCGTCGCGTCCTGCTTGAGTTATTACTACCGGTTCCCCGTTTTTGTTGTAGAAAAGATTTTCACCCTCTTTTACATCAAATACAAGTTCGTGTGAATGCCCTCCTATAATTATATCAAGTCCTGTTGTTTTAGTTGCAACTATCTTGTCTAAAGTATAACCAAGATGGGATAGTAATATTATTTTGTTTATACTTTTGCTTTTTAATTTATTTATTTCTGTTTGAATATCTTTAAGAGTTTGGGTCGGGTTATCTACGGAAATATCTTTTTGTATAATTCCTTGTTTAGAACGCTCAAATAAATCAATAGGGGTAATTCCAATTATTCCGTATTTGTTCCCGTTTTTTTCTTCTATTACTGAAGATTTTACAACTTTAGATAAAGGATTTTCAGGATTAATTTTTATATTGCTTGAAATTACATCATATTTGATATCAGGAATTATATATTTTGCATTTTCTTGAATATCAAATTCATGATTTCCTAATGTAGAAGCGTCAACGCCTATAACATTTTGGAAGATTACTGATATTTTGTTTGTTGTAATATTTTCTCCAAGCATAATATCGCCTGATGAGAGCTTTAAAGTATCTAAATCTTTTCGATTTTTATTTTTTGCGTCAAAACAATTTGAAGCGCTTACTGTACGCTCCATATTTATTGTTTTTCCGTGAAAATCATTTATATAAAAGATACTGGTTTTTGTAGTTTCTGAATTAATTGGAATAATTTTTGTCATTTTATTTCAATAAAAACTTGTAAAAAATTTTTATGCTAATAAAAAATTTTTTTAATTAACTTTTCCTCTTAATTGTCCGCATGCTGCATCGATATCTGCTCCACGTTCCAATCTGACTGTCACTTTTTTGCCGGCATGTTCAATTAAATATTTGAATTTCATTATAGAATTATTTGATGGGCGCTGATAGTCATTTTTTTCTGTTGGGTTATATGGAATTAAATTAATGTTGCATTTTATATCATAAAGATAATGTGCAAGTTGCTTTGCACTCTCAGCTGTATCATTCAAGTCTTTTATCAAAAGATATTCTATAGTTATTCTTCTCCCTGTTTTATCAGTGTAATTTTTTAGAGCTGTATGAAGCTTATCCATAGGATATTTGTTTTCAATCTGCATAATTTTAGATCGAATCTCATGATTTGGGGCATGTAAAGATAGCGCAAGTGTTGATTGCATATTGATATTCGCAAGCTCATTTATTTTTGGAATTATTCCAGATGTTGATATTGTTAAACGTCTAGCTCCAATTTGGAAATCTTTGTTAAAAATTTCCATTGCTTTTAAAACATTGTCAAGATTTAATAAAGGTTCTCCCTGTCCCATAAAAACAACATTTGTAACCTTTAATCCAGTATCGCGCTGAATCATCAAGACTTGTTCTATAATTTCTTTGTATGTTAAATTCCTTATAAATCCTCTTTTACCTGTCGCACAAAATGAGCAATTTACGGCACAGCCGACTTGAGAGCTCACGCATGCAGTAAGATTCGCTCTATTGTCAAATCTCATTAGTACTGTTTCTACGCACTCACCATCCGGAAATTCCAAAAGATATTTAATTGTTCCATCAGTACTTACTTGTTTTACTTTAAGCTTTATTTCTGATATTTTGGCAATTGTTTTTAATTCATCACGAAACTTTTTAGATAAATCAGTCATTTCGTCAATTTCTTTTACAGATTTAAGATAAATCCAGTTGTGAATTTGACGGGCGCGAAATTTGCTGGCCCCTAATTTGGCTGTTAAATTTTCGATTTCGTTTAGTGTAAGTCCAGATAGTATTTGCATGATTATATGTGCCTGCTTGTTGGAGTCAATAATAAATCCGATAATCTGTCAGCTCCGACAAAACCTCTTGAAGACATTAATCGAGCTGCTGTGTGATTATCATATGGTATAAATCTATGTCTTAATTCAAAAGAACCTTCTTCAAAATCAATAACGACATAACAAGCAAGAGGTTTATCTGTCATTGGACGTCCTACACTTCCAACATTTACTACTGTCTGTCCTGTATTTGTCTGATACCCGCAAGGAATATGAGTGTGTCCGCAAAGAATTAATTTTTCAGAAGTCCCATCTATAATTTCTTCAATTTCTTCTAATGGCATCTCAGGTAATATATCTTCATTATTCGCTCTAGGAGATCCATGGACAAATAAAACAGAATTGCCTTCAAGAATTTGACTCAATTGAGGTGGCAGTGCTGACATATATGCTCTGTATAAGTCATCAAGCTGTTTAACATCATCAGCAAGAGCATTTGCCATTATTGGATATTGAGCTTCTAAAAATTCTAAAACTTCAGGTCCAAAATTAGCAATCATTTTATCAGTATTTCCTTGTATTACTGTCCAATTTTCTTGCTCCATTACATAGTCTATAATTTCTTTAGGCTGAGGTCCTGCAAGAGCCAAGTCTCCAAGACAATATACATGTTCGCATTTTTGGTTAATGACATCAGTCATTACTGCTTCAAGAGCTTGAACATTTCCGTGAATATCCGATAATACTGCAACTCTCATAATTTTCTCCGTTTCTTTCGTTATTGTGATACAATTATTTTATGATAAAAAGACGAAAATCAAAAGAACTTTACATTGGGAATGTAAAAATTGGTAATAATAATCCTATAAGTGTTCAATCCATGTGTAATACGGATACACGGGATATAAAATCTACATCAAGACAAATAAAAGAACTGGCAGATGCAGGTTGCGAGCTTATAAGGCTAGCTGTTTTAAATAAAGATGCCGGAGAAGCTATAAAAGAACTTGTGAAAATTTCGCCTGTCCCTTTGATTGCAGATATTCATTTTGATTATAGGTTAGCAATTCAATGTATAAATAATGGTATTTCAGCATTAAGATTGAATCCGGGAAATATAGGAAAAATTGAACACACTCAAGAAGTTGTTAAACTGGCAAAACAACAAAAAATTCCTATAAGAATAGGCGTGAATGCGGGATCGTTAGAAAAATCTTTGCAAGAGCGTAATATCCCACTTTTTGAAAAAATGGTTGAAAGTGCTTTAAATCACGTAAAAATATTGGAAGATTTGGATTTTGATTTGATTAAAATTTCATTAAAATCTTCAGATGTTTTTACCACAATAGAGGCTTACCGTTCTATTGCACAAAAAGTTGATTATCCTCTTCATATTGGACTGACTGAAGCAGGTACTATGCGCGGCGGACTTATAAAATCATCAATTGGTATTGGAGCTCTTCTTGCAGAAGGTATTGGTGATACGATAAGAGTTTCTTTAACAGAAAATCCTGTCGAAGAAGTTTATGCCGGATATGATATTTTAAAAAGTTTAAATTTGAGGCAAAAGGGAGTAAATTTTATTTCTTGTCCAACTTGCGGTCGTACTCAAATTGATCTTATTAATCTTGCAAAAAAAGTAGAAGCGAGATTTAAAAACTTTGATAAAAATATAACTATTGCGGTGATGGGTTGCGCAGTAAATGGCCCCGGAGAGGCTAAACATGCTGATTTTGGAATTGCGGGAGGAATAAAGGAAGGCTATATTTTTAAAAAAGGTGAAATTATAGCAAGAGTCCCAGAAAAGGAGTTATTGGACAAATTTGAAGAAATTATTATAAAATCATACAAATAATCTATGCATTTTTTTATGTAAATAATTTATAATATAATTGCAAACCATTTAAAATAAAGATATAATGTTTTGCAAAGAGGTGATTATGAGAAAAATTTTATTATTAGTAACGTTATTTATGGTTCTTCAGATTCAAGCTAATTCTGCAGTTTCCGTTGACAAAACTATAACAGAGGAATACTTAAGAAACAATGGTTACTCAAAGCAAGTTTATGATACTGTTAATGTTAGTCGTGCAAGAGCTTTGGGAGAGGCATATTATTCAAGTGAAGAAATAAAATATATGAAATCAAATAAAGCAAAAAAATTCTGGCGAAAATTATATCAATATTTGGACCCTGCAGCAGAGGATTATTCTTTTTATCATCATGACACACTTCCATCTCCAAGTTATACAGATTTGTAAAAGAATTGCATTTATATTTGCTATTATATCTTTTTCTTTGTGCCCTTCTTATTCTACAAAATTTGGGCATATAGACAATAGTAGTATAGCCATTGATTATTCAAAAATAGACAAAGATATTGTATTAAAAAATGCGGATGAGTCTTTTGCAATGGCAATGGTAGAAACTGACATAGAAAGACAAAAAGCTTACGTTCTAAATGCAAAAGCGCAGTATAATATAGTTGCTCTTGCAGATAAAAAAAATCTCCATGCTGTAACCATGTTAGCAAGACTTTATGACTTTTCCGGAGAAGATAGATATGCTAAAGCGTATTTTTCACAAGGTATAGGTATAAATTATAAAGACCCGCTCTTAAATTACTATTTTGGTGATTTTTATTACAGAAGAAATAATTACAAACAAGCATTGAAATACTACAAAAAAGCATTTGAATTTGGTTTGAATGAAAATTCAAAAAATCTTGAAAAAATGGCTGTAATATATGAAAAATTTGGAGATTTGCAAAAAGCTTCTATTTATTATAAAAAAATGTTTCTAAAAAATCCGTCAAGTGAAGAAATACCTGACAAAATACGAGAAATAGAGAGTATTAAATATCAAAACACTAATTATTATAAAGGACAATAAATTGAAATTAAAATATTTAACAATTATACTTTTAACCCTGTTTATATCTTGTACAAATGTAAAAGCGGAAGATGTTAATTCCGGTGTTATATTTTCTCAAGATTCAATAATTTCAGAAGAAATTG
This sequence comes from bacterium, assembly GCA_017941035.1. GTDB lineage: Bacteria > Cyanobacteriota > Vampirovibrionia > Gastranaerophilales > Gastranaerophilaceae > Zag111. The sequence continues at coordinate 10,210 of JAGAXG010000039.1, read as the reverse complement.
AACAACCTGCGCTTGCAAAAGTATTTACCCCAATAACTTTAAATTCTTCTGAAGTTGTATTCAAGCAAGCTACTAAAAGGATAGATTTAATAGATCCAGTTTATGGCGCAAGTTCTTATCCTGGAGGAAGAGGTCCTAACAAGCTCGTTATTTATACTTCGTCTTACGGAATGCACACTGGTACAAATGAATTTGGGACTGAAGCAATTGTAGAAGGGAATATAGTTACTTCATTAAGTGGAGCTGATTCTTCTATCCCTTCTGATGGTGTAGTAATAAGTGGTCACGGTCTTGCGAAAAATTGGATCTCACAGAATGTTTCTGTTGGTTCTAAAATTTTTATTGATATGATTAATTCGACTATTACAGTTTATACTACATCTGAAAGTTTAATTTTTGATGCTCAAGCCAAAATTAAAGAAGCTCAGTATTATATTGATTATTATAAAAATACTTTACCTAATTATAATTCACAACTTGCTTTAGGGCATATACAAATGGCGCAAAATTATTTAAAAATGGCCGAAAGTTCAAACAAAAATATGGCGATATTAAAACAATACACTCAAGAGGCTATTGATGAAGCTAATATGGCTATAAAAACTTCTTTGCCATACAAATCGGAAGAACTAAAAGGCATTTGGTTAAGACCTACAGAAAAAAGTGCAGAACAGATTATTGCAACTTTAGATAATTTAAAATCAACAGGTTTTAATAGTGTATTTTTAGAAACATACTTTCACGGCAAAACAATTTTCCCAAGTAAAACTATGAATAAATATGGTTTTACTGTCCAAAATGAAGATTTTTCAAATTTTGACCCCCTAAAGATTTGGATAGAAGAAGCACATAAACGAGGAATAAAAGTTCATACATGGTTTCAATCATTTTATGTAGGTAACAAAAATCCAGATTATGACCAGACATCTATTCTTTCAATTCATCCTGATTGGGGAAATAAAACGAAACAGTATGCAAATTCTCTGAAGGCTACAAAATCTGTTTCTGAACATAACGGTTATTTCTTAGATCCTGCGAATCCTGAAGTACACGAGTTTTTGAAAGAATTAATTACTGAGATTATTACAGAATATAAGCCTGATGGTATAAATTTGGATTATATCAGATATCCTAATTCAAGTTCAAGAAGTGACTTATCTGCTTGGGGATTTACAGAATTTGCAAGAAATGATTTTCAAAATATTTACGGAGTTGATCCTTTAGAACTTACAACCGCAGATGCTCTTTGGTATGATTGGAATTCTTATCGAAGAAATAATGTTACAAAATTCGTAAAATCTGTTGGTGAAATTGGTAAAAAATATAATGTATATGTAAGTGCTGTTATTTTCCCTGATATAGCCTCAGCTCTGGCTTCAAAACAGCAAGATTGGAGAAATTGGTCTTTTAATAATTATATAGATGGTTTCACTCCGCTGTTTTTAACTTATGATTCAAAAATGTTATCTTCAATGATGAATGATGTAATAAGTTCAAAATCTTCTCAAACTGAGCTTTATGCAGGTCTTTTTGTAACTTTTATGGGCGGCTCTTCTGAGGATTTAATCAGACAAATTTTTGAAACAAGGAAAATGAATGCAAATGGTGTAATATTGTTTGATTATGCCCATACTACACCTGTATATACTTCTACTTTGATGGCAAGTGCATTCAACGAAATAAAACCTTTGGAGAAAAAAGTAGCCCAAAAAAAAAAGAGAAAAAAAAGAACGAAGAAATCGTCATAAAGTATAAATATAAAACTGTCGAAAAGAAACCTACTGTATATACTACTCCAAAGGGAACATGGATTTTTACAAAGTAACTTTACATCTATCTATGCTTTTTATATAATCAGTTTAGTATAGAGAGGAATAACATGAGTACATATTTATTGGAAGTCGGAACAGAAGAATTACCTTACAAATTCATTCCGCAGGCTGTTGGGCAATTAAAATCTGGGTTTAATAAATTTTTAGCAGATAACAAAATTAATTATAGTAACATAGATGTATATGCTACCCCTCGCCGTTTAGCGGTATTAGTTTACGGCTTGGGTGAAAAAACTGCCGATGAAATAAAAATTGTTAAAGGCCCTATTGCTAAAATTGCTTTTGATGAGAATGGTAATTTGACAAAAGCAGGAGAAGGTTTTGCTTCTAAAAATGGTTTAAATCCTTGTGATTTGTACGTAGATAATAATTATGTGCAGGCAAAAATTCTTGTATCAGGTAAACCTGTAAAAGATTTGTTAGCCGAAAATGTTTCTTCTATATTTATGAGGCTTCAGGGTGCTCATTTTATGCGCTGGGGTTATAATGATGAAAAATTTTCACGTCCGATAAAATGGATTGTTTCAATTTTGGATAATGAAGAAGTAAAAATTAAGATAATTGATAAAGAGTCAGGTAGAATTTCTCGAGGTCACAGATTTGCTCAGCAACAAGTAATTATTAGTAAACCTGAAGATTACGTTGAATCTATGCGTAATGCTTGTGTTATTGTTAATCAAAATGAAAGAAGAGAACTTATAATTAAACGAGCAAATGAAGAAGCGTTAAAACTTGGTGCAGAACCATATATGACAGATGATTTATTGGAAGAAGTTACATTTATAACTGAATATCCAGTTCCTGTTGTTTGCGAATTTGATCCTGTGTATTTAACTATTCCACAAGAAGTTTGTGTTACTGTAATGACTTCTCATCAGCGTTATTTCCCTTTGAAAAAAGATGGAAAGTTGATAAATAAATTTATCACTATGACAAATTATATAGGTAATGAATTCAAAAATATTAAAGAAGGAAATGTTCGTGTTATTAAGGCAAGACTTGATGATGCCGTATTCTTTTTTAAAGATGATACTAAAAAACCTTTGATAGATTATGTTGAAAGTTTAAAAGGTGTTACTTTTCAAAAAGGTATGGGGTCTATGTTTGATAAGACTCAAAGGATTATAAATCTATCAAAACAAATTGGTCAAGAGTTAGGTTTAAATACTGAAAATATAGAGCGTACTGCTCTTTTGTGTAAGGCAGATTTAACTACACATTTAGTATTTGAGTTTACTGAATTACAAGGTTTTATAGGTGCTGATTATGCAAAAGTTTCAGGTGAAAATGAAAAAGTTGTTCAAGGTATTAAAGAACACTATTTCCCTATCAATGCTGAAAGTGAGACGGCTGTCGGCATAGAAGGTCAAATTGTTGGTATAGCAGACAAAATAGATACTGTTTGTGCTGTTTTTGCCGGAGGGAAAAAACCTACAGGTTCGTCAGACCCGCTAGGGGTGAGACGTTGTGCGTTAGGAGTGATAAAAACGATTCTTGACAGCGGATTGAAAATTGATGTAGAAAAATATATTCAAATCGCTATAGATAATTTGCCGGTGCAGAGTTCTTGCTTTGAAGAAGTTAAAGAATTTTTCGTTCAAAGAATGATAATTTTCCTTTTAGAAAAATATAATAAAAATATTCTTGAAGCTTGTGCATCAAAAAATCCTTTAAAAGATATATCTGACTATGTTAAACGCGTTGAAATTGTAAAAGAGTTAGATGCAAATGAGCTTATAGAAAATGCAAATCGTGTAATAAGGATAATTAAAGACGATACGTTTGCAAGTGTTGATGAAAAATATTTTACTGTTCAAGCAGAAAAAATTCTTTATGACAAAGTAATAGAAATTAAAGAAACCGATAATTATAAAAATTATCTTTCTCAATTAGAAAATCTTAATCCGGCAGTTGAAAAATTCTTTGAAGATGTTCTTGTCATGGATAAAGATGAAAATATTAAGAATAATAGAATTGCATTGTTAAGTTTGTTAAAACAGAAATATGAGTTCATAACTGATTTTAGCAAACTATAATTGAGTTTTAAGTAATTGTTAAATTTTGTAAATAAAACTTGTAAATAAGTCAATTATTTTTTTGAGTATATTTTACAATAGTACAAGATAGTAAAAAAGGTTAGAGGTAGTAAATGTTTGACCGTATTAAAAATTTAAAGATTGTACGTAAATTACAGGAAAGTATTAGTCCCAAATCTCGTTGGACGTTATTTTCGAACAAAAATAATTTAGATAAGAGCACGACCGATTATTTAGAATCTATAACCGGTGTTGATCTTGGAACTTTTTCTGACACAAATGAGCTGGAAGCAATGGTCAGAGCCCAACTCAAAGAGGAGTTTCCTGGTATTGAAAACAAGAAATCCTATGAGTTATTAGTGGATGCAGTAATGAATAATATCATGAAACAACAGCTTCAAGCCGCAGATAATCTTGATATAGAATAGATGATTATCACAATTTAAATAAAAAAAATAATACCTATATAAGGTATTATTTTTTTTTGTAGTACTATTTAGTTATGAAAAAGAAATGCTTATTTAGTGAAAAAACGGTAAAAATCGGACCTGATTCAGGTTACGATAATTATATAATGGCAATTGAATCCAGTTGTGATGAAACTGCTTGTGCAATAGTAAAAAATGGACGTGAGGTTATCGCAAATATTGTTGCTTCTCAAATCAAAACCCATGAAAAATATGGTGGAGTAATTCCTGAAATTGCTGCTCGAGAACATATGGATGCTATTAATATCGTTGTTGAAGAAGCATTTTCTAAATCAGGACTTAAGCCGGAAGATATAACCGCTTTTGCCGGAACAGTTGGTCCTGGTCTTGTTGGGTGTCTTTTAGTAGGATTAAATGCTGCTAAAACCTTAGCATTAGTTCATGATAAGCCATTCATAGGAGTAAATCACCTTAATGCTCATCTTTGTGCAAATTATATTGATACAGATTTAAAACCTCCATTTATGGCTCTTTTGATAAGTGGAGGACATACTCAAATTATTGATGTTGAATCTTATTCAAAGCAGACAATTTTAGGGGAAACTATTGATGATGCAGTTGGAGAGGCTTATGATAAAGTTGCTCGTTTAATTGGTTTGCCATACCCAGGAGGCCCAAAATTAGATAAACTGGCTCAGGAAGGTAATCCTATGGCATATGAGCTTCCTATATCAAGAGTTGAGGATTACAATTTCAGTTTTAGTGGCTTAAAAACTGCTGTTTTGCGTTTGGTTAAAAAATTGAAGGAAGAAAACAACGGAGAATTATCAGAAAAACAAGTAAAAGATGTTTGCGCAAGTTTTCAAGAGTGTGTATCTAAAACATTAGCTAAAAAACTAAAAAAAGCGCTAAATGAACGCGGCTACGAACAAGTTGTTATTGCAGGCGGTGTAGCAGCAAATTCCGAAATACGACGTAAAATATTTGAATTTGAAAAATACGGTTACAGAGTAAATGCTCCTATAATGAAATATTGTACTGACAATGCTTCTATGGTTGCATCTTGTGCATATTTTAATACAAATACTTATGATGATATTGATGTCGAAGTTTTTTCTAGGGCTTGAGATAGTATAAAATCCGCAATATCATTTTCAATGTGGCATCCAAAATGACCGTTAATTTCTTTTATAAAGTAGCATGGACTTGTAACATTAATTTCTATAATTTTTCCATCAATAACGTCAAGTCCAACCATAGGTATTCCCATCGAATTTAATTTTTTAGCTACAGGTTTAAATTTTTTTATTTCATCATCAGACAGAACTGCTTTCAAAATATTTGCATCTGAGTGCTCGCAAAATTTAAAATCATTATTTGAAGGAACTTTTTGTACGCAGTAAGGTAAAATTTCTTCTCCCAAAAATAATACTCTTTTGTCTCCATATTGAGCTTGTGGGATATACTTTTGCACCATAAGCATTCTTTTACTGTTTTGTGTCATTTGATTTATAATAACAGCAGTATTTTTATCTCCTTTTTTTAAATACATAACCCCACCGCCAAAACATTGATTTAGCGGTTTTAAGATAATTTCTTCATTTTCGTCTAAAAATTTTAAAATATCTATAAATGAGGAAGTTACAATATTTTTAGGCATTAGATCATTGAACAAAACTGCATGAAGTTTTTCATTAAAGTTTCGTATAGCATTAGTGTTATTTAAAATTAAAGTTTTGTTTCTATCTACAAAGTCAAGTATATAAGTCGCATTTATGTAGTCTAAATCTACAGGAGGATCAGGTCTGAACATTACTATATCAAATTTTTCAATTTCAATTTCAGTCAAGCTGTTCTTTTTGTAAAAGATATTTTCATTTAATAAGTATGAATCATAGCAAGAGCAATATGCTTTCCCTAATTTCAATTTAAGCATATCTATTGTGGCTATTTTAACATTATTTTCTCTTTCTAACAGACTTTTTATAATCCAAAAATTTGTCACCAACTTATTGAATTCAAAATATTTTAATTCAATTCTATCGATAATAAATAATATGTTCATAAAACCTCTCTATTTATTTGCAGGTTGTTGTTCAAATATTTGGCAATTGGTGTTTCCTAAAGAAATTAAAGAAGCGAAACGTTTTAAATCTGCTTCAATTTCAGGGAAAGTTCCGTAATGCATTGGCACTACAGTTTTAACTCCAAGCCATTTTGCCGCAAGCGCTGCGTGATCTGCATCCATTGTATAATTACCCCCAATAGGCAGAAGGGCTATTTGTGGTGCATAAAGTTCTCTAATAGTTTTCATTTCGCTTGTTAAACATGTATCACCTGCATGGAAAATTCTTACATTGTCTATGTCTAACAAAATACTTGAAGCGACTCCTGCGTATGTGCCATCCGGCAAAGAATTAGAATGAAAAGCCGGTAAAAATATTGCGCGTCCCCAAGAATAATTAATCCATCCTCCTTGTCCTACAGGTCTAATTTTTACTCCAAATTTGTCTTTTAAATAATTTGCTGTTTCAAAAATCGCTGTTATAGGTATATCTTTGTCTTTTGCAATTTCTACGGCATTGCCAAGATGATCGCCGTGTGCGTGAGTTAAAAAAATATCTGTAATTGGGGAATCTTTCCAATTATAATCAGAATTTTTATCAACCCATGGGTCAATCAAAATAGCTTTATCATTATTTTTAAATTCAAATGCGCTGTGATGAATGTATCTTATATCAACCATATTGTGCTCTCCAATTTCTAACCTATTTCAATCTATCATGGTTTAGTGTAAAATACAATCATGAAAAAGTATATAAATGAAATGAAAAAATGCATCAAACTGGCTAAGATTGCTCAAGGAAATACTTCTCCGAATCCGTTAGTCGGTTGTGTAATTTTAAATTCTAAAGGAAAAATTCTTTCTACCGGTTGCCATATAAGATATGGTGAATATCATGCTGAAAGAAGTGCACTATCAAAGCTTGACGATGCAAAAGATTGCACTTTAGTGGTAAATCTTGAACCTTGTTGCCACCATGGAAAAACTCCTCCATGTACTGATTTAATTATTGAAAAAGGTATAAAACGGGTTGTATACGGTATGAAAGATCCGAATCCTCTGGTTTCTGGGAAAGGTTTACAAAAATTACAGGATGCGGGTATAGAAATTGTCGGACCTGTGTTAGAAAAAGAATGTATTGAACTTAATGAAGCATTTGTTAAAAACCATACAGAGCATAAGCCTTTTATCGCGATAAAAACTGCAACAACAATTGACGGAAAAATAGCATGTAAAAATGGCAGTTCAAAATGGATAACATCTTCCAAAGCTCGAAACCAAGTTAAATATATTCGCAATAAATACGATGCAATTCTAACATCGTCATCAACTGTAATTGCAGATAATCCGGCAATGCTTCATAAGAAAAAAATAATTTTAGATAGAGAATTAAAAACAGATTTGAATTTTGAAATATATAATCAAGGGGAAATTTATGTTTTCCATGATGAAAAATTCTCTCATCCAGATACTGAAAATATTAAATTTATAGGAGTACCTGTAAACAAGGAAAAACTTGATATTGAATCTGTATTAAACAAACTTTATGAAATAGGAATAATGAGCATATTAGTTGAAGCAGGCGGGAAATTAAACGGAAGTTTCCTTCCTTTTGTCGATAAAATATATCAGTTTATCGCTCCTAAGATTTCAGGCGATAATCAAGGAATTTCTTGTTTCGCAGGACGTAGGATAAATAACATATCCGAATGCGAAGATTTTGTTTTGCAGCACTCTGAAATTTATTCACCGGATATATTACTTATATTTTCGAAGAAATAAAATAAACCTCTCTAAAATATAGAGAGGTTTATTTTTTAAGTTTTAGAAGTTAAGTTTATCCATTAACTTGATTCATAACTTCTTCAGCAAAATTGTCTTGACGTTTTTCAAGACCTTCGCCCAATTCGTATCTTGTAAATGCTTTAACAGTTAATTTTCCTTGAATTAATTCACCTACTGTAACACTTGGATCTTTAACAAAAGCTTGATCAAGTAAACATCTTTCAGCCATTAACTTGTTAATTCTACCTTCAACAATTTTCCCCCTGATTTGTTCAGGTTTTTTAAGTAAATCTTCTTTACCCATTTCAATTCTTGTTTCTTCTTCGATTACAGATTGAGGAATTTCATCTCTTGTAACGAACTGAGGAGCGCAAGAAGCAATGTGCAAGCACAAATCATTTGCTAACTCATCGTTTTTAGTATCAGTGTTTAATAAAACACCTATTTTACCGTTGTGTATATATGTAGCAACAGCGCCTTCGTATCTTACGAATCTTCTTACAGTGATTTTTTCACCTATAGAAGCGATTTTTTCTTTCAATGCGTCAGCAATAACTTTACCGCAATCTTTGCAAGTCATTCCAAGTAAAGCATCAACATCAGCAGGTTTTTGAAGTTCAACATTCTTTGCCAAACCTGCAGTTAAAGCTTTGAATTCTTCATTTTTTGCTACAAAGTCAGTTTCGCAGTTTACTTCAATCATCGCACCGCCGTTTTCATCGATAAAAGAATCTACACGACCTTCTGCAGCAATTCTGCCCATTTTCTTATCAGCAGAAGCAATACCTTTCTGACGTAAAACTTCTTGAGCTTTTTCCATATCGCCTTCAGCTTCAACTAAAGCTTTTTTTGCATCCATCATACCTGCTCCGGTTTTATCACGTAGTTCTTTTACCATTTGAGCTGTAATTGTCATTTTGTATCTCTCCTATATTAATTAATACTACTTTATTGAAGATACTAAGATATTAAGTTCATAAAGCACTAAGATTAATAAATTATTTCTTAATAACTTAGTGCCTTAGAACCTTATTATCTTTAATTATTCTTCTACTTTAGCAGTTTCTTCTACTGCACCTGCATCTTCAGCTGAAATTTTCTGAATTTTCTTAGCTTCAGCAGCTTTATTTTCTCTCAATTGTTTTCCTTCTAAAACAGCATCTGCTAGTTTAGATGCAATTAATTGAATAGAACGTATTGCATCATCGTTCCCTGGAATAATTTTGTCAATTCCGTCAGGATTAGCATTAGTGTCTGCTAAACATATAATAGGAATTCCTAATTTGTTAGCTTCTTTAATTGCTATTTCTTCTTTTTCTTGGTCAACAACGAAGATTATATCAGGCAAACCTCTCATATCTTTTATCCCGCCTAAAGTTTTAGATAATTTAGAAAGTTGTCTATTGATTTGAGAAACTTCTTTTTTCGGAAGTTTTTCGATGTGACCGCTAGAAATAAATTCTTCCAATTCTTTCAATTTGTTAACTCTTCCTCTGATAGTTTCAAAGTTTGTAAGCATACCTCCTAACCAACGTCTGTTGATGTAGTATGCGCCACATCTTTTTGCTTCATCAGCAACAACTTCTGAGGCTTGTTTTTTAGTTCCGACAAAAAGAACATTACGTCCTTTAGCCGCGTATTCTCTTACTAAATCATAAGCTTCGTCAAGTAAATCTGTTGTTTTTCTTAAATCAATAACGTAAATTCCATTACGAGCACCGTAAATATACGGTTTCATTTTAGGGTTCCATCTTTGTGTTTGGTGTCCGAAATGTACACCTGCTTCTAAAAGTTCAATCATAGATGCTACTGGCATCGCTTTTCTCCTTTATTTTATGTGTTGTACTACGAGTTACAAAGCTCCATTCAAAACTGAACTAGGGCAAAACCTATCGAACCAGTGTAACTACTAGTAATATACAATAAACATAGAAATATGCAAATTTCAGGTTAAAAAATATTACATTTATTCCCTTGCGAAAACTTAAAACATAGTTTATAAAAAGAATACAGAGGAATTATACAGATATAGCGGGAATAGTATTGGGAGATGGGACTCCAATG
>JAGAXG010000038.1 GCA_017941035.1 bacterium | reverse complement strand
TTCAGGTGATGATATGAAAAACTGTTTTCCTGACACAGTAAAAGTTGGTGATGAAACGGTTGATATAACAAAGATAACAAGCGGAGAGAATTTCGGCTTGGATAAAGAGAATTATACCGACGTAGCTGGAATAGTATTGGGTGATGGAACGCCAATGATATTGTCTTGGAATAAGAATTGTCCTGTAAGTGATCCTGATGTAGTGGCATCAAAGGGGAATAGTAATCAGAGTGCGAGTTTAACTTATTCCTGTGTCAAAGGTTTTTATGATTTAAACGGCTTTAGAGGCCCAAATCGAATAAGTAATAATATAAAACGTCTAGATGATGTAATAGGTTTTAATGGAACGAGTGCATTATCAGAAGGAGCTGGCGGATGCCTATTTGAACTCGCAAGCGGTAAATGTTTGATTGCACCACCGAATGAATATGTAATAATGCAATATGAAGAATGCATGGAACATAAAAATGAGTTAGGTTTAGAATATTGTGCTGAGGGAGGGGATGAGTATGCTGGAGCTGCTAGAGCTTGTGGAGGTACAGACAAAATAGCAACTCTTGAAGATTTAATACCATTTGCACAATCATTGTATGGAGATTCTTTTATAAATTTTCATCAGCCCAATGGTAAGCGTGGTACAACTAGTGTAGAATCAATAATTGCAGCCGCAAATGCATATGGGTTAACAACTCATAGTTCTGGCAAATTTACTTATATAGCTTTGTGGTACAATGAAGGCTATGAATCCGAAGATGACGATGGTATTTCTTCTGCTGATATTTATTTTTATGGACCAAGTGGTTATCAACTCAGCGGTAGTTGGAGAGGTAATGACGATTCAATTTATCATGATGTACTTTGTGTAGGCGATAAGTAACAATTAATAATAAATAAAAAGCGAGCTGTTAAAAATAAAATAGCTCGTTTTTTATTTACCAAATATCCCTTTTATGCTAAAATTCTTTTATGTTGGAGAATTTGGATAGAATACGGCAGGCTATTGAAATCGAAACGAAACATCGATATATTGATATTCGCGGTCGTGAGCAGACTTTTTCTAATTTTATTAAGAGCGAAATAAAAAAAGAAGTAAAAAAAAATAAAAATAACCCCCGCTGGGAAGTCCTGTTAGAAGCTTTTGATGTTTATCCGTATGTCTCTGTTCCTGAGCGCAGGCGTTCTATAAGCCATCTTATAAAAGTTATTAAATCTGAATTGCAAAAAAAATCATCAGAACAAGTTGAAGAAAAAGAACGCGATGCTCAAAGAAAGAAACATCCTTCGGAAGTTGATGTTATGTATATAAAAGGTGTTGGTCCAAAAGTTGCGTATAAATTTAACAAATTAGGAATTTATACAGCACAGGATTTAATGATGTATTTTCCTAAAAAACACGTCGATTATTCTTCACGTACTTTAATTAGAGATTTAAAAGAAGGTCAAACTACTACTGTTTTTGGTTATATAAAATCTGTTTCTACATTTAATACAAGAAATAATCTTTCAATAACGAGAGTTTCAATAGCAGATGAAAGCGGTCGATTTGAACTTTGTTTTTTTAATGCGAAAGGGAATCGATATGTATTAGAACGTATGAAAGCTCAATTCCCTAAAAATGCCGGAATTATGGTGTCAGGAATTGTAAAATTTGATAATTATACTCAAAGACTTACAATGGACAAAACCTCTTATTCAATTATGAAGGGTGATTTTCTTAAAGAAAGTAATCTTAATATAGCACGAATAGTCCCGATTTATTCCGTGTGTGAAGATTTGAGTATAAAAACCCTTCGTAAGGCCATTTTTAATGCTATTGAAATATATAAAAATGAAATAGTAAATATTCTTCCTGATTTTATACGGGCAAAATATGGAATATTAGATAAAAAAGCTGCCGTAGAGCAGATACATTTTCCTGAAAGTATGGAAAAACTTGAACAAGCAAGATTCTCTTTGATTTTTGAAGAACTTTTCTTAATACAGTTAAAACTTATAAGATTAAGAGAAAATACTGCAAAAAACACTCCTTCATATGCGTTGCAGGTTCATAAAGACGGGCTTGTTCAAAAATTTATAAAAAGTCTGCCGTTTGAATTAACATCAGGTCAAAAGCAGGCTGTAAACGAAATTTTAAACGATCTAAATTCTGATGCTCCTATGCAAAGACTTCTTCAAGGTGATGTAGGAAGTGGAAAAACCGTAGTTGCGACTATTATGCTTTTGGCAGGAGTTGAAAACGGATATCAAGGTGCATTTATGGCTCCGACTGAAATTCTGGCTCAACAACATTATAACAATCTCGTTCAGTGGCTTACTCCTTTGGGATTGAGTGTAGGTTTATTTTTGGGAAGTCAGAGTAAAAAGGTTCGAAATGAATTTGAAACCTCTTTGAGAAATGGTCAAATTAATATTGCTGTTGGAACTCATGCACTGATTCAAGAAAATATTGATTTTGATAATCTTGGTGCGATTGTTGTGGATGAACAGCACAGATTTGGGGTAAAGCAAAGAAATATATTAAAAAAGAAATCCCAAAATCCTCAAATGCTTACTATGACTGCTACTCCTATTCCAAGAACTCTTGCCCTTACTGTTCATGGAGATTTGGATTTGACTGTTATAAATGAACTTCCAAAAGGTAGAAAACCAATTGAGACATATTTAACAGGTTCACATAAAAAAGTTTGGGATTTAATAAAAAGAGAAGTAGAAAAGGGCAGGCAAGCTTATGTTGTATATCCTCTTATTGACGAAAGTGAAACTTTATCTGCCAAAGCTGCGACTATTGAAGCCGAAAAACTTCAAAGCGAAGTATTCCCTCAATTTAGGGTTGGACTTTTGCACGGGAAATTGAAAACTTCAGAAAAAGACGAAGTAATGAATGATTTTAAAGAAGGGAAATATGATATTTTAGTTTCAACGACAGTTGTTGAAGTTGGTGTTGATGTGCCTAATGCTACGGTTATGATTATTGAAAATGCAGAAAGATTTGGTCTTTCTCAGTTACATCAGTTAAGAGGACGTGTTGGCAGAAGTGATTTGCAGTCGTATTGTGTTCTGTTAACATCTTCAAGGAAGCCTGAAACAGCTGATCGTTTGGGCATTATGACCCAAACAAACGACGGATTTGTAATTGCTGAAAAGGATTTACAACTCCGTGGCCCTGGAGAATTTTTAGGCACCAGACAGAGCGGTCTGCCTGATTTGATTATCTCTGATATAGTGAGAGATGCAAAAATTCTTGAAATGGCCAGAAACGAAGCCATTGATTTTGTAAAAAGCTATAATGTTGAAGATTTTCCTGTATTAATGACAGTGACTTCATTAGAAATGTTCACAGGTTTGGATATTTAGCTATTATATGCTTTAAAAAATTCCTGTAAAAGTTCCTGACCTTTAATCATAGTCTTATAATCAACGTATTCGTTAGATGAATGCATATTACAAACAGTTGCTAACCCAATTAAATATGGAGAAAAAGTTTCTCCTTTTGCATTTTGTTTATTTGCATATATATGAGTTTCAGCACCGGCATGAAATGATGAAATTTCAGGTGTTATTCCAATTTTTTTACAAACTGTTTCAAATAATATAGGTAAATATTCATCTTCATTTTTTTCAAACATAGGCATTTTTACAGTGAAATTTATATCAGCATGAGCGATACCTTCATACTCATTGTTAAAATCATCAACAATGTCTTTCATCACTTCAATAAGTTCATCTTCTTTCTTCTTATTTGAGCTTCTAATGGAATATGTTGCTTCCGCATCAGTATTAATAACGTTTGTAACTTTCAAATCTCCGGCTTTGATGCCTCCGATGTTGCATGAAGTTATTACTTTGCCGTCTTCGGAGTAATAAACACCTTGAGGCATATCAGAAACTAAATCGGCAATAAGTTTCGCGGAATTTTCTCTTGTGTTATCACCGATATCATTTCCAGAGTGCCCTCCTTTTGGAGCTTTTAGTTTTAAATCTACCATTACATAGCTTGCTCCCGCTACCAAACATTGACCTAATGCATCACTATCTAATACAAGAACGTATTTTGAATTTATTTTACTAAAATCGGTATTTTTAATACCTGTCATTCCGTCTTCTTCATCTCTGGTAAAATGTATTTCAAGTCCGCCATGTTTGATATCTGAATTTGCTAAGTATTTTGCGAAATAAAGCGCATTAGCAACACCTGCTTTGTCATCTGCTCCAAGAGTTCTTCCTTTTGCTCTGATCAAATCTCCTTCAAGATAAGTTTCAATTGGGGAATCATCACCTATGACATCGACGTGAGATGATAATAATATTGGTTCTTTAGTTTCATCAGTGGCTGGTACTGTAATATAAATATTTTTGTAATCATCTTGTTCGCATTTTAAATTATTGTTTTCACAATAATCGCAAATCCAATCTAAAACTCGTTCCTCTCTTCTTGAAGGTGAAGGTATTTCTGCTATGTTACAAAATAAATTTATAAGTTCATTTTTTTCTCTTAATTCTTTTATATTCATTATATTCTCCAATTATTTTTAATTTTTAACATCATATCATATTTATTTTATTATTTCAAATCTACAACACATATACCATCCCCGCCTTCACTTTCTCCTCCGGGACGGTATTTCGCAACATATGGAGAAGTTTTTAAAAAATCTCTAACTGCTTGTTTAAGTGCCCCTGTCCCGTGACCGTGAATTATATAAACTGGTGTCAGATTTGCAAGACTAGCTTTGTCAAGGTAGTTTTCAACTTCATCAAGAGCTTCTTCAACTCTAAATCCTCGCAAATCGAGAGTTTGCGATATTGAATATTTTTTTAGCTCAAATTTGTTAAAGGAAGTCCCTGGGATTTTTATTTTTGGAGATTCTTTGTAATTTTCATCAATGACGGCTAGTTCATCTGTTTTGACTTTCATTTTCATGCTTCCCATATCTACGGTCAAACGTTTATGTTTGTCAGGAAGTGATAAAATCGTAACTTTTTGATTAAGATTTTTTAGCA
This sequence comes from bacterium, assembly GCA_017941035.1. Lineage (GTDB taxonomy): Bacteria > Cyanobacteriota > Vampirovibrionia > Gastranaerophilales > Gastranaerophilaceae > Zag111. The sequence goes on along the minus strand of JAGAXG010000038.1, from coordinate 62,082 downwards.
TTACTGAATCGCCTATTACAACTTTATCCCAATCAATTTCAAGATATTTATGTTTGTCTGAAACTTCATCAATATCCTGTCTGAAATTTTGTTCAAGTTTTGCGAGACGGGAATAGGCTCTGCGCGCAATTTTTTCAGATTTTTCGCGTCTGAGTTCATCAAGGATGTCTTTGATTTCAGCTCTAGCTGTCATCATTTCGGTGTCAAATTTGTTTTTGATATTTTTTAATGTTTTTTTCTTGTCTTTTTTCACCTGATTAAGATTTTCTTCGTATTCTTTTTTTATGGATAAAGAAGTTTCTTTGAGTTCTTCTGCTTTTTCGAGATTTTTTGACAATTTTTGGTGAGTTTCCTGAAGTTTTTCTACAACAGCAGAAGATGGATCTTTTTGTGTAATAATTGTTGTTTTCACTTTGTCAACTATATCTTTATCCAAACCTAAATTTGAAGCTATTGATATTGCGTTGCTCAATCCCGGAATACCTATTAAAAGTTTGTATGTCGGCTGTAGTGTTTCGGTATTAAACTCAACTGATGCATTTTTAAAATATGAATTAGAATACTCAAGAGCCTTTAATTCTCCATAATGAGTGGTAACGACATTTGTAACTTTTTTCTGAGCCAATTTTTCGAGAATACCTTGAGCAAGAACTGCGCCTTCAACAGGGTCTGTTCCTGCACAAATTTCATCAAGCAACACAAAAGAATCTTCATCACTTTGATGCAGAATTTCAATAATATTTGTCATGTGTGCCGAAAAAGTGGACAAACTTTCTTGAATACTTTGAGAATCCCCGATGTCAGCAAAAACTTTTTTAAACGGATAAAGTTTTGCATAAGTACAAGGAAGAAACATCCCTGATTTTGCCATAAGTATAAAAAGTCCTATTGTTTTTAAAGTTACGGTTTTCCCTCCTGTGTTTGAGCCCGTAATTATTACAGAATTGTATGTTTTCCCTATTTCAAAATCGTTTGATACAACATTACATCCTTGAGAAATTAGTAAAGGGTGTTTCATATTTTCAAAATAAATTTCTTTTTCATTAATTATTTCCGGCTCAACGGCCTGCAATTTCACTGCGTAGCGTGCTTTTACGAAATGAAAATCTATTTCAGCCATTATTTTTTCGCTTTGAGCAAGTTCATTTATGTGAGTTTTTATTAAATCTGTCAGGCTGACAAGAATTTTTATACATTCCTGATGAATTCTTGCTTTAATTTCTCGAATTTTATTATTTAAAGGAACAATTTGAGCAGGTTCAATGTAAAAAGTTTTTGCAGAAGCCGAAACATCGTGAATAATTCCGGGGATTTTGTTTTTATTTGAAGCAATAACTTGAAAAACAATCCGTTCATCTCGTTCTGTGTAAATATTATCCTGCAGATATTTCGAAAAATTCGGATTATTTAATAATGAATTAACCGTATCTCTCAAATTTTGCTGTGTATCGCGAAGGGAGGAATAAAGTCCTTTGAGTTCAGGAGTGGCATTTTGCTTTATTTTTAAATTCTCGTCAAAAACTTCAAAAATTTTTTCTTCGGTTTCGCGCTCAGAGAAAAGTTTTAGAGCTAATTCTTTAATAATAAAATCATCTTCGCTGTTATCAGAGATGAATCTTTTTAACAATCTTGAAGAACGCATAGTTTTAGCTAAATCAATGAGTTCTTGCTCGTCAAGATATGAAATAGCACAATGAGTTTGAATTTTAGCAACATCTGCAATGAATTCAACGGGAGTTTCTTTTGCCAAATCAAGAATTTTTTTAGCTTCGCGTGTAAATTCAATTTGACGTTTTATTTTTTCTTTGTTATCTGAAGGTACAAGACGTAGACAAAGATTTCGGGACTGCTCAAATTTTGCGAATTTTGAAAGTTCTTCTTTTACTTTGTCGAATTCAAGTGAATTATTTGTTTTATAAGTGATATCCATACTTTAGATTATATCATAAAGGATTTATGATATAAATTCATAATACGTTGTGGTAATTAATCCCCTTTTATACAAAGCGCCATTAAATATGACTGTTTACGAACATCCATATAATCATCATCAGTATAATTACGAGCAAAATGGCGACGGTAATAATCAGTACCAGAATCTCTAGTACCCCACAAATATATACTTCCGCCGGATTCTAAATCAAAACCAGCGAGAGGGCCTAATTTTGATTTATTTATCCTAATAGAATAAGAAGCTAAGTTTCCGTCATCATATAAATATGATGCAATAGTTGTTAATTGAGACTCAGTTGGTAAATGCCCACCTATATCTTTACATTCAATCATTGCTCCTGCCCAATAATCACCTGTAGTTTTGCACCCAGAATTAGTACAACAACTGTTTATATTATAATTTGTTCTATAATCAGATTTTAATGTCCAATTATTACCGTTTTGTTCGCAATAATCTGCTGTTTTTATAGGATTAGGAACTTTAGGAGTAGTGACCTTAAATCCTGCAAAAGATATCCAAGTATTTTTTAGACCTGAGACGCCATTAAAAGGGACAATATCTTTACCAAATTTGTTCGGTCCTTTAACTCCGTTTAAATCATAAAAGCCTGCGATACAGCTTGTATGGTTAGATATGGCATTTTTCTTACTCCCTGAATACTTTACTTCATCAGGGTCTGATACAGGACAATCTTTTTGGTATGTAAGTATCATTGGTGTACCATCCCCTAATACAAATCCTGCAGCATCCAGATACTCTTTATTTTCAGCTAATCCTGTAAAAGTATCTGTTGTAATGTCCTCTACATTGAACGGTTCTGTTCCATTCTGTTGAATTGTATCATATGTCAAACAATTTTTAAGATTATCTTTACCACAAATTGTAACAATCTTTAAATGTTCAGATAAACGTTTTACAAATGATTCAGTATCAGAATAATATGGTCCGATGCCGTTATCTATATTCAATAAATCAGCACCCTTAGACAGTTTTCTTTGGAATACCGCTTTTTGATTTTCTGTTACAACATTTGAAATTGTCGTAATCAGTGTCGGCAAAGTCAATGCTGCAATTATTCCGATAATCCCCAGTGCGATTAATGTTTCTGCGAGAGTGAATCCTCTTAATTTCATGTCCCGAGCCTCCTAAATGTGAATAAATGTTTTTAAATGTGATATATCACATATTCTTGTATTATAACACATTTAATAAAATTTTCAATCCCTTAAAATTGATGTATGAAAAAAGATATCAGATTATTGGAATTGGGAAATAAAATACGTCTTGAACGAATAAAAAGGGATATGTCGCAAGAAAAGCTTGCTGAACTTGCTAATGTTTCGATCAGGACAATAAGTGATATAGAACGTGGTTTTACTGATATAAGGTATACAAATTTACTTCAAATCTCAGGAGCATTTAACATAACAATATTCTCAATGCTGGATTTTAAACTATGATTCTGTTAAAATCTATTTTATGGTAAAAAGTGTTTATATTCATATTCCATTTTGCAAGTCTAAATGTCATTATTGTTCATTTGTTTCATTTCCTGCATTAGAACTCAAAAAAGATTATATCAAGGCTCTTGAAAAAGAAATTAATTATAATTATGAAAATGAGCTATTAAGCACTTTATACTTTGGAGGAGGAACACCTTCATTATTGACTTCTGATGAATTTGAAAAAATAATTAATCATTTTAATATAAATAATAAAACCGAAATTACAACCGAACTAAATCCTGAGAGTGTTAATTATGAATATATAAGAAAACTTTACGAGATTGGTATTAATCGGATAAGTCTTGGATGTCAGACTTTTGATGATAAAATTCTGAAGTTAATTAATCGCAGGCATAATAGTTCTCAAGTGATTCAGGCAGTAAAAGCAGCTCAAGATATAGGATTTAAAAATATAAGTCTGGATTTTATTTATGGGCTTCCTGATCAGACGATCGAAATGTTTATTTATGATTTAAAAAAAGCTGTTGAGCTTGGAATTCAGCATATATCATTATATGGTTTATCTATAGAGAGCGGTTGTTATTTTTCTTCTCATATTCCCAAAAATCTTCCGGATGATGACAAACAAGCAGATATGTATCTTGAGGCAGTCGAATTTTTAACTTCTAAAGGTTTTGAACACTATGAAATAAGTAATTTTTCTCAAGCTAATTACAATTCCAAACATAATTTGAATTATTGGAATAATGAAGAATATTATGGTTTTGGTGTTTCTGCGCATGGATATAAAAACGGTATTCGTTATGGAAATAAAGAAACTATCAAAGATTATATAGATAATCCTATTGAGCATAATGTCACAAAATGTGAAACTTTGCAGGATAAACTTGAAGAAGAAATATTTCTTGGCTTTCGTAAAATTATCGAGGGCGTAAATGTTGACAAAATTAATTCAAAATATTCAATAGATTTTGAAAATAAATATAAAAATATTCTTTTGAAGTATTCACAATTTTTGAGAAAAACTCCGCAAGGTTATGCATTTACTCCTAAAGGTGCGTTAATCAGCAACACAATTCTAGCTGAATTTTTAGCCTAAAATTCTTTTATAAATTGTATTAATATTGCCCAAAAATGCTTGAGGATCAAAAATTGCGTTAATTTCTTCATTGTTTAAACGCGAGGTTACTTCATCGTCATTTAATAAATTCGTTTTAAAATTCCCGTTATTTTGAAATGCATTGAGTGCGTTTCTTTGGACAATTACATAGGCTTCTTCTCTTGATAAACCTTTTGAGATAAGAGAAAGAAGAACTTTTTGAGAATATACAATTCCTCCGAATTCTTCGGTATGTTTCAGCATATTGTCTTTGTGAATAACAATATTTTCCATAATACTATTAAATCTGTTGAGCATAAAATCAACTAATGTTAAACTGTCAGGGAATATAATCCTTTCTGCGGAAGAATGCGAAATATCCCTTTCATGCCATAAAGGAATATTCTCTAATGCAGTAATAGAATTAGCTTTTACAACGCGTGCCAAACCACATAAATTTTCGCTTAAAACGGGATTTTTTTTATGTGGCATAGCGGAAGAACCTTTTTGCCCTTTACCAAAGCCTTCTTCAAGTTCTAAAACTTCTGTTCTTTGCAAATGGCGGATTTCTGTTGCGAATTGTTCAATTACACTTGCAATCAATGCCAAAGATTGCATAAAATGTGCATGATAATCTCTTGCAATAATTTGAGTTGATATAGGTGCGGGTTTCAATCCAAGGTTATTACATGTAATTTTTTCAATTTGCGGAGAAATATTACTATATGTTCCCACCGGACCTGAGATTTGTCCTACTCGTATTTGTTCAAGAGCGTGTATAAAATTTCCTTTTTGGCGTGTTAAAATGTCAATCCAGCTGCACATTTTTATCCCAAAAGTCATTACTTCAGCGTGTATTCCGTGCGAACGCCCTATACATAAAGTTTCACGATTCGCATTTGCGAGTTTTTTAAGTGTTTCAATTGCTATATCCAAATCTTTTAGAATAATTTTCCCGCTATCTTGAATTTGAAGTGCAAAAGCAGTGTCAATAACATCAGAACTTGTCATCCCCACATGAACATAACGCCCTAAATCCCCTAAGCTTTCATTTACACAGGTTAAAAACGCAATAACATCATGACGAACTTCGCGTTCTATTTCGTCAATTCGTTCAACACTAAAGCGTGCTTTTTCCCTGATTTTACAAGCTGTTTCTTTTGGGATAACTCCCAATTGTGCATATGCGTCGCAAACAGCAAGTTCAACTTTTAAATAATAATCAAATTTGGAATTTAAATCCCAAATTTTAGCCATTTCTTCTCTTGAATATCTGTCTATCATATAAATTATTTTATCATGAAAAATACTATTTTGTTTTTTTATTTGTAACAATATTTCCTTGTTTTTGAAAAAAAAGTTTATTTGTGATAGTATGTGTTCGCATAATAGTTTGAACTTTTAAAAAGGGGAAAAATATGATTTCAGTAAATGATTTTAAAACAGGTTTAACAATCGAATTAGACAATGGGCTTTGGTCCGTTGTTGAATTTTTGCATGTTAAACCGGGTAAGGGATCTGCATTCGTAAGATCAAAATTAAAAAATGTTATGACAGGTCAAGTAGTTGAAAAAACTTTTCGTGCAGGTGAAAAGGTTGCAAAAGCTACTTTAGACAGACGTGAAATGCAGTATTTATATAAAGAAGGCTCAGATTATGTAATGATGGATAATGAAACTTATGATCAGTTGCATGTATCTGAAGTTCAAGTTGGAGATGGTAAAAAATACTTAAAAGAAAATATGAATGTTATGATTCTTCTTCACGAAGGGAAAGTTATCGGTGTTGATATCCCTGCTCATGTTGAGTTAGAAGTTGTTGATACTCCTCCTTCAGAAAAGGGGAATACTTCTCAAGGAGGTACAAAACCTGCGACTTTAGAAACAGGTGCGGTCGTTAACGTTCCGTTCTTTATAGCTAATGGCGATATTATTCGTGTAGATACTAGATCTAACGAATATTTAGATAGAATTTAATTAAGGACAGTATAAAATGAAATTTGAATCAGAATATATAGAAAAACTAGCTCAAATAATATCAGAAAATGATTTATCGGAAATATCTTTAGAAGATGGAGAACAGGCTATTACAATTAGAAAAGATGTAATAGTTCAAACTGCTCCGGCAATTGTAAGTGCCCCTGCACAAGCTCCTGCTGTTCAGGCTGTCGCAGCACATGAACAAGCAGTAAATGCTCCTGCAAAAGAAGAAGCTAAAAAATCAGGGACACCGGTAACTTCACCAATGGTAGGAACGTTTTACATGGCTCCATCTCCTGATGCCGAACCGTTCGTCACTGTCGGAAAAACTGTTAATCAGGGAGATGTTGTTTGCATAATTGAAGCAATGAAAATGATGAACGAAATTAAGGCTGAAACAACAGGCAAAATTACTGAAATCTGTGTGGAAGACGGTCAACCTGTTGAGTTTGGGCAAGTCTTGATGTATGTTGAATAGAAGGATACTAAGATGCTGAAGCAGTAAGACGCTAAGATATTTTAATATCTTAGTATCTTTTGAAAGGATATTTATGTTTAGAAAAGTTTTAATCGCAAATAGAGGTGAAATAGCTGTAAGAATAATAAGAGCGTGCAGAGAAATAGGAATTCCTACTGTTGCAATATACTCACAAGCAGATGCAAATTCTTTGCATGTAAGACTTGCGACGGAGGCTTATTGTATTGGACCTGCAAAAAGTGCTGATAGTTATTTAAGTATTCCGGCAATTATGTCTGCAGCTATGGTTTCAGGAGCTGATGCTATACATCCGGGGTATGGATTTATGTCAGAGCGTGCAGATTTTGCTGAAATTTGCGAAAAACAAGGAATAAAATTTATCGGACCAAGCAGTGATGCTATGCGTAAAATGGGTGATAAAGCTACTGCTCGAAGAACAATGATAGAAAATGATGTTCCTGTTACTCCCGGAACTGGTATTGTTAAAACGGCTCAAGAAGTTCAAAATTTCGCTCACAGAGTTGGTTATCCAATTATATTAAAAGCTACTGCAGGCGGTGGCGGTAAAGGAATGAGAATTTGTCGTAACGATGAAGATGTTGTTTTAAATCTTGAATTATGTCAGTCAGAAGCAAAAAATTTCTTTGGAAATCCTGATGTATATTGCGAGAAATTCCTTGAAAATCCTCGTCATATTGAAGTGCAAATTTTAGGTGACAGTTTCGGAAACGTTGTTCATTTGGGTGAAAGAGATTGTTCAATTCAAAGACGTCATCAAAAATTATTGGAAGAAGCTCCTTCTCCGGCTATTGATGAAGAAACAAGACAACAAATGGGTGCAGCGGCAGTTCGCGCAGCTAAAGCAATAGATTACGAAGGCGCCGGAACTTGTGAATTTTTACTTGATCATGATGGCAAGTGGTATTTTATGGAAATGAATACTCGTGTTCAGGTAGAACATTGTGTCACTGAAATGATTTCAGGTGTCGATATCGTAAGAGAGCAAATACTTGTTGCTTCCGGTGAAAAACTTAGTTATACGCAAGACGATATTCATTTGAACGGTCATGCTATTGAATGTCGTATAAATGCTGAAGATCCAATGAAAGATTTTATGCCAAATCCTGGTACTATTAGCGGATATTTAGCCCCTGGAGGATATGGAGTCAGGGTTGACTCTCATGTTTATCAAGATTATTCAATTCCTCCTTATTATGATTCAATGATTGGGAAATTAATCTGCTGGGGCAGAGATAGAAACGAAGCTCGCAGAAGAATGTACCGTGCGTTAAAAGAATACGTTGTAACCGGTGTAGAAACTACAATCCCTTTTCATCAAGAAATTATTGAAGATGAAATTTTTATAAGTGGTAACTTTAATACTGGGTTTATTGAAGATTTTTATAAACGTAAAGGATTGAAATAGTTTGAAAACATATAGTGATGCTGTTAATCTTTTGACTTCTTCAGCAAAATTTAGAATTTCTCTAGGTTTAGAGCGTATTTTTGCTATTTTAGAAATTTTAGGAAATCCTCAAGATAGATTGAATTGTATTCATGTTGCAGGTACAAACGGGAAGGGTTCTGTTTGTGCTATATTGGCTTCTATTCTTAGTTATGCCGGTAAAAAAGTCGGTCTTTATGCAAGCCCGCATATTTTTAAGTATACAGAACGTATACAAATTAATGGTATTAAAATATCTGAACAAGATTTTGCGCAATATATTTTCGAAATTACTAAACTTGCAGATGATAACGAAATAGATTTGACTGAGTTTGAAATTTTGACTGCAGTAATGTTTAAATATTTTGCGGATAATAATGTGGATGTTGTTGTATTGGAAACAGGGCTTGGGGGCAGGTTTGATGCTACAAATGTTATTAAAAAGAACATTTGTTCTGTAATTACTCATGTTGATTATGATCACACTGAGCGCCTTGGGGATACTTTAGATAAAATAGCTTTTGAAAAGGCGGGAATAATTAAACCAAATTGTCCATGTTTTGTTATTGAGGGTAAAGAAGTTTATTATGACATGACGATGAAAGCCGGTGCTCCATTAGAAATAATTGCTCCTTTTTGTGATACTTCTTCGTTAGCGCTAAAAGGTTCTTATCAACAGGAAAATCTTGCACTTGCTCTTGCTGTTATTAATCAGTGTTTCCCTGAAATTAGCAAAGAGCAAATAGAAAATGGGTTGAAAAATGTAAAACATTCTTGCAGATTTCAATATATAAAAGATAAAAATTTAATAATAGATGGAGCTCATAATCCTAACGGTATAGTTTCACTAAAAGATAGTCTGGATAATATTTATCCGTATGAAAAAAGGAGATTTATTTTTGGTTGCTTAAAAAATAAAGACTACAAAAAAATGCTTTCAATACTTTTTAATGAAGGAGATGAGGTTTATTTTTATCATTTCCAACATAAAAATTCAGCTGAAATTGATCAATTGAAAATTAATTGTCCAATAAAATCAAAAGAACTTAAAAATGCTGAACAAATTAATTTTCTTGATGGGAAATTAAATATAATTTGCGGATCATTTTATATGATCGCAGAATTGGTAGAATTATTTAATATTAAAATTTAAGTTTATTAGTATTGAAAAAAGAATTCTTTTATCAAAACTTCAAAAAACAGTTCCAACAGATATAGAATTTATAGGAGGGGTAACTAAACTTAATGATTACATAGTTGCAAATCCCAATGGATACTTAAACCCGGCAATAGGTGAATATACAAAATTTAAAATTATTGGATTTGATTATTGTGGAAAAGATTTAAATCAGTCGTGTGAAACCGAATCAGGTATAAATACTTGTAATAGTACTGAAAAAGGAATGGGTGATGAGACAGTTTGTTCAGATAACAAATGGTATGCTGCAATAAAAAAATGTGAGGAAATAAATATGCATTTACCCACGCGAGGTGAACTTATACAATTTTATTGCCAGGCAAATGGTCCATCCATATTATTTAGTGGAGGGAATGTAGGTGGTGGTTGTTCATCTAACTATCCGAATATAAAATCCTCAAATATAGAGGTTACTAATAAACTGAAAGATTTTGGTATATTTGATAGAGTTTTTTGGGCTAGTGGTGCTTTAAATGCAAACAGAGCATGGTATGTTGGAGGACCTGAATCTAAGGTGAATACAGGTACTATAACAACAGCTAGAGCGGTTGTTTGTATTGGTAAATAATTTTGATATTTAGCTATTGCAAATAAAATTTTTCTGTATTATTATAGTTCTATAGCCGAAATAGGCTTTGGTATGCCTATGAAGCTATTATGTTACTACTTTAAGCAAAAGGAGAACAAAATGCCAAAATTAAAAACTCACAGATCCGCTGCAAAACGCTACAAAGTTACTGCAAGCGGTAAAATTATGAAAAGACAAGCAGGCATCGGCCACTTGCTCCAACACAAATCATCATCAAGAAAACGCAGAATTTTCAAGATGGTTGGTGTATCTGAGTCACACGTAGATCTGGTATCTAAAGAGTTACCATACAAGAAGTATTCAAGATAGGAGCATAAAAAATGAGAATTAGACGTGGAAATGCCGGTGTCAAAAGACACAAAAAAATATTAAAACTTGCTAAAGGTTTTGTAGGCGCAAGAAGCCGTATTTTTAAAGTTGCGAATATTGCTGTTATGAAAGCTTTAAAGTATGCATACAGAGATAGACGTACTACAAAACGTAATATGAGAAGATTATGGATTGTTCGTATCAATGCAGCTGTAAGACAACGCGGTATGAGCTATTCCAAATTTGTTAATGCTTGCAAAAAAGCGAACATTGTTATTAACAGAAAAATGCTTGCGGATTTAGCAGTTAAAGATTCAGAAGCTTTTGATGTAATTTTTGAAACAATCTCTAAGTAAGTTTTTAGAGTTTTTAAAATAAAAAGCGAACCAATTTTTGGTTCGCTTTTTATTTATATTATTAGTATTTATTTACCGCCATATGTTTTTTTGAAATAATCTTTTTCTGTCGTAGCAAAAGAAGCGCATGTTACTCCATTGTGTGGGCTATCTGTTGAATTATTACAGTAGTTTGCAGGGTTATTTTTCCATGAACTGTAACTTGTTTCAGACTCGCCTACAGGTATTACTTCACCATCTTTAATTTCAAAAGTAAATAAGTCCCAACCCCATCTGTTTGGACGTTTGTTTTTACCGTTAATATCTACAGAAACTAAAAGCCCGAATGAATTATCAGTTGTGTTCTCTATAATAAAAAGCATTCCATTATTAGTAACAAAAGCTCCATCATCAAGTAATGTATGATCTACTTTCGTATTTCCTTTTTTTGTTAAATAATTATTTGATTCTTGTTCATTAGTTGTAATATGACCAGTATCGTCAGTAGTTGATACTACACAAGTATCAGAATTTTTAGTTCCTGAATAAATTCCGCAATCTATGGTAACTTTGAAATAGTTTTTGAATACATTATAAAAAGATCCGGCAGTTTTATAGTCATTAGGATCGGTAGAAACTTCATCTGTTTCCATATCTGCAACAGCTTTTGCAATCATTGAGTATGCAGTATTAAATCTTGCTTTTGCTTGAGAAGCTTGCTGACTCATTACTAATTGAGGTATTGTAATAGCTGATATTACTCCGATTACTCCGATTGTTAGTAATACTTCTGGTAATGTAAATGCTTTCTTTTTCATAATTAAAATTCCTTTATTTTATAAATTATAACATATATATTTTATCTGCTCAAGTGAAAATTATATATCATTTAAACAAAAATAAAAATATTTTTTAATTAAAAATAAAACAAGACCTTAATATTATCTCCATAGGTCTTGTTTAGATTTGGGGGTTGCGAATAAAACCTTATATTAAAATGCTAAAAACAATATCGTGAACATGCATCCTATTGTTGCAGCGCTAAATAAAAACCAAGTGTGCATTACAGGATTTTGGTATTCCCAAACTTCTTTAATTGTTGTTGCGGCGTTTGAAATTGTTTTCATTCTCTCTCTCTTTCGTTTCTATATTTCTATTTTCTATTTTTTTTTAAAAACTACATCACCCATTTAGTTGATTCTTAGATAATTTTTTATTATGATTAATTTGTTATGAAAAAAGTTGAGTTATTATTGCCTGCCGGCAATTTGGAAAAATTAGAATATGCAATAAAATATGGGGCTGATGCTGTTTATTTAGGAGTTGTAGATTTCAGTTTAAGGGCGATGAGAAAAGGTGAACTTATTACTTTTGAAAATCTTAAAACTGCAATAGAGTTAGCTCATTCTTTCGGGAAAAAAGCTTATTTAACATTGAATATATTTGCATTTAACAAAGATATCAAGCATCTTGAAGAATGTATTGAAATAATTAAGGATGCCAATCCTGATGCAATATTGGTCAGTGATTTCGGATTCATAAGATTGTTGAAAAAGTATATGCCAAATACCGATATTCATGTTTCTACTCAAACAAATATATTAAATTACGAATGTGTAAAATTTTGGCAGGATATGGGTGCGACTCGTGTTGTTTTGGCTCGTGAATTGTCTATTCCTGAAATTGCAGAAATTAAAAATAAAGTTCCTGATATGGAAGTTGAATGTTTTATTCATGGTGCACAATGCGTATCATTTTCTGGGAGATGTCTTTTGAGTGATTATTTTACTCAAGGTGAAAGAATATCTAATCAAGGGAATTGCTGCCAGCCATGCCGTTGGAGTTATAAACTTGTAGAAGAAACAAGACCAAATGAGTATTATGAAATTCATGAAGGAGTTCACGGCACTCATATTTTGAGCCCGAAAGATTTGTGTTTAATATATTATTTAAAAGACATGATAGATGCTGGTGTAGATTCATTCAAGGTTGAAGGTAGAACTAAAAGTCTTTATTATGTCTCTGCGGTAGCAAAAACATATAGAGAAGCTATAGATGAAATTTATCAAAATCCGAAAGCAGATATGGCAAAATATTTTGAAGAACTTAAAAAAGTCGGCAATAGAGGTTATACAACAGGTTTTGCTTTAGGAAACGGAGCAGGAGAATATAGTTATAACCTGTCAAAAGGTCTTGCCGGGGCTGATTTCTTATTTGAATTTCATGGGAAAGAAAAAATTAACGATGAAGAATTATATTTTGTCAAAGTAAAAAATAAAATTCATATAGGTGATGAAGTTGAAATAATTTCTCCTTCTGAAAAATTTACAGCAAGGATAGAAGGGATTTTTAATTCTGACGGAACAATTGTTGATATTGGAAATACGAATGCTGAAATTTATTTAAAATTTGATAAACAAGTACAAGATTCAACATATGCAATTGCAAGAACTATCGGGGTTAAAGATTATGTTTATTAAACCTGATTATAATTTAAAAAGTATTTATGAAATAGATTTAAATAAACTTTATCAAGATGGTATTAAAGGGATATTATTTGATTTAGACAGTACTTTAATGGCATCTAAATCAGGGACTTATACAGATAAAACATATTCATTTATAAAAAATGTTAAAGAAAAATTTTTCATGGCGGTTGTTTCAAATAACAAAAACCCTGAATATATCAAAAAAGTCAGTGAAATATCACATTTTCCCGTTCTGTTTCACGCTTGTAAACCAAAAACCGGTATTGTTTTGCAATTTCTTGCAAAGCATAATGTAAATCCGAAAGATTGTGTTCTTGTCGGTGACAGACCATTAACAGATATTTTATGCGGAAAAAGACTCGGATGTAAAACTATTTTGGTAGATTCTATAACTGCAGATTCAGAGTCAAAATTAGTACGATTTGTACGTAAATTAGAACGGCTCTTTATAAAAAAATAAATTTTTATCAATCATTAGATTGAAATTTTCTTTTATATTATTTCTGTTACAAAATATAAATATTTAAAAAGCAATTATTATAAGCATTTCAGCGTATTATCCTACAAATGGAGTATTATTATTGCTTTTTTTGCCACAATATGAAGATTATGGTATGATAACATTAAGGTGAATATTAACATTTTGTTAAACATTACTATAATGCGGGCTTATAACGGGTAGGAAAATTGAAAAAATATACAAATCATATGAATAATACTTATAAATTTAAACATTTAAAGAAATTTTCTATCTTTCTTGTATCAGTTTTGCTTGCAGGTTTTATGTTATCCGGTTGTGGAGAGCAGAAGATTAATAAAAATTCTAAAAAATCTCCTGTCAGACATTCAAGAGAAGTTGTTAATGTTCCATCGGAGAATACCAGAACTGTCGAATTAGATGTTGAAGATGAAGCTCAAGGCTCAGGAAGAATGGTATCATATGATGTTTTGACAGTAGGTCGTGCTGATCCGTTCATGCCGTTTGATGAAATTCAAGCATATGATGAAGCAAGAAATTCAGCAATAGCTGAGGCTAATGCTTACAATTCAGAAATTGCCAAGATAAAAAAACTTCAAAATGTAGCAATTAGAGAACCTGATGATATAAGTCCTTACAGTTTTAATTTGCCTGTACCTCCTACGAAGTTGGGCGGTGAAAATTCTTATGCTTCAAAAATTACCAAAACTAAGGTCGTTGGTATAATGTATAATGCTCAAAGTCCTTCGGCAATTATTAATGTTGATCAAAAAGATTATCTTGTTCGCATAGGGGATAAGATTATTGGTCAAGAATATAAAGTTGTTAAAATCAACCCTACTTGGATTACTGTAAGTATGGGGTCAAATGTTTATTCTGCTGCTGTTGGAGAGTTATTTTCCAAAGATGAACTCTCTAAAAACCAGAATGATATTTACAATTTGAAAAATAGGTTTGGTGGACGACGAGGATAGTATTAAACTAAGTAATATGGGTGTAGATATGAAAAATAAGATTAGAGAAAAAATAGTTGCAAGTTTGATGTTGACATCGTTCTTTTTTATGAATACGTCAGCAGTTTTAGCTATGGGGCTTGATTATAGCCCTATGCTCAGGTCAGAACAAAGCATAACATCATTAGATGTTGGTTCTGATGTGCAAATTGGCAATGCGAATTCTGTCGTAAATTTAAGCCTTAGAGAAGCAGATGTTAAACAAGTATTGAGAATGTTTGCTGATCAAGCAGGAATGAATATTATATTTTCTCCTTCGGTCAGTGGTACTGTAACTATGGATCTTGTAAATATTACATTAGAAAAAGCTCTAAACCTTGTAATTTCAACTACGAAGCTTTCTTATGATATTCAAGCCAATACTTTAATTATAGGCTCAGGTGATGAGGAGATTTCATCTTCCGGGGCTAAAAATCTTATTTTAATCCCTGTAAAATATGTTAGTGCAAGTTCTCTTGCAACTTTTTTGAATTCAAATTTCTTTAAGAAAGGTTCAGGTATAACTCCCGGGGTTTCTTCAAAACCTGTTGTGTCTGTGAATCCGGCAACAAATGAGTTAATTATTATGGGTACTAAATCAGACGCTCTTTTGGCTCAAAGAATAGTAGAACAATTTGATAAAAAACCTTCAATTACAACATTCAAAGTTAATCATGTTACACCTGCAGAAATGGCGGATTTAGTTTGTTCTACTTTTTTACCATCCGTTAATGGAAATAAAAAAAGCGGTAATACAACTGGCGGAGCCGCAAGTATAAAAGGTGCACCGACCGGTTTTGCTTCCTCATCAAGCAGTTCAAGTTCTTCAAGCAGAAGTTCATCTTCATCAAGCAGGAATTCATCTTCAAGTAGTTCAAGTTCTTCTGGAGGTTCTTCTTCAGGCGGTGGAGATGGTATAGCTGTTGGAGGAGGTACATTAGCTTGTTCTATTGATCAAAATATGTCCGGTGGAGAAATTTCAGCTTTACCTTTTAAAAATATGAGCGTAGTGTATTTCCCTACTTTGGGTACTATTCAAATTATTGGCGGTTCAAGTTCTCAAATCGAAATGATTAGAGATTATATTGCCCAAAATGATAAAAAATCTCCGCAAGCATATTTAGAAGTTCAAATAATTTCTTTAAATGAAGATGGTATGAAATCGTTTAGTAATACTTGGACTTATTTGAGTAAGAATTTTTCATTCAATGCTGCAAACGGTAATACGGGAACATACGCGGAACACCCGATATTTTTCTCCGGAAGCGGTTATACAATGGATTCCTCAAAGGATAGTAACACATATTCAAGATGGGGTTCTTCAAGTCAGTTAACCTATGCAATGAATTATATTTTAACTAATCGTAAAGGCCGTGTTCTTGCTAATCCAAGAGTTCTTTTGACAAGCGGTCAAGAATCTACAATTGATTTGTCTTCTGATTATGTGTCAAAAGTTACTTCTCAATATCTTGATTCAACAGGTGGCGGATCTTCTCAGGTTCAGCGTGATTATGATATTGAAAGTGATAACGGTATTAATGTCACAATAACTCCGTTTATCAGTCCTGACGGATATATTGTTCTTGATATAGAACCTGAATATAATACTATTAGTGAAAAATTAGAAGATATAAACGGTGATATTCAAGCTACATTGTTGGCAAGACGTAGTTTGAGTTTAAAAGGCGTTAGAATAAAGGATGGTGAAACGCTTGTTATAGGTGGTTTGATTCAGGAATCTGAAACTAAGTCTGTTTCAAAAATACCTTTACTAGGTGATTTACCGGTAGTGGGTATGTTCTTTAGAAGTACATCTACTTCTAAAGCAAAAGAAGAAATGGTTATTATGTTAACTCCTCAGATATTAGTAGATACTGAAGATGCTGTGGATAATGAGATAGCCCTTTAAGATAATAAAAATGAATGCATTAATATTAAGACTAAAAAATAGTATAGATAAAAAAATTATAGATGATATTGATTCAAGTTTAATGGGGAAGTACCAATTTGTCCCCATTAATATTAAGCAGAATTTTTTATTTGTTGCGGTATCAAAAAATTCAAATAAAGATGAAGTAAATAAGGTTTTAAAAGTTTATTATCAAAATCCTATTAAATTTATGTTAGTAGGTTCTGATGATTTGTTAGATTTAATGAAAGGTTTTATTTCTGAAGAAGATTTAGAAAATTCACCATTAGCTCATGTAGATGAAGAATCAAGAAAAGCTAACAAAGATAAACGTTTAGGCGATATATTAATTGCTAAAGGCAAGATTACAGAAGTACAATTGTTAAATGCTTTGGCTGAGTCAAAGAAAAAACATGTTCCTATTGGTTCAATGCTTTTTGAGATGGGTTTAATTTCTTTAGATGAGTTGAAAGAGGCACTTCATGATCAGACAGGTTTTGATCTTGTAACAAAAGAACAATTGTCATCTCAGAGAGAATTTATAAAAATTTTACCTGAAGATTTTATAAAGGCGAATTCGGTAATTCCTATATCTTCAGATGGTAAAACATTGCTTATAGGTGCTGTAAAACCTGTAAAAGCCGATGTATTAAAGCAAATAATTTATTTAACAGGTTTGAATCCTAAACAGATTTTAATGACTCATTATGAGTTTAGGTCATCGATTGAAGCATTCTTTTCAAAAGCTAAAAAAGAAACAGAAGAACTTATAGAACAAATAAAAGAAGAAAACGTTGATGCTGATGAAACAACTACTCTTTGGGAACAGGTTGATGCAGAATTACAAGATTCAACAGGATCAGTTGCAAAGTTTGTAAATCAGATAATAACCAATGCTATTGATAGTAAAATTTCTGATATTCATATAGAACCACGTTTAAAAGGTTACATTGTACGTTACAGAAAAGACGGTATGCTTCAAAAAGTTCTTGATATCCCCCAGAAGTCAGAGATATCTGTCATTACGCGTTTTAAGGTAATGTCAAGAATGAATATTGCTGAACAAAGAAGACCGCAGGATGGAACTTTTTCACTAACGTATAATGATTATACATATGATTTTCGTATAAATACGCTGCCTGTTTCAGGGAAAGAAAAGGTTGTAATTCGTATTTTAGCCCCTGCTGTGAGTTTAGAATCAGGAGATAAAGAGATAGTATTAAATGGTGCTCACAAAGAGGATATAAAAAAAATTTCTCAAATGATATCATGTCCAAATGGAATTATACTTACCTCAGGTCCTACCGGTTCAGGTAAAACAACGACTCTTTATTCTATTTTAAAGAGTCTAAATGATGAATCTGTAAATATAACTACTATTGAAGACCCTATTGAAATTAAGTTGGACGGTATCAATCAATCTCAAGTAAACGTAAAAGCAGGTATTACTTTTGCGTCTTGTATGAGAGCAATACTGCGTCAGGACCCTGATATTATATTAGTCGGTGAAATCCGTGATTATGAAACATTAGAAACCGCAATATCAGCGGCATTAACCGGTCACTTAGTTTTGAGTACAGTTCACACGAATTCAGCTGCAGCTACAGTTACTCGTTTGATTGAAATGGGAGCAAAAGATTATTTAGTTTCTTCTACTTTGTCAGGTGTAATTGCACAACGTCTTGTAAGAAAACTATGTCCTCATTGTAAAGAGGGTTATAATCCTACAAGAGAAGAGGCAATGAAAATTACTCAAAATGAAGAATATATAAAAAAATTGATGAATACGACAATTTATAAACCTGTTGGATGCAGCAGATGCGGATTCCAAGGTTATAAAGGTCGTATGGGTGTATATGAAATCATGCCTATAACAAGGGAAATAAAGAAATTAATCGCTCAAGGTGCGCATGATTTGGAAATAGAAGAAAGTGCAGTAAAAAATGGCATGACGACTTTAAATTTATCATGCTATAAGCATATAATAGAAGGTTCAACATCAATAGATGAATTTGTTAGAGTATTGGGTTTAGCGGGTGAGTAGGTAGTTTATGGCGATATATAATTATACGGCTTACAAAAACGGAACAAATGAAATAGTAAAAGGAAAAGTAGAAGCTTCTGACATGCGTTCTGCCCGAAGTGAAGTAAAAAAACTCGGGTTTATTGTTACTAATATAGTTGAAGAAAATAATTACGCTGTAAATCAAAAATCTAAATCAAATACAAAGGGTATTGCAGATGGAAAAATGCCGAAATTGGGTTTAGGAGAACAAATAGATTTTACTTCAACTCTTCAAATATTGGCTGCTGCCGGTATTCCTATAATTGAGTCGTTATTGTTTATTGAAAATGATGCTGCGAAGTTAAAAATTAGACAAGTGGCTGCTGAATTACGTCGTCAGATTATGAATGGTGGTACTTTAGGCGGAACTATTGCAAAATATCCTGATCAATTTGGGCAGGTTTATATTGGACTTGTGAAAACGGGTGAAGATTCAGGTGAACTTGAAAAAACTTTGGATCGTTTGTTAGAACTTTTGAATAAACAATCAGCTATAAGAAGTAAAGTTATAGGTACTTTAATGTATCCAGTATTTGTAATTTTACTTGCGATATTTATTGTAATAGTCATGCTTGTGTTTGTATTCCCTGTGTTCAAGGAAATGTTTGATTCAATGGGTATGCAATTGCCATGGATTACTCAAAAGTTAATGGACATGGGTATATTTCTTAAAAAGAATTGGTATTCTATACCTTTAGGTTTTATAGTAGTAACTTCAGTAGTAACCTTTTTATTTAAGTGGCGCCCAACAAAGTGGAAAATAGATGAATTATCATTAAAAATTCCATTAGTATCTAAATTGATACAATTTTCGAATTTCGCGAATTTCATGGCGGTTATGGAAGTTGCCTATGATGCAGGAGTCCCTATTTTAGAATGCTTATATCTTGCGACTTTGACATTAACTAACCATACGTTAGAGACAAAAGTGGAAGAAGCAACTGTCAGGATTCAACAGGGACAACATTTATCAGCTGCTTTAAGAGCTACAAGAACTATTCCAAAAATGATATTGTTTATGATTGCAACGGGTGAACAATCAGGTCGTTTAGGTGACATGCTAGGACAAGCAGTCAGCTATATTGATAAAGCATTAGATACAATTATAGACGTAATGACAAAAATGATTGAACCGGTCATGTTGATTGTAATTGGTGCGATTGTATTGACTCTTGCTTCTGCATTATATTTACCATTATTTGCATCTTATATGGGAATGTAATCAGAATTGTAAAGATAAAAAACCTCTTCTTACATCCTAAGGATATATGCATTATATATTTAATATATAAAATCTTTAATAGTTTAAGAATTGTTAACAACATTAGAATGCAAAAGGCAATTCTTGAACATGAAAATCGTTTATATAAATGTAAGGGAAATGCAAATTTCAAAACAGGGAAAATAAAGATATTTAATTAAAAATAAATCTAAATTTTTGATTCAGGATTTAAGTAAAACAAGTTTTTTTTATACTCTCTCTCTTAATATCCTCGTGTTTATTTAATGTTGCCGTTATTCAATGGCAACTTTTTTTTGCTTTATCAAAATCAGAATAATTTAGTATGCGAATTTCAAGAGATTTAAAAAAGCCGTTAGAAAAGGAAGTTTTATTTGTAGGGTATATTCAATGAGTATAAGTAAAGATGTTGAGCATATTTTAGTTAATATATATTACAAATTTTCCAAAACAAAAAAAATCTGCTAAACTTTAAGTGGGAGAATATGACTTTCTGATTAAAAACATTAAATGTTTTAAGTAATGGTGAAAGTTCTAATTAAGTAGTATGAGTGCAAATATTGAAGATTCAATATCTACAAAAGAATTGTATAAACAGTATAACTGGTTTTCAGAAAAATTTCCGCCTGTTGTTCAGAATGCTTATGATAATTTTTTTTCTGAGAATTTTAAATTAGAGTTTATTGGTTTGAGTAAAAATATAAATTGTCTTTTAAAGGATGAATACTGTTTTGTTACAAAAATAAAAATAGATCAAGAATATGATATGTTTTTCCGGTTAACTGAAAAAGTTTTGGACATTATTCTTAGTAAAATTTTAGGTAAATCTAATAAGAAATTCAATATAAATAATATTTCAGAATTGGAAGCAAAAATTATAACGACATTTAACGGAGAAATGTACGATATACTAAAACAGTATATAAATCAGCCTGATTCTACTCAAATAAAAAGAACAAATTTTGACATGATACATCTGACTTTTATTTTAAAAGATCTTGATGAAAATGTAAAAGATACAGGTAAATTTATTGTAACCTTACCGTTTGCTCTTTTGAGTCCGGAAATGATAGAGTCTGCTGATGATAAATTTACAAAAGATGATTTCACCCAAAGTGAAGTTAGCGGAAAGATTACAATAGGGAAAACTCGTTTTTCTATGTATGATTTAAAAAATCTTGAAAAAGAGGATGTTGTTGTTTTTGAAGATAGCGATTTGGAAAGTCTTTCTCTAAATATTTTAGGAGAAGAAATGACTATAAATGTAAATCCGAATATGGATTTATTAGTACCTGATAATGAAAATAATTTTGGAGGAAATGATATTATGCCCGAAAGTAAAAATTTATGGGACAGTATAGAAGTGGACATGATTGGGGAACTTGATTCTGTAAAAATCAGTTTGGGTGATTTAAAGAGTATTGAAAAAGGTTTGGTAGTGGATATTGCATCATTATATAATAATAATGTTACATTAAAAGTCGAGGGCAAGCCTATTGCGGAAGGTTCGTTGGTAATTGTAAATGATCGCTATGGCGTTAAAATTACTGAAATAATAGCTGGGAATGATAATATTTCCAGCGATCAATCCTCTGACATATCAGATGAAAACGTGAACGAAGACGAATCTTATGAATCTGAGCAAGCAAATGAAGAAGAGTACAATGATTCGGAAGAAGTATACAATGAAGGTAAAGAATCAGAAGAAGGCGAAGAAGACTTTGATTACAGTGATTTTGAACTAGAAGATGAGAATTTATAAAGAGGTTAATAATGGGTGGTTATATTATAAATTTTACTGTTTATACACTTGCGATGTCAGGATTAATATTTTGTGCTCTTTTTGTTTATAAAAAAGTTATGAATGGAACTTTAGGGATAAAAAATTCTCAAAATTTATTTGTAGAAGAAACATTGAGCATAAATCCACGAAAATCGCTTATGATTATTAGGGCAGGAAGTGAAAGATTTTTAATTGCTTCTGATGTCGATAAAACAACTCTTATATCTAAATTAGAAGAAAAATCAATTCAAAAAGAGAAGAATATAAAAGATTTTGATACTGTAATAACTGAAATTCCACAGTATAGTTCAGCTGAAGAATTATCAAAAACTAAAGATGATAAAATTCATTTTGAAGTTATATCAAATCAAAATAATTTAGGTTTTAAAAGAAAAAGTTCTTATAATTCCAAAAATTATGAAAAACAAAAGCAGCAAAAAGAAGAATATGAATTTTCTACAATGAGAGAAATGGCAAATAAAATAAATCGTATGTAAGGAAGTATAATGGATCAAACTCTTAACCCTGTATTACAAATATTAGTAATGATGTCGGTATTTTCGCTGTTACCGTTCGTTTTTTGTTCAATGACAAGTTTTTTGCGCTTTGTTATTGTGTTTTCAATGCTAAAAACTGCAATGGGAACTCAGCAGGTGCCTCCGGCAATGGTAATTATAGGTCTTTCAATGATTTTGACTTTTTATACAATGGGTAGTACATTCCAAAAAATGTACGAAATGGGCTCTATTCCTTATCAAAAAAATCATGATATTGTTCAAGCTATAAATGAAGGCTCAAAACCATTAAAAGAATTTATGTTAAAACAGACCCGTGAAGGGGATTTGGAATTTTTTGTAGAAATGACGCATAAAACAAAACCTAAATCTCCGGATGATATTTCTGTTTGGGAGGTCGCTCCTGCATATATTATAAGTGAATTAAAAACTTCTTTTGAAATAAGTTTTATAATATTTGTACCATTTATTATATTGGATTTGGTCGTTGCAAATATTTTACTTGCCTTAGGTATGTTTATGCTGTCCCCGACAATTATATCTATGCCGTTTAAATTATTGATATTTATAGCCGTTGACGGATGGGCTTTGATTGTTCAGGGTTTGGTATCGAGTTACAACTGATGTTTTACAATTTTATGAGGTCTTAAATTATGGAAATACTTCTAGAATATATGGCAAAAGGATTTTTAATAATGTTGGCTATTTCAATGCCTTGCGTATTAGTAGCTGCTGGTATAGGTTTGGTAGTTGGTATTTTGCAAGCTGTTACTCAAGTTCAAGAGCAGACAATTGCTGCTGCTCCGAAAATTTTGGGAGTTTTTCTTGTTATTATAATTGGAGGAGTGGGATTTATAAGACTTTTAACAAATTTATTTCAGGAAGGTGTAGTGCTTGCTTTCAATACTGTTCCTCAAAGTGAAAGTTTTGTCTTGGATGCAAGTTATCATAAATATACAACACCTTTTGCGGGAGAAATGAAAGATAAATTTAAAAATATCAATGATATAGATTATATTATGAAACATCCTGGAAAAGTTCCTTATGTAGATAAAAATTCTAAACAAAAATACACAAGAGCTTCAAAAAATCCGATGCCAAAACCTGATTTTGTAGAGACTAAAAAGATTATAGGACGATAAAATGGACTTTTCAGCAGAATTAATGAAATTATTTCCTATGGCTAATTCTTACGTTATGGCAGGAGCATTAATCCTTGCCAGAATGCTTGGATTTTTCAGATTCGCTCCTGTATTTTCGAGAAAAGAAATTCCAACTCTTGTAAAAATTCCTATCGCTCTTTTGATAACTGGTGCAATACTACCTTTGCTTTCGCCGGAAAAAGTTTTAAGCCAATGTGATTCTTTTGGATTATCAATATTTTTAAATATTGTTGTCGGTGCAATAATTGGTTATATGGCTCGTCTTATAGTTATTGCTGTAGATTGCGGAGCGGAAATGATTAATATGCAAATGGGGCTTACTTCTGCTACAACACTTGATCCTTCATCTTCAGGGCAAGTTTCAATTTTGAGTAATATAATTTCTTTGATGGGATTATTAATATTTATTAATCTGGGAGGTATTTATTGGCTTTTTAAGGCATTGATGAGAAGCTTTGAAATATTCCCTATTTATGCTGTTCATATTCCGCTTGCTCAACTCGCGAATATGGATTTATTAATTAAATTATCTTCAAATACTTTGTATATGGGTTTGCAAATAGCATCTCCAATTTTGCTTGCTACTCTGGCTCAGGATATTATTTTGGGCGTAATTTCGAGAACTGCTCCTCAGGTAAATGTTTTCCAATTAAGTTTCCTTTTTAAGCCAGTATTGGGAGCTGCAATTATGGTTTGGATTTTACCTATGCTGATGAATGTTATTGAACAATATTTTTTGAGCTTTGCAAATATTATCTAGTCAAACAATTCATAAATACTAACTTTAAAATATTTGCATAAACTGCAAAATCGTATTTACAATTATTTCTTATAATGGGTTTATATAGATTGAGTAATAATCTAATATTTAAACCCGTCAGTTTTCATACGATTTATAACTTCCTGCAATTGTTCATCGGAACAGACATAAGATATTCTAAAATATCCTTCTCCTCTTGATCCGAAGGCATTTCCCGGAACAACAACAATTCCTGATTTTTCAAGCATATCTTCGCAGAATTTTACGCATGAATTGTATTTTCTTGGAATAGGAAGCCACAAATAGAAAGTAGTTTCAGGGATATTTTCAATTTCCCAGCCGAGTTCTCTTAACCCTTTTACAAGTATTGATTGTTTACGTTTGTATGCGCGGTTTGCTTCTTCAATGTATTCATCTCCTTCGTCAGAGGTCATAATGTATGCGCAAGCCTTTTGTAATGCTTTAAAAATTCCGTTGTCAATTGTGGATTTGCCTTTAGCAAAACGTGAAACGACTTCTTCATTTCCGCAAATCCAGCCTAATCTCCAACCTGTAACAGCATAAGATTTTGA
Source organism: bacterium (assembly GCA_017941035.1). GTDB lineage: Bacteria > Cyanobacteriota > Vampirovibrionia > Gastranaerophilales > Gastranaerophilaceae > Zag111. The sequence goes on along the minus strand of JAGAXG010000038.1, from coordinate 37,265 downwards.
AAGGGTAAATATCTCTACAGCAATATCTTTTGCCCCATTAAATTCTAAAATGCTGAAAGGTTTTTTATCTTCGTTGTAATACATATCGCAGTATGCAGCATCAGATATAAGTAAGATATCATGTTTTTTGCAAAAATCAAGAACACTTTTTGCGTATTCACGTGTCATATCGACTCCAAGCGGATTATTTGGATAATTTATTACAACTGCTTTAATTCTATTTTCATCATAGCCTTGATTTTTTAAATCTTCTAAAACTTTTTCCATATCAGGCCGGTAATTATTTTCAAATGTTAATGGTGCACTGAAAGCTATTCCGCCCGAGGTTTGTATCATTTGAGAATATGAAGCATACCCGGGATCAGGAATAATTATAATATCTTTTTCTTTATCGTTGTGTCGCGGGGTGATAATAAATCTTATCAAATTTGCAAGCCCGTCTTTAGAACCGAGAATAGAACATACTTCTTTATTAGAATCCAATTTCACTCCGAATCTGTTTTTCATTCTTTGAACGATAGCTTCTCTAAAATATGTTTCTCCTCTTGTAACTGAATAAGAGTGAATGTTATCCTCTGTCAAAAATTCTTTCAATTTGTCTATAAGTATGGTAGGAGGTGCAGAAGTAGGTGCACCCATAGAAAGCATAATAGGTTCTCTGTTTTTATTGACTAATTTGTCTTTTAAAAGTGCAGTTTTTTCTTTTAACTTGACCATAATATATGTATCAAGCTCCATAATATTTTCATTGAATAAATTTTCCATTTTCATATTTTGCTATTTCCTTATTTATAAATCGCAGTGTGATGAACTCTTCTTTAATTTAATGTATATTTTTACTAAGCTTTCATCTGCATTGGGCCTTCCAGCGAAGCTGTAACAAACTGTTTGGTATATGGGGTATCTTGCTTTAGTAAATCTGTTGGAGTACCTTCAAAAACGATTTTTCCGTCATAAAGCATAATAACTCTATCAGCAGTTCTTAAAATGGTTGACATTTGGTGAGTTACAACAATAGATGCTGCATTAATTTCATTTTTTAAACGAACAATATAATCTTCAATCAACGTTGACGACATAGGATCTAACCCTGCTGTCGGTTCATCATATAATATTGTATTTGGATTTGTAACTATAGCTCTGGCAAAACTTACTCTTTTTTGCATCCCACCTGATAATTCAGAAGGGAATTTGTTTTCTATACCTTTCAATCCTACTAAATCAAGCTTTTTTGCTACAATATCTTTTATATTTTCTTCAGAATATTTTTTTCTCAAATCTTTTCTTTCGTGTAGTGCAAATGATATATTGTCAAAAACATTCAAAGAATCAAATAGCGCAGAATATTGAAATACCATGGCTATATCTCCGCTTGAAGTCAAGATTTGACCTTCATCATGAGGTATAAGACCACAAATAAGTTTTAAAACAGTACTTTTACCTGACCCTGAAAATCCTACAATTGCAAGTACTTCTCCGTCATTTACTTTGAATGAGATATTATCTATTATAGATTTATCGCCAAATTTTTTTACAAGATTTCGAACTTCAATACTCATAACTTTATCCTTACACAAACATGCTTAAAAGAAAAATAGAACTGCAAAAATCATGTCCCATATAACAATTGAAATAAATGACCAAACAACTGCTCTTGTTGTAGCAAGACCTACCCCTTTAGCACCACCTTTGGCAAAATATCCACATGTACAACTTATAAGTGCAATTGAACCTCCAAAAACAGCTCCTTTCAGTACACTTATAAATAAATCTTTCATATATAAACCGCGCCAGACAGATGTGAAATATGCTCTGTAACTAAGTCCGGAGAATGCATTAGAGGTTATTCCACCTAAAATAACTCCTATAAAAGATGCAATTAAAACAACTGCCGGCATCATTATTATTCCTGATAAAACTCTTGGTACAAACAAGTGCCCAACGCTGTCTACTCCCAAAACATCAATTGCATCTACTTGTTCAGTCACCCTCATTGTTGCAATTTCAGACGCTAAAGAAGATCCTATCATAGAAGTTAGTGCAAATCCTGACATTACAGACCCTACTTCTCTAACTATTAAAATAGTCATTAAAAGCCCTATAAAATCTGCTCCTCCCTGTTTTACCATTTCATTTGCTACTTGAGAAGATACAATAATAGATGTCATTCCTACAATAGAAAGCGTTATAGGTAGAGAACTAATTCCAAATCTTTCGCTTTGTACAATTAATTCTTTTATCTGGATTCCGTTTTTAAAAATACACTTCAACATATGTAATGCAATTTGTATAATTTGTCCCAAAAAAGAAGTTAAGTTTACAAATTCTTGTGACAAGGTTTTATAAATTTTATATGTTGTAGATTTTTTTAAATATTGAACAAATGTTGCCATAATATAATTATAACAGAAAAATTTTATTTTATTATGAGATTTCTCTTATAAGTTCGTGAGCTTCTTCACAATCGGAGAATGTTTCAACTATTGTATTTAAATAATGAAGAGCTTCTTCTTTTTCTTCAAGTTCTTTGCACGATTTAGCAATATTTAATAAGATATTTACATTTAAAGGAGCTTTTTCTAGCATATTTTTAAATATTATTTTTGCTTGTTTAAAATCCCCGAGTTTATAGTAGCAGAGTCCTAAAAGATTCTGAACATCAGGAATTTTTTCCATTTCAAATGCTTTAACTAAATAATCTTTTGCTTGTTCGTAATCTTTTGCTAGGAAATAAATTCTTCCTGTAATGTAGAATAAAAAAGCACTCGCTATAGATTTACTTAATGCTTTTTTTATTAAAGATAAAGCTTGGTCAATTTGTTTAAGATGAGTTTTATTTAATGCACAAAAAGCCAATGCGGATGTATCTTCAGAATTTAATTCAATTGCTTTCTCATAAAATTCATCAGCTTTTTCAAAATCAGAAACCGCATGATAATAATTAGCACATTCTATTACTACTGAGTAATTATCAGGAGCATATTTATAAGCTTCTTCAAATTCTGACTTCGCATAATCAAAAAGTCTTTTACTTAAATAGATTACACCCAAATCCTTGTGTGCAAGTGCAAAATTAGGTTTTAGCCCGCAAACTTTTTTCAAAATTTGTTCTGCTCTATCAATATCATCTGTTTTAAAACAAAGCATTGCAAGTTCGTAATAAATTTCATAAGATGTATTCCCTTGACGGATAATTTTTTCATACATTTCTTTGGCTAATCGCAGTTGACCTGTTAAAATATATAAACCGGCAAGTTTTTTTAGTATATGAACAGCTTTAGGCTTCATAATCGATAACTGAATTAATATTGAAATGGCAGGTTCATATTGTCCTAAAAGTTGCAAACAGCATGCCAAATTATACTTATAAGTTGTTTTTTGCGGATATGAAGCTGAAAGATATTTATAATGATTTGTCGCTTCAGGGATTTTGCCGGCTTTTAATTCAGAAATAGCCCACGCTACAATATAATTATCATCTTCAGGTTCTAAATCGTGTGCTTTTGAAAAATATTCACAAGCTTTATTGTGTTCTCCTTTAATTTGGTATATGGATGCAATATTGAAATATGCTAAAGAATCATTAGGTTCTAATTGAATAGATTTTTTGTATGCTTCTAAAGCTTCATCAAAATTGCCCAGCGTTAAATACGCTGTTCCTATATTATTTTGCAGTTGAACATTTTCAGGGTTAAGTTCAATAGCTTTTTTTATATAAATTATGCTATTTTCAAAATCCTGTAAAGCCATATATGCAGTACCTGCAATATAGTAGAAAGCATAATCATCTTCTGAGATATATTTTTCAGCTTTTTTTAATGTGTCTAAAGCATTTCGTGGGTCTTGAGCTTTTATATATGAAATAGCAAGGCTTTTGTATGCATCAATATATTCAGGTCTTAGTTCAATAACTTTATTATATGCATATTTTGCTTCCGAAAATTCTTCCAAATTGTCATAACAGCAACCTAAATAATACCAGCAAATTGCATCATCCTGCTTAAATTTAATGATATCTTCAAGAATTTTACGTGCATTTTTGTAATTTTCAAGATTTACATCGCAAAGAGCCAATAGTTTTTGGACTTCAATATCATTAATATCCTCTTTTGATATTAGTTCTTTTGCTTTTTCATATTCTGCTTTATCAATTAAATTATAAATTTCGTCTATCTTTTTATTTTTCATAACAAAAATATTATATCACGAATTTATTTCATTCTGCATTTTAAACCATATTTAACAATAGCATTTATATATTGTTGAGGGAGAAATGAAAGAATTTGTGCGAATTTTGCATCTTTACCTATGGTATATGATGCTTTTGGATATTTTGAATTGTCAATTTTTTCTATTAATTGTGTAACTCTTGATACAGGTAAACCTTTTTTATCATTTTTTAACGCATTATTTTTTATGAATTCAAGTTCTTTTTTATATTTTTTGCAATTTTCAAAATATTTTAAATTTGAATAAACGGATTTTTCCCATATAGGAGTAGCGATAACTCCCGGTTTTACAGATACAACTTTAATATTACTATGATTTTCAATTGCGAGTGCATTGAAAAATATGTCTAATGATCGTTTTGATGCACAATACGGGCTGATAAACGGGAAATGACCAAAACTTGACATTGAACTTATATTGATAATTTTACAGCCTTCAAGCAATTCTATAAGATTTTGAGTAAATTCAATGTGAGAAAAGACATTTACATCAAATTGTTTTCTCAATCTGTTTGTATCAATTTCTTCAATAGGTCCAGCTTCAACACTTCCTGCAACATTAATCAATGTATCGATTTTATTTGTTTTAGATTTAATAAATTCAGCTGCTTTAATAATTGAATCTCTACTATTCATGTCTATAAAGAAATAAATAACATTTTGCATCTGTTCGATTTTATTTTTATTGCGATATCCTGCAAAAACTATTCCTTTTTTTGAAAATCTTTTTACGAGATCTTTTCCTATTCCTGAAGTAGAACCTGTAATTACGTAAATTTTTTTCATAAATACATTTTAGTATAAAAAAAACAGACTGAATGTTGAATTCAGTCTGTTTTTTTTTATTACATAAAATTATTTGTTCATTGCTTGTGCAACAGCAACTGCACAAGCTACAGTCGCTCCTACCATAGGGTTATTGCCCATACCAATAACGCCCATCATTTCTACGTGAGCAGGAACTGAAGATGAACCTGCAAATTGAGCATCTCCATGCATTCTTCCCATTGTATCAGTCATACCATAAGAAGCAGGCCCTGCGGCTACGTTGTCAGGGTGTAATGTACGACCTGTACCACCACCTGAAGCTACTGAGAAGTATTTTCTCCCATTTTCTATAGCCCATTTTTTGTAAGTACCTGCAACAGGGTGTTGGAAACGAGTTGGGTTAGTTGAATTTCCTGTAATAGAAACATCAACACCTTCTTTAATCATTATTGCAACACCTTCTGATACATCATCAGCACCGTAGCATTTAACTTTTGCTCTTTCTCCATCTGAGAAAGGTGTTTCTTTAACAACTTTTAATTCTCCTGTTTTGTAATCGTATTCAGTTTCTACATAAGTAAAACCGTTAATTCTTGAAATTACATAAGCAGCATCTTTACCTAAACCGTTTAAGATAACTCTTAAAGGCTCTTTTCTTACTTTGTCAGCGTTTCTGGCTATACCAATAGCACCTTCAGCTGCTGCAAATGATTCGTGACCTGCTAAGAAGCAGAAACATTTTGTTTCTTCTCTTAAAAGCATAGCACCTAAATTACCATGACCAATACCAACTTGACGTCTGTCGCCAACTGATCCGGGAACCGCAAATGCTTGCAAACCTAAACCTATTGCTTCAGCTGCATCAGCAGCGTTTGTAATTCCTTTTTTAATTGCAATTGCAACACCTAATGTATAAGCCCAAGATGCGTTATCAAACGCAATAGGCTGAATACCTTTAACAATAGCATCTACATCAATGCCTTTTGATAAACACAGCTCGCGAGCTTCTTCTAAAGATTTGAAACCATATTCAGGTAAAACTTTTTTCAAAGTAGCTTCACGTCTATCTTGTCCTTCAAATTTTACTGTCATTTTTTTATTTCCTTTACTATTTTAATTAACTTATTCTTCTCTTGGATCGATATATTTAACTGCATCAGCAAATCTGCCGTAAGTACCGATGTTTTTATCATAAGCTTCTTGCGGATTTACACCTTTTTTGATTGCATCCATGAATTTGCCCATGTTAATAAATTGGTAACCGATAACTTCATTATTTTTATCTAAACCAAGTTTTAAAATATATCCTTCTGTTAATTGAAGATATCTTACGCCCTTTTGAGCAGTAGAGTGAATTGTGCCACACATAGAGCATAAGCCTTTCCCTAAATCTTCAAGACCTGCTCCAACAGGCAATCCGTTTTCAGAAAATGCAGATTGAGTTCTACCATAAACAATTTGCAAGAATAATTCTCTCATTGCAACGTTAATAGCGTCACAAACAAGATCCGTATTCAAAGCTTCTAGTAATGTTTTACCAGGAAGAATTTCGCCTGCCATTGCAGCAGAATGTGTCATACCTGAACATCCGATAGTTTCGACTAAAGCTTCTTGAATAATGCCATTTTTAACATTCAAAGTTAATTTGCATGTTCCTTGTTGAGGTGCACAGCAGCCACAACCATGAGTTAAGCCTGAAATATCTTTGATTTCTTTACATTTAGTCCATTCTCCTTCTTGAGGAATAGGAGCAGGACTTCCTTTCACCCCGCGTTTTACAGGACATTTTTCTTGAATTTCTTGAGTAACTTGTATATTAGTCATTATTTTACTCCCTTCACCTTATATACTCTAAAATTTTAACTTGCTCAAAATTTACAGTCAAGAAGATTGAACTTTTTGAAAAATAATGTTAAAATAAATAATATGATTGAGGATAAATTTATGATCAATAATAAAAAAAGAGGATTTACATTGGGTGAAATACTCGTTGCTTTGGTAATTGTAGGAATTTTAGCAATTTTGGTAGTTCCCGGATTGATAAAAGATGCAAATAATAAATCAAAAATGTCTTTATTAAGAGGAACTGTTACAAATATAAACAGTATAGTTCAAAATGAACTTGTTAAAGCCGGAAGTAATGATTTAAACAATACAAATATATGTACTGATTCTAAAAAATTTCTATTAAATTTCGATCCTACAGGAAAAGTTTATGATTATGATGATGGTTTTTCTGATTCATATTATAATTACAAAGGCGGTAGCGGTGCTGTAAATACTTCCGGAAGTGTTTTACTAAAAAACGGTGTTGGTTTAGCTGTATGCTGTGATTGTTATAAAACAGGAGACGTTATTATATCAATTGATTTAAATGGTAAAAAAGAACCTAACATTGTCGGGGTTGATTATTTCGAGGTGCAAGTTATAACTGAAGATGATTTAGATAAAGGTATTCATGCCGGTGATATAGGTTCAGAAGCTTGGGTAGATATTAATGACAAAGAAACTTTCTCAGGGGTTCAAATCCCTTGTCACGACGGCAACGGTTTAGCGTGTTATCGTTTAGCTGAATTATCCGGTTTTGATCCTGATTATATATCACAGGATTATTCTAAAAAAGATAATAAAATTGATGAATAAGAGGAGAATAATTAAATGTTAAATAAAAAAGCTTTTACGTTGACAGAATTATTAATAGCACTTGCAATTATTGGTGCTATTGCGGCATTAACAGTCCCGAGTTTATTTTCAAATGTTAATAATAAACTTTTAACAACTCAGTTAAAGAACATGGCAGGTACAATTCAACAACTTGCTAATGATCAAATGGTAATGCACAGAACAAAATATCTTGAAAATACAGATTTTTCTGAACCGACAACACTTTTAACAGATAAAAATTTTTCAATTGTAAAAACTTGTGATGATGATTATGCCGAATCTGATTGTTGGGGTTTAGGCTGGGATACTGATTCTCAAAAAGTTGTAAATGTTTATAAGGCTATTGATAAATTAAAAACAGATTCGAATGACAGTTCAAAAAAAATTCGAAATAAATTAGAAGCATTTAATATTCTAGAAGTTATGGGATCTCCTACAATAAAATTGAAAAATGGAGCAATGTTAACTTATCATACGGTCGAAAATGAAGTTACTAGTGCTGATAATACTAAGGTTGTCGGATATTTCTTTTTTGATGTCAATGGAAACGACAAACCAAATACAGTAGGTCGTGATTTATTTGGCTTCTATATAACAAATAAGGGTACTCTTGTAGGGCCATCAGACTTGGCAAGTACCAGAACTCCTAAAGAAGGGGAAGAAAATGCGGAATATGATCCAAATGAAGCAGGCTCAAATTTTAAAATAGATAAATGTAAAACAGGAGCCGAAGGATCAGAAGGTTGGTGTTATGAAGCTGTAGTAGATAACGGCTGGGAAATGCCGTATTAATCTTAAACTTCTACAAAAAGGCGTCTTCCTACAATATTTTGTTTCCCATTATAATATCCTGCAAAATATCCCCCTTTAACAGGTTTATTTTGCGCGTAAAATCTTGAAGAAAATCCATTGTAGTTTACAAAAGGGTTTCCGTTGTATGAATTTTCAGATTGTTTTACAACAGGAGCAGCTGTTGTAATGCTTGGAGATTGAAATACACTTGATAATAATTTTGTTATACCTGCCATTATACAATACCTCTTCTTAGAAGTTTTTTAATAATTGAATTCTATTTGTCATTATTATAGCATATATTGTTAAAAAATTTTTAAATTTCTTAACAAAAATCCTCTGTTTTGTGTAGTATAATTTATTTATGTCTTATAAGGTTTTGATAGTTGGCAGCGGACAAACAGCAGAAGCTTTATCTAAAAAGATTGATGCTGAAATTTTTGTATCTTCAAAAGAAGATATAAGAGATGATGATGTTACAGGACTTTTAAAATTTGTATTAGAAAAAAATATAGATTTAACAATTCCAATATCGGAAAAGGCTTTAAAATCAGATATTGTATCTTTTTTCCAAGTTAATGGTCAAAATATATTTGGACCGCAAAAACAGGCATGTAATTTCATGTTCAATAAAATTACTCAAAAGAAATTTCTGTATAAATTGCATGCTCAAACTCCAAAATTTGGAGCTTTCAACAAACTTCAAATTTTACAAGATTATTTAAAAAATTCTGATTTCCCAATAATTATTTATAATTCGGATAGTCCTATAGAAAGACTTGTTTGTCCGACTATTAAAACCGCTCAAAATTATATTGACGATTTATGCTACAGGGGAGTAAATGAATTTTTAGTAGAAGAATACGTATATGGAAACAGTTTTACCATATATTATATAACAGATGGATGTTGTGTCCTTCCTATAACTTCTGTTCATAATTATAAAAAAGAACAAAACTATACTAATATCGGTTGTTTTGTTCCGAATTTTAGAATATCACAAGTTATATTTGAACGTGTAGGTAATATCGTAAAAAATATTTTTTCTTCTATTGATAATAATAATCTATCATATTTAGGAATAATTGGTATTGAAGGAGTTGTCGCAGGAGAAGATACGTTTTATGTAAATAACATAGTCCCTTTTTTTAGTGATTGTGATGCTGAAGCAGTTTTGAATTTAGTAGATGATGATTTGTTAAAAATTTTCAATTCTTGTGTAAATGGATCATTTTCTGATGAATACACATTGATTAATACAAATAATTTATCATCAATATCAGAGTATAAAAATGGGAGATTTTATACTCAAACCGCAGCTACTCTTACACGTGCAAGAATGCTGTTAAATGAAGATTTTTATTATTTATAAAGCGGGAATTTATACCCTGAATCTATAGCTTTTTGCATACACCAATAGCCGTCACCATTTTTACTGCAATTAGAATTAACTTCACTTATAGATCTATTGTTACCGGCGGGAACAATTTTATTTCCGTTAAATATTGCAATAAAAATATCTTTTCCATATTGGTTAGGTTTATTATTTCCATTTATATCTATGCGAAAAATTATAGATAATTCATTTACAGCGTTTTCGACTCCGAATGTCGAATCAAGAAGGTCTCCCTGATAATCATCTATACATACAAAGCTTCCGTCAGATAAAACAAAAGATATTGTATTTCCTCCGCAAGCACCAGTTGGATTTTTAGTAATTTTAGTTCCGCGAGCATAGAAAGTATCTTCTGCCCAACATCCGGTTTCTGCACCGTAACATGTTTGTAGAACATTCAAGTAAGGAGTAATAAAAGTATTGTACCATTTTTTCATTTGAGTCATGTTATTAACTGTCTTAACCCCTGAATTTACGTTCTCGGCAATAGCTGTTGCCATTGCATTTTTTAATGTTGAATATGTGTGTTGTAGTTTTACACTGTTTTGTTTTTCTTTATAATTATAAGAAAGAGTAGGTATTGTCATTCCGGCTACAACCCCTATTATACCAAGTGTTATTAGTACTTCAGCTAAAGTAAATGCTAATTTTTTCATAAATTCACTCCTTTTTTTATATTATACAATAATTTTTCAAAATTGATATATTGTAGGTGTTGAAATTTAAAAATTTATCATTAAATGATAGTTATGGTGTTTAATAATACAAAAAATTATTATGAAATTTTAGGAGTTGAAACTGATGTTCAAACATCGGAAATAAAATCTGCTTATAGGAAATTGGCTCGTAAGTATCATCCTGATATAAATAAATCTTCTGAGGCTGTTATAATTTTTAAAGAAATAACAATAGCTTATGAAACTCTGTCTAATGAAGCTGAACGTAAAAAATATGATATTATAAACGGAATTTTCAAGCCTTTTACTGATGTGCATAATAGCGAAGAACCTAAAAACGAAGAAGCTAAAAACGAAGAACCTAAAAATGAAGAAGCTAAAAAATCGCAAAAAACTTCAAAAGCAGAATGTAAAAATAAAAAACAAGTAAATATTTTGAAATATTGGTTTGCAAAATTTAAGAAAAATAAATTGGAAAATGATTTTAACAAACCGCAAAAAGGAGAAAATATTACGACCGATGTTGTAATAACTCCTGATGAGGTAATGACAGGTAGTAAGCGTATTGTAAATATAAGAACAACAAAAACATGCCCAAAGTGTAACGGGCATAGATTTACAAATGGTGATAAATGCTCAAGATGCCAAGGTAAAGGTACAGTTACTGAAACAAAAAGAATTACGGTTACAATCCCAAAAGGTGTAAAGCACGGTGCTAAATTAAGGCTTCGTGGCGAGGGCGCTTCAGGCAAAAATGGAGGACCAAATGGTGATGTTATGATTACCGTAAAAATAGAAACTAAAACTCAAGTTCATTTTGATAAATTAAATATTTATTATAATGTTCCGGTTACTCCTTTTGAAGCCGCTTTAGGAGAAGAAATTTCTATTCCGGCTTTTGATGGCGTAATAAAATTGAAGCTCCCAAAAAATACTTGTTCAGGACAAAAATTTAGAATTGCGAAGCAGGGTATAAAGAAAAATGGTAAAATTGGTGATTTAATTGTAACTGTTAGTATTGAATTTTCTCATGATTTGTCGGAAGATGAAATCAGGCTATATGAACAGCTCAAAAATTTGTCAAAAGATAATGTGAGAAAGAATTTCGGTTATGGAAGCTAAAATTAATGAAATATTTTCATCTATTCAAGGAGAAGGTCCTGTTGTTGGCTACAAACAGCTTTTTATAAGATTTTGCGGTTGTAATTTAAACTGCAACTACTGCGATACAGAATTTCAAAAAGGAGAATTATATACTCCTGAAAATCTATTCAAAAAAATATGCTCAGAATATGATTTAAAAAGTTTTCATTCCGTATCTTTAACTGGAGGAGAACCATTATTATCATATAAATTTTTAAAAGAATTTTTACCAATGTTACAAGGGAAAACAAAAATTTATCTTGAAACAAATGCAACATTACCAAAGGAATTAGATGTAATTTCAAATTTTATCGATATAATTTCCGGTGATATAAAATTAAAATCATCTACTGGTTTTGATTGTATTGCAAAGCATAAAGAATTTTTCTCGCATTGTAAAAATAAAAATACTTTCGGAAAAATTGTTTTTGACGAAAATATTTCGCGGGAAGAAATTTCTAATTGTATTGAAATTGCGAATATAAATAATATGGAACTTGTACTTCAGCCGAAAATGGTTGGAGATAAAATGAGTGTCAGTTCTGAATTTTGTAGTGAAATATTAGAAAAATTTACTTTAAAATATCCAAACACGCGCTTAATTCCTCAAGTTCATAAGTTTTTGAATGTAAGATAAATTTTTATTTTTCATTAATTAATTTATCAGATATTTCAAGATCTTGAGATGCGCCCGCATAATCTCCGAATTCAAGTTTCATAATTGCTCGCATTGAATATGCGGAACTATTTTTTGGATCAAGTTCAATCGCTTTGTTATAATCATTCAAAGCTCCTTCTCTGTCGCCAAGTCCAAGCTTACAAATTCCACGCATTACATAAGTTTTTGCATAATCAGGATTTAATTCAATTGATTTGTTATAAGCCTGAAGTGCGGATTTTTTATTCCCTAGAGAACTTTCAATCGTCCCCTTCCAGTAATACAAAGCTGCATCTTCAGGGAATATTTCTAATGCAGAATTACATTTTCGGAGTGCGATATTAAAACTTCTATCGTTTACAAGCATTCCAATTTCAGTTATAATTGCATCTTTATCAACTGTTACATTTTTTTGTGCATAAACACAATTACCTAATGTCATTAACACAACCCATAAAATAATAACCTTTTTCACTAAAAGTCTCCTTATTAACATGGTTATTATAACACATTGTATTTAGAATTTAAAGTGTTTTTTCTTGCAAAGCCTTCAAATTTATAGTACTATTTTGTTATAGAAAGCTAGAGGGAATTATGGCAATAAAAAGAGTTTTACACTATGGAGAACCTTCTTTAAGAGAACCGTCAAAAGAGGTTCATAAAGTTTCTAAAAAAATAAATGATTTGGTAAGAGATTTGTTTGACACCATGTATGCTCAAAATGGTGTTGGACTTGCGGCTCCTCAAATTGGGGTTAATTTAAGAGTTTTCGTTATTGATGCATCGACAAAAGAAGAACCGCTTGAACCTATGGTTTTTATAAATCCTAAAATAATTAAAAAGAGCGGAGCAATAAAAAGTAACGAAGGTTGTTTAAGTTTTCCTGAAGCTTATGCTGACGTTGTCCGTTATGAAAATGTAATGATAAAAGCAACAAATGAACATGGAAAACCTTTTGTTATGGAAGTTAAAGGTGGCAATCTTTTAGCACGTGCTATTCAACATGAAAATGATCATCTTGACGGCATTTTATTTATAGATCATTCTTTAAACAGATTTGAAACTGAAGAAGTTTTGAAAAAGTATAACCTCCCAAGTATTGATCCAAATAAACTTCTTGATGAAACGGAGCTTAAGGAACAATTATGATAAAAGTTGTATTTTTTGGAACTCCGGATATTGGTTTGAAATCTTTGGATTATCTTTATAATTCCGAGAAAATAGAGGTTGCAGCTGTTGTAACTCAGCCTGACAAACCCGCAGGACGTGGACATAAATTACAAATGTCTCCCATAAAAAAATATGCTATTGAACATAATATTCCTGTATTTCAGCCTAAATCTATACGAAAAGAACCTAATATTCAAGAAGCATTAAAAAAAATTGTGCCTGATTTTTTTGTTACTTTTGCTTTTGGACAAATTTTATCTCAAGAAGTTTTAGACATTCCAAAGTATGAGACAATAAATCTTCATGCTTCATTACTTCCAAAATACAGAGGAGCAAATCCAATTCAACGTGCAATTATTAATGGCGATAAAGAAACCGGTATTTGTACAATGATTACTGAGTTAGGACTTGATTGCGGTGATATTTGTAAAAAACTTGTTATCCCAATACCAGATACAATGAATTGTGAAGAACTTTGGAATGAAATTTCCGACAAATCTCCTAAAATGATTGAAGAAACTCTTGTGTCTCTGAAAGAAGGAACTTTAATTCCTCAAAAGCAATGTGAAGATGGAGTTTGTATGGCAAATAAACTTACTAAAGAAGAATGTCTTATAGATTGGTCAAAATCAAATAATGAAATTCATAATCTTGTAAGGGGAATTTGCAGGAATCCCGGCGCTTATTTTATTCATAATGGTAAAATAATAAAAGTTATAGAAACTTCTCCTGTAGACGGGAAAGGAGTTCAAGGAGAAATAACAGCTTATTCAAAAGAAGGAGTTGACATAGCCTGCTCTGATGGATTGGTACGTTTGATAAAGGTAAAGCCTGAAGGGAAAGGTGAAATGCTTGCTCGTGATTGGTATAATGGGGTAAAAAAATGACAAAAGGTATAAGAGGTGCGATTACAGTAGAAAAAAATACTTCACAAGCTTTAGAAGAAGCAACTTTAGAGCTTTTGTCTGAAATGTTTGAACAAAATAATATAAAATTAAGTAAAATTTCTCATATAATTTTTACTACAACTTCTGATTTGAATGCTGATTTCCCTGCGAAATTCGCAAGAATAAATTTTGGCTGGGATGAAATTGCTATGATGTGTTATCATGAACTTGATGTCCCAAATTCTTTAAAAATGTGTCTTAGAATTATGGTGGTATATAATTGTGACGAAAACTTTAAGCCTAAATTTGTTTATCTAAAAGGTGCACAAAAACTTAGGAAATAATTAAGCATTATAGCAAAATATATATTTACTAAATCTTCCGTCTCGAGGTTTAAAATGTTGCTTTTTGTAGAAATCGACTGCTTCTATTGATGAAGTAAGCCAGATATGTCTGCCTGAAGATTCTGATTTAATATAATCAATAATTGCTTTACCAATATCTTTGAATTTTCTATTTTTATTCCCAATGCATTTTGTATCAGGTTTAACTTGAAGCCAATTTATTTCACTCGAATTGTCATATTCTGTTATCATAGAAACGCCAAGAATTTGTTCAGGGTCTAATTTCTCAAAATTATTTTCTTGTGTTGTAAGTGCTATATAATGCTCTTTAAACATATCAAAATTAGGTTTATTTTTAGAAGCTTCTAGTAATATATCATATGCGAAGCTTCCGTTATATTTTTCATTCCAAAGGTGCGCCAAATCATATAAAGATTGAAAATCTTTATTGTCATTTTTATCTAGCTCAACAATAGAGGTATTATATGGTATGTATATATTATTATAATTATATTTTACAGAGGCATTACTTTTTTTTAATGCACCAAAACTTATATTGTTCATATTATTTATAAATCAGAACAATATTTTTTTTGCTAAATTTTTTGAAATTCCGAAATAGAAGGATCTAGAAGTCTTCTTCCTACATTTTCAAATTCAATGGAACAAAGAGTTTTATTACCGTATTTAATAATTTTTTCAATTATGCCGTTCCCATATCGAGGATGAGTAACTTTATCTCCTTGAGAGAATTCTTCTAAAGATGTTTCAAAATTATCTTCAACAGGATATACAGGAACGACCGATGGGCGATCTTCTGTTTCTTCTATAATATTATCTTCTTCATTAATTGACATAACATCATCTTCCTGCGATTGATTTTCTATATAATCTAAGTCATCTTCTGTTAAGTCTTCAATATAATCATCAGAAAGTAATTCTGTATTTTCGGATTCTGATATTTCATCTGTTTGATTAGATTCGTCTAAAGCATTATTATTTTCGAATTCAGAATTGTTAATGTTATCATTATTATCTTCATCCATAATATTTTCAAGTGGTTGAATTATAGTTTCTTTGTCGCTGATTGAAGAAGTTTGTGTATTACTTTTTTCTGCCGGTTTGTCTTTTTCTTCAACCGGTTGTTCTATAAACTCTTGTGGTCTAATCCATTTTTCATTGTTAATAGGATCTGAAGCAGGGAAGAATTTTTCTCTATCTCCGAATACGTCATCTTTTGTTAAATCTAAATCAAGATTTTCAATATCTATTATTAAAGGGATATTTTGTGTCAATTTCCCATAAATAATTGCTTCATTTCTGTTCAATTTATTTAAAAATGTACTATATTGTGCAAAGTCATTTTGCATACTGATAGGTGCGAATAATAAAATATTTTCGGCATGTCGTTTTAGCTCCGCAGCATATTTATATGAATGGCTTGCAAATATTGTAGTGAAAATATGATTGTGGTTGATTAATTTCTTTAATAATCTCTTATTAGAATTATCATCAGTTAAAGACACAAATAAATATATATATTTGTTTATTTTTTCAAGCTCAGAATGAATATATAATATTACACGATTTTGAAGTTCATCATTTATGTTTTTTAAATCTATAAAACAAGAATTTCTTTCCAATAATTTTTGTTCAAGAATTAACAGTTCATCTTTTGAATTCGCAAAAATATTTGCATCTCGATATTTTAATAATTTATTTTTTAATAAAGCCAATTCAGGCATTTGTGATTCTTTGTATTGTGCAGTAACTACATTAATAAAATCATCTATTGGCAAAAAATCATCGTTTAATGTTTGCAAGTAATCCTGAACAGCTTTAAAAATATCTTGAATAACTGCTTTTGTCCCTGCATCTACATCTTTTAAATCATATTCAAAAATATAATCAATCATGTCAGCATTTAATGGAAGTTTAAAATCAATTGCAAGTTTAATTTTCTTGAAATCCTCAGAAATACCGTCTGTATCAATAATTACAGATTTTTCTTTCATTTGGAATAATTGTCTTACACAATTAGAAATAAAATTAGCTTTTTCGAAATCATGTTCTGATAAAACTGTAAAATTATTTTCAAAAACTGAAGCATCAATACTAAACATCATATCTTGCTGGGCAAGGTGTCCAAGCTTAATAGGATTTTCAACGGTGATTAAATTTAGCAATTCTTCTGAAGGGAGATTTGTAACTTGAGAGTTAATACTAGGAACTGAACCATCATATGAATCAACAATTCCATCTGAGGTAAATGTAAATAAAAGTCTGGCCACTGCTAAACCATTTGATATGTCTGATTTGATATTAACAAATTGTCCAACATAAGATTTCCCGCCGGATGTAATTGCAATAAATCTGCCAAGTATAGGCGTTTCCTGTTCCGTAAATGATAATTTAATAAGATTATTCCTAATTTCAAGTAATTTCATACAAGCCCTCAATAAACATAGAAAAATTGTACCATGAAATGCATTATACTTATCTAAATATTAAGTTAGTTAACATTTATCATTTTATTATAAATTTTTATTGTTAAGGGACATATTGTCAATTCCCTTTGTACAAGACTTTTTATTGTTTCTTTATAACATACAAAAAGTGCATTATCTATCCCTTTGGATAAAGCATTTCTTATTATTTGAGAATATTCTTTTTTTCTTGTTTTTGTTTCTATTTTGTCTGCGAGAAAAATTACTTTTTCAAAATCAGACATTTGCAATTTACCTAATGTATGCCATCTGATAGCAGAAATTATTTCTTTGTCTGTAACACCAAAAATTGTTTGGCAAATATGCGCACTTACAGGAGCATGCCATGTTTTGGGATTTAAAAATTCTGTTTCATCAGCATCTGTATTTTCTTTAAGTATTTTAAGCATTTTATCCTTATCAAAACATTTTGCGCAATCATGCAAAAGCCCTGCGATATAACATTTTTCTTTATTAAGTTTGTATTTCGCTCCGAGTTCTTCTGCGCATTCTGCTGTTCCGATGGAATGTTGATATCTTTTTTCATCCAAATTATCTTTAAGCCAATTTAAAGCTTCATTTTTATTAATTTTCATATAATCCATTTTTTAATATATATTCCTTTATTTTTTCAGGTAAGTAATCTGTATTTTTGTTTTTTCGAATTTCACTTGATGAAATATCTTCAAATGTAAGATTTTCAATTTTAAAATTATAACCTTGTTGTTTTAATTTGTCATATTTTAAATCTTGAAAATTATTTTCGCGTTTAAAAATAATAAATTTAACCAGTTCTTTTAATTTATCTGCTTTGTACCAGCTTTCTATAAAATCAAAAGCATCTGTTCCTATAATAAAATTTATTTTACCATCAATATTATATTTTTTGTACAATTCACAAATTGTTAAATATGTATAGGATTTATCTTCTCTTTTGTATTCAATGTCAGAGACTTCAACTTTATTTATTCCCTCAAAGGCTAATTTAACCATTTCAAGCCTATGAAAAGACATCTCAGGGTTAAAATTTTTGTGTGGAGGTTGGTAAGCCGGAATAATCAGTATTTTATCAAAATCATATTTCCCCAGAACAAAATCAACAACTCTCAAATGGGCGTTGTGAATAGGGTTAAACGTTCCTTGAAATACACATAGTTTCATATTTTTTAAAATTTCCAAGGATAATCTTGTTTAAATTCCCACTGATCATTTTGCAATAGTCTTGTGCAATATGCTCGTTCATCTTCTTCAGGATTTCTGCCTTCCCTTTTATTTGAGCATTTCTTTATCATATCATCTCTAGTGATTGCAGAGGTGTTAATTCCTGCTCCGTAAGTTCCGAAGAATATATTTTTATTTCCAAACCAATTTTGTCTGTCAGTATCTGTAAAACAGTATAAAAATCTAAATTTATCATAACCAGTCAAGTTAGGTTTTTTGTTTCCGTTTACATCATATTCTACATCGAGACATCCTCCAACAAAGAATAAACCTAAAGATGAACCGTCTATGTAATATATTATTTTATTATCTTTATCAATTTCAGCATGTCCCATAAACGGGTCAATGCTTTGCATATACCAATCGAAAGCATCATCTGATGTCTCAGGTTTAGTCATGTCTTTATAAGATCCGTATTCAATATTCATCTGTTCTACGGCATTATCCATTTTAGAATAAAACTTTTGAAGCTTAACTCCACGTTCTTTTTTTATATGACTGGAACGCAATGTAGGTATTGTCATTGCTGATACAACGCCTAATATCCCAATAGTAATAAGTACTTCAGCCAGAGTAAATGCTATAAATTTTTTAACTCTCATAACTAATCCCCTTTATTAATTTTTATATTATCATATTATGAGAGGTTAGTAAAGAGAGGTTTATTTCATATGAAAATAGCAAATGATTTAACAGAACTTGTAGGAAATACTCCATTAGTAAGATTAAATAAATTAAATAGCGGAGGCGCTGATATAGCACTTAAAATTGAATATTATAATCCGGCTAATTCAATAAAAGACCGACCTGCTTTGCAAATGATTATAGATGCAGAAAAAGAAGGCAAAATAAACAAAGAAACTGTTATTATTGAACCAACAAGCGGAAATATGGGAATAGGACTTGCTATGGTTTGTGCAATAAAAGGTTATCGATTAATTATAACCATGCCTGAAACAATGTCATTAGAAAGACGATCATTGATGAAAGCATATGGCGCAGAACTGGTTTTAACATCCGGAGCATTGGGAATGAAAGGAGCTGTTGAAAAAGCTAAAGAACTTTCTCAACAGTATAAAAATTCTTATGTCCCTTTCCAATTTAGTAATCCTTCAAATCCAAAATCTCATTATTTATACACCGCAGAAGAAATATTTGAGGATACTGACGGTGCAGTGGATATTATTGTTGCCGGAGTGGGTACAGGCGGTACTATTTCAGGAATTTCAAAAAAAATAAAATCTAAGAAACCTTCTGTGAAAGCTGTTGCTGTTGAACCTTTTAGTTCTCAGGTTTTAGCCGGCGGGCATGCCGGTCCGCATAAAATTCAAGGTATCGGAGCAAATTTTAAACCAGAGAATTATGCTGAAGAATTTATTGATGAAATTATTCCTGTTAAGAATGAAGACGCAATAGATATTGCAAAAAAGTTATCAAAGGAAGAAGGCATTTTAGCTGGTTTTTCCGGAGGGGCAAATGTTTGGAGTGCAATAGAATTATCCAAAAGGCCGGAAAATAAAGGTAAATTAATTGTTGCAATTATACCTGATTGCGGAGAAAGGTATCTCAGCAGTGAATTGTATTCAAATATTTAAAAATTTCCGCAGGTATCTTTGTTATTAGTATTCAATACCCTGACGAGCCATAACACCCATATCAAAGTAATGCTTAATAGGCTTCATTTCAGTAACCAAATGAGCCATCGCAACAAGCTCAGGGTGTGCGTAACGTCCTGTTAAAACCACTTCCAAATTTTCAGGTTTGTGTAAAAGAACATCTTTAATTTCACTTACTTTAATCATATTCATTGAAGTGCAAATATTGATTTCATCAAGAATTACAAGTTGGTACTTACCTGAGTTTATGGCATTTTTTGCATATTCCCAACCTTTTTTAGCTTCTTTGTAGTCGTCAAGACAAATATTGTGAGAGTAGCAAACTCTATCCATTCCAAATTGAATTACATCAAGATTTGGAAGGAATTTAGAAGATGAAATAACCTCACCGTAGGTAGTTGCTTCATCGCCTTTAGTAAATTGAATGACAAGTACATTCCACCCATGACCTAAAGCTCTCAAAGCTAACCCCAATGCTGCTGTTGTTTTCCCTTTGCCGTCTCCTGTATAGATTTGAATATAACCATGTTCTAACACTTGAAAACTACCTCCAAAATACACTTTCTCTTTTTAATAATAAACTATCTTTGCTATAAATATAATCGTTCTTTGGATGGATAAATGAAAAATTTAAAAAGGTTTTCTTCTTATTATTTTCTTTAATCTAATCTCGTTCCCGATTTGTATATTCATAATAGAATAAATTTCATGTTTTGACTAATTTTAAATTGAATTTTTTACAATTTTTTTTTAAAAAATAGCTGAATTATCCTGTTTTAAAATAATTAGAGCAATTTTGAAAATACAACTAAAATTTTACAATTATTTTGTTAATAAAAATTAAAAAAGACTTGCTAAATTCTAAACAAGTTTCTATTAAACGAATTCACGCCATGCTGGTTTATGAAGTTTTTTTAACTAATTATTATAAGGTCAAATATTGCGAAAACTTAAATTTTCTCTTGGAACAAGAATTGTCCTTTAGGTGATCCTGATGTGGTATCAAATAATACAGATGGTAATACTTATGATTGTATGAAGGGTATAGTAAACTTAAACGGATTTAGAGGCCCTAATAAGGTTAATAAAGACATAATAAAATTTGGAGCAAACGGGGTTATAGCTAATGGAAAAGGTGATGGATGCTTGTTTAAAACAAGTAAAAATAAATGCTTAATATCCCCTCCTAATGAGTATAAACTTATGTCAAATTCAGAGTGCTTATCTAGTAGAAATAAATTAAAATTGTAACATTGTACAGGTGATAATGATTATTACGCAGCTGCGGCAAGGGCATGCGGTGATAGGACTAAAATTGGGACTAAAGAGGCTATTTGGGAATTAACTCAAGAAATGATATACAAAGAAAATTTCCCGGAACCCACCAGTAGAATATCTAAAAATTTAGATTTAGAGACAATAAAGAGTGTTAGAAGTTTTCTAGGCCTAGGGCAATCAACCGTTCTTTTATTTTGGACTTCAGGCGAAGGTTGTAATAGAGCATTTGAGACTAATCTCACCGACTATGGATGCGCTCCAACTGGTGATGCATTAAATAGAGGTAGAAATCGTTCATGGGTAAGTGTATTATGCATTCAGGATCAGGACTAAAAAAATTATTTGATAACTTCTATAACATCATAATCTGTCAAATATGGCATGTGCGCTTCTGTAATGAGCTCTCCTGGAAGTAGAATGGATATTCCCGGAGGACATTCTGCTACAACTTCTCCGGAAAGGCGTCCGACCGCTTTGCTTTTTGGAATTATTTCCTTAGGAGAAAAATAAGCATCTCTCAAATTCTTTTTGATAATTGGTGTCAACATCGGCATGTGTTTTTTGTTTTCAAGATAATAAATATCTTTATAATCATGCTTGTCAATTTTGTGCAAACATTGCGCCAAATATTCAAAATCTGAACGCTTGTTCCCAAGATTACTAAGAATCAAAATGCCTTCATCTGATGCACTTTCAACTTCTATTCCAAAATCAATTTCCAGTATTGATTCAAGTCTTTTACCAGAAAGACCATCTGCTTTTATAAAAATCTTTGTAACATCTGTTTTATATCCAAAATCAGGTTTTAATTGATGAATTGTTTCCATTTTGTCAATTTCAGAACGCAGATATTTTGCATTCGAAATTGCTCGTGCAAGTTGTTTTTCACCTTTTTTGCTTTGCAAATGAGCTCTTGAAGCATCTAAACTCCCCAAAAGCATTAACGAAGGACTTGTTGTGTGTAAAAGCATTAAAGAACGTTCAACATCTTCAACATTTATTTTTGACTCTTTACTAATATGGAGCATTGAAGATTGGCTCATAGAACCGCCAGTTTTATGCAGTGAGTGAACAACAATGTCTGCTCCGAGTTTTAATGATGTTTCAGGAAGTTTATCACTGAAATTCCATAAACATCCATGAGCTTCATCAACTATTAATGGCACATTGTATTTTCTGCATACATTAGCGATTGACTTAACATCAGAAACAACACCTTCATAAGTTGGGTTTGTAATCCAAACAGCAGAAACATCTTTATTTTCTTTTAAGAGTTTTTCAATATCTTCAGCTTTGATATTTCCCCATAACCCCCAATTACTGAATTTTTCAGGGATTACCCATAACGGATCTGCACCTGAGATAATCAATCCTGTTAAAATAGAACGATGACAATTTCTGTTAACAATAACTTTTTGACCTTGTTTTGTTAAGCCCATTGCAATTGCAAGATTTCCTATAGTAGAACCGTTAAGTAAAAAAAATGTTTTCTTTGCTCCAAATGCTTTTGAGGCAAGTTCTTGAGCTTCTTTAATAGGTCCTGTCGCAGGATTTAAAGTCCCCAAATTATCAAATTCGTCTGTTGTATCAACTTTTAAAGCTTTTCTTCCAACCAAGTCACGAAAAGACTTTAATGTTCCTAGACCCTTGGTATGGCCGGGAATATGAAACTGGTAGGTCGGATTGTCATAAGCTGTTTTTAAGGCTTTAACAATCGGGGCATGTATTTCTGTATTTTCGCGAATTCTAATTTTTTTTGCCATAACGAAAATATACAACAAAAAAACTATTAAATCTACAAAAATGTATGTTATAATGAAGAAAGATGAAAAAGATATTTCTATTTGCGTTTGTGCTAATGCTATTATTTACTTGTTCTAATGCATATTGCGCAAATGAATATATAACCGAAGAACTTTTAAATACCCCGCAGGAAAACGAAGTTACTTTGTCTGGTGATGACGATACTTTAATTGACGGGGTAAATCAAGATGGCGAAATTTTAAATATTTCTGACACCTCTAGTGATGAAGATTTAGATGATAATGTTGAAGAAGAATTTAAAGTATTCGATCTTATGGGGAAAGATGAATCGGTAAGCGAGGAACATCCTTTTTCAAAAATCTTAAAGACAGAAATTTCAAGAACTGATATCCCAAGCTATCTTTTAAAAGACTATTTAACTTTTAAATATAAAAAAAGTCCTGTCTCAGAAACTCAATATTATGCAAGTTATCAAGGTTCTATAAGCAGTTTGTTTAAACATCATAATTATTCAACCGAATATGATAATTTAAATACTGATATAGGTGTATTAGGAAAATTTAAAAACCCGAATTATAATTTTAAATTTCATTTAAAACCTGTTCCTGTAAAAGGTACAAGCTACTTAGACCGATTTTTCGGAGATATTTATGTCGTAAATTCTCAAATCCCTAACCATAAAATTATTGCCGGATTTTCAAGAGTGCAAACAGGAATTGAAGGAGGGGTAAGTCCTTACATTTTACCGTTTGTCACAAGATCTCAAATAGGAAGAAATTTTGGCAATACTCGTTCTTTGGGTTTAAAAATCGTCGGGAATTATAATTATGCGGATTATAGTGTCGCTTATGGTTCGTCCGGACGTTCTTTGTTAAGCGGAATGCCTGGGACTGAATTTACAGGTTGGTTGAACCTTAAACCTTTTGGCAGTAAAGATGGTAAATATGGTAAATTGACAATTGGAGGAGGTATAAGTACCGGACATAACAGAAGAAATTATACGGTTGGAAGTGTTTATGTAGGTTATAAGTATAAAAAACTATGGACCAATTTTGAAGCAGCTATAGCTGACGGGTATAACGGCGGTGCAGGGATGAAGTCTAATAAAGCA
Organism: bacterium; assembly: GCA_017941035.1. Taxonomy (GTDB): domain Bacteria; phylum Cyanobacteriota; class Vampirovibrionia; order Gastranaerophilales; family Gastranaerophilaceae; genus Zag111. The sequence goes on along the minus strand of JAGAXG010000038.1, from coordinate 13,061 downwards.
ACAGGTTATGCTTTTACTGCGGGATGGAAGTTTACTCCTAAATTTCAATTAATAGGAAGAGTTGACCAATTTGATCCAAACAGAGATATTTCGCATGATTTAAAACGGGAATATACAATTGGTCTAAATTGGTTTATCAAAGGTCAAGCACTAAAAGTTGTATTAAATTATGTATTCTGCCATAATCAAAATACCCGTAATAGTTCAAAAATAATTTTAGCTACTCAAGTTATGCTTTAAGGGTATTATTCTTTAACTCCGCCCTGTAAAATATCATTGATAAAATATTTTTTACCCAGAAGAAAAATCCCGACAACAGGGATGGTACATATTACAGAACAAGCAAGTAAATCCCCCCATTGAGTAATTTCTCTAAAACTTCCTTTAAATATAGCAAGTCCGACAGGCAAAGTTCTCATACTTTCTGAATTAGTAACGATTAAAGGCCATAAAAAACTGTTCCAGCTTGAGACAAAAGTAAAAATCGCAAGAGTTATAATTGAAGGTATTGCGAGAGGAAAAATAATTTTAAAAAATACTTGAAAAATATTGCATCCATCAATTTTAGCGCTTTCTTCAAGATCTTTTGGTAATCCTAAAAAATATTGTCTCATCATAAAAATTCCAAAACCGCCAAAAAGTCCAGGAATAATTAGTGCTTGATATGTATTTATCCAATGCAGTTGACGCATTAAAAAAAATAACGGTATAATATTTACTTGCGGTGGCGCAAGCATTGTAATTAATATAATAAGAAACAAGCCGTCTCTGAATTTAAAATTCAGTCTTGCGAAAGCATATCCTGCCAATGATGAAAAAAACACTTGTCCTACAGTCATAACAGAAGCTACAAAAAGACTGTTTGTAAAATATTTCCAAACAGGAATTTTTTGAAAAACATCTGCATAATTTTCAAATGTCAGTGGAGAAAAAAACAATTTACCGTTTTGATTAAAAATTTCTCCATTTGGAATAAATGACAGATTAATCATTGCAAAAAATGGATAAAGCATTGTAATTGCTATTATTATAAGAATTAAATATCCTAATATAATTTTGAATTTTTTCATGAAAAAATTATATCACTATTTAACAAGTTTGAAAAATTTATAAACTAATCTTGCTAATTTTTCATTATTTTTCAAATGAGACGACATTTCTTCAATTAACTCTTTATGCGGGGCAAGATGTTCAATTGTAAAAAGTTCATTTGGTTCAACATTAAGTATTTTAAGTATTTTATTTAAATTTTCTGCCGTTGGGTAGTAGATGCCTCTTTCTATATTGCTAAGGCTGTTAGTTTCAATGCCAATAAGTTCAGACATATATTCTTGCGTAAAATTTTTTGATTTACGCAATTCTTGAATACGTTTCCCTAATAACTTTTTAATATCCATTTTTTCTCCATAATATTATTCTAATGCTAAAATTTTAGAGACAATGCATAACTGTATAATTTATATTGACAATACATGTTTTACATGGAAAATAATATTCGTAGGAATATATATTAAGTATAATTTATGAAAAAAGTCAGTATAATAATTCCTTGTTATAATAAGGGTAAATATGTAAAAGATGCCATTGAATCAGCGTTACATCAAACATATCAAAATATTGAGATTGTTTGTGTAAATGATGCTTCAACAGATGATAGTGGTGAAATATTAAAAGAATTCTCAAAAAAATATGAAATTAAACTTATAGAAAACGAAAATAACATGGGGGTTGTATATTCTCGCAATTGTGCAATAGAGGCTTCAAGTGGAGATTATATATTACCGTTAGATGCGGATGATACAATAGAACCTTCTTACGTAGAAAAGGCGGCTGAAATTTTGAATAGCCGACCTGATATAGGAGTTGTTTATTGCCAATATCGTTATTTTGGCAAATCAAATCGAAAAATTATTTTACCAAATGTTACAAAAGAATATTTATTATATTCAAGTTGCATAAGTTCATGCTCAATGTTTAGAAGGACGGATTTCCTTAGTATTGGCGGATACAAAGGATTTATGAAAAATGGCTGTGAAGATTGGGAATTATGGTTAAATTTTTATGAAAATGAATTCAAATTTTATTTAATTAACGAATATCTTTTGAATTATCGGAAAATCAAGGACAAGACACGAACTAATACAGCTGATAACGATATTGTACACATAAAACAGAATTTACTTAAAGAACATTTAAATTTATATCTAAGTGACGAAAATTTTATTGACAAAGTTTTTAATACAAATTATTCGTTGTACAAAAAATATAAAAAATATAAAAATTTATTTAATTATACGATTATGATATCAGCAATTATAATTTTTGTTTTGCTAATAATAATCATTTGGAGTTGAAATGAAAATATCCGTAATAATCCCAACATTGTTAAAAAATACAGTGATTTTAAAAAAATTATTAAATGTGCTTGATCTTGATGATTCTGTATCAGAAATTATAATAATTAACAACAGTTCAATTGATTACAAAACAGAAATTAAAAAAGTAAAAATAATAACTCCAAATCAAAATTTATTTGTAAATCCCAGTTGGAATTTAGGAGTGCAAAATGCCAAAGAAGAGTATTTTGCGCTATTTAATGATGATTTATTAGTGTGCGAAAATTTCTGTTCTATGTGTATAGCCAAAATAAGAGATTTAAAGGATTTTGGATGTATGGGAATTTATAGTGATTCAGTAATAAATACAAAAAGTATAAAAATCCCGATGAATACTGATATGCAAGTAGAGCAAGATGTCGGTGAAAGATGTCTAAACTGGGGAATTATAATTTTTGGTAGAAAATCAATATATACACCAATACCTGAAAATATCAAAATTTGGTGTGGAGATGATTTCATTCGTTATATGACTCTAAAAAATAATTATAAAATTTATAGATTGAAAGGTGCAAACATTTTTCATTTAGGTTCGTTGTCAAGTAATAATAAAGCTTTAGAAAAAATAAAATTTTATGACATTATTTTTTACAGCGCTATTGATCAGAATTTCATAAAAACAGAGGTGTATAACAGATATAAAAATAAAGTTGACTATTATTTTGATTACGGGGATTGTATATATAAAAGTTTAAAAAAGTATAAAATAATCGCTATAATTTCTTTCCTTATTATGGTGCTAATTTTAATAATATACATATTTAGTGAATTGTTATTATGAAATATGATTGTTTTAATTATTGGGAATATATGACTACAAATTTAATTTATTTGGGTTATTTTCAATTATAAAGCAATGTAATAGGTACAGAATAAATATTCTAGGTATCAAAATAACTTTTCATATGAAATAAGTTTATTGTATAATTTTTTTATGAAGTGGAATAATATTAGTCAGGAATCAAAAATTTATTTAGGTACTGTTATATTTGGTTTTGTTGCTCTTTTTGTAGTAACTTCAGCCGTATTTTTAGGACTTACGGCTGATAAACTTGATATAATAATGCATCAAAATGCAAAATTGACGTGTTCTTATTTTATTTCAATATTGGATAGAATTCTTTTATTTTTTGTTGTATTTATTGTCATTCCTGTTACTATATTTCATTTAAAAAATAAAAATAAAAATAAATTTGATAAAATAATTAGTGTATTTTCTCTTTTTGTATTTTTTATTTTATTTTCAACTTTTATTTGCGGAGAATATTATTTTTATAATGCGTATAAAAATGGGGAATTAAATGATTCAAAATTATTTTCTCCAGCTAGAGCGGAATACAAAATTTTTGATAAATTGTTAAATAAAAGTTAATTTCTTATGACTTTTGTCAAAATAACGTTAAACTTAGAGTAGGTCGGGTTTAATAAACTGATACTTTATAAAGAATGGAGTTGATCTAAATGTTAGATTTTGACAAATTTACCAACTATTCGCAAGAAATTTTATCAAGTGCAAACACTTTAATGCAGGCTCACAAAAATTCTCAAATGGAACCTGAACATATTATGCTTGCGATGATTAAAGACAAAGGTATTATCAAGGATTATTTGGAAGAATTAAAACTCTTAAACCAGAATTTTATTAATAAAATTGTTGAAACTGTGGAAGGTTTCCCGAAATTATCATCTCCTGTCAATCCTCAAGGAATTTATATGTCAGCAGAAACAGGTAGATTGTTGGAACAATCTATTCAAGAAAGTCAAAAATTGAAAGATGAATTTGTCAGTATTGAGTCTATTTTGCTTGCTATGGTAAATCTTGAAAATTCAAGAATAAAAAATTTAATAGAAGGTTTTGGTATAAATTCTAACAAAATTTTGAATGCTATGAAAAAAATAAGAGGTAATCAAAAAGTGAACACTAAAAATGCAGAAGATAATATGAAAGCTTTAGAAAAATATTCGACAGATTTAACGGAAATGGCTCGCAAAGGTAAGTTAGATCCTGTTATCGGGCGTGACGATGAAGTCAGAAGAATTATGCAGGTTCTTAACCGCAGAACAAAAAATAACCCTGTTTTAATTGGTGAGCCCGGAGTTGGGAAAACGGCTATAATTGAAGGTTTGGCTCAAAGAATTGTTCGAGGGGATGTACCAGAAAGTTTGAAAGATGTGAAATTGATTTCTCTTGATTTGGGAGCACTGGTTGCAGGTGCGAAATTCAGAGGTGAATTTGAAGAACGTCTTAAAGCCGTTTTAAAAGAAGTTGAAACTTCTAACGGTGAAATTGTAATGTTTATTGATGAACTTCATACAGTTGTTGGCGCAGGAGCAACAGAAGGTTCTATGGATGCAGGTAATCTTTTAAAACCAATGCTTGCAAGAGGTGTTTTGAGGACTATTGGTGCTACAACTATTAATGAATATAGGAAATACATTGAAAAAGATCCTGCGCTAGAAAGAAGATTTCAGCCTGTAATGGTGGATGAACCTTCTGTAGAAGATACAATTAGTATTTTAAGAGGTTTAAAGGAAAAATATGAAGTCCATCATGGCATAAGAATATTGGATTCTGCGATTGTTGAGGCTGCTAAGTTATCTGATCGATACATAACTGACAGATTTTTGCCGGATAAAGCTATTGATTTAATTGATGAAGCAGCAAGTTCTTTAAGAATTCAAATTGATTCTATGCCTGAAGAAATTGATGCAATGACGCGTCAAAAAATGCAATTAGAAATTGAACGTGAAGCTCTAAAAAAAGAAGATAATGAAGAATCTCGCTTAAAAATTGAAGAAATAAATAAAAAAGTATTAGAACTTCAGTCAAAAATAGATGTTTTGCAAGCTCAGTGGGAAAAAGAAAAATCTTCAATAACTTCCGAAACAGATATTAAGGATAAGATTAACCAAGTAAATACTCAAATAGAAGAAGCTGAGCGTAATATGGATCTACAACGCGCAGCAGAATTAAAGTACGGAGAATTACTTGAACTCCAAAAACAACTAAAAGCCTATGAAAATAAAGAGCGAGTTGAAAATAAACTTTTAAAAGAAGAAGTTGATGCTTCCGATATAGATGAAGTTGTTTCAAAATGGACAGGAATTCCTGTTACAAAGCTTGTTGAATCTGAGATGGATAAACTTTTACATATGGAAGATGTTTTGCACAAGCGTCTTGTTGGGCAAGAAGAGGCAGTAGATACGGTGTCTGATGCTATTCGCCGTGCAAGATCAGGGTTAAAAGATCCAAAGCGCCCTATAGGTACATTCTTATTCTTAGGGCCAACCGGTGTTGGGAAGACTGAACTTGCAAAATCATTGGCAGAATTTATGTTCAATGATGAAGATGCTCTTATTCGTATTGATATGTCTGAATATATGGAAAAACACAATGTCGCACGACTTGTCGGAGCTCCTCCGGGCTATGTAGGTTACGAAGAAGGCGGTCAATTAACGGAAGCCGTTAGAAGAAAACCATATTCAGTTGTGCTTTTTGATGAAATAGAAAAAGCTCATCCTGATGTGTTCAATATAATGCTTCAAATTTTTGATGACGGCAGATTGACAGATTCAAAAGGCAGAACGATTGATTTTAAGAATACATTGATAATTATGACAAGTAATATCGGCTCTGATATTATTTTGGAAAACACTCTTAATTCAATGATTTCACCAGAACAGTTCAAGGATACAAAAGAACAAGTTTTGGAAGTTTTGCGCTCAAAATTCAAACCGGAGTTTTTGAATAGAATAGATGAAACAATATTCTTTAAAGCATTGAGTTTACAGCAGTTGAGTAAAATTGTTGATATTCAAATGGATTACTTGCGCGAACTTTTGAAGGAGCAGGAATTAACATTTGAAATAAGCAATGATGCTAAAGAATTCTTAGCAACACAAGGTTTTAATCCTGTATATGGCGCAAGACCGTTGAAGCGTGTAATTCGTCAAATGGTGGAAAATCCTCTTTCTAAAGAAATTTTGGCTCGAAATTTTACAAAGGGTGATAATATTAAAATTGAACTTGAAGATGATAAGTTGTCTTTTAAAAAATAGCCCTCTTGCGAAAATTCAATACATAGTTTATAATAAGAATACAGAGGAATTAACGGAATAAAAGGAGATAAACTATGCTAAAATGCAGACGCAGAGCCAATTTCGGGGGGGGGGCATTTTTAGCTAATCTCCTTCAATCAGGAAATATAAAAGAAAATTTTACCTCCCTATGGGGGGAATGTCTCGAAGTGACAGGAGAGGGTAAAAGGCATGTTGCTTTCACTTTAGCTGAGACACTAATTGCCTTAGTTATAATAGGAGTTGTATCTGCTTTAACTCTTCCTTTATTACTAACAAAAATAAATGACACAGTAACCAAAAACAAAATAGCAGTTTTTGAGCGCAAACTATCTAAAGGAACAGATTTATTAAATATAGAATACGGCATCGGGCCATATTATAAAGGAGCAAATCCGAGTTATGAATTTGCGCAGGCATTATCAAAACATTTAAAGATAGTGACGATTTGCGATAAGGATCATTTAACAGACTGCTTACCATACAGTAGAATTAAAACAGATGAAGAAGATGTATTAGTATCAAACATAAAAAATGGCGGGGATTTGCATGTAAATAAGGATGATTATACAGATGTTGCAGGGATAGTATTGGGCGATGGAACACCAATGATATTTAGCTGGAATAAGAATTGTCCTGTGAGTGATCCTGATGCGGTAAAATATAACGGAGTAAAAGAGAATGCTCGATCAAATACAACGAGTTGTATAAAAGGGATAATAGATTTAAACGGGAGTAAAGGCCCTAATCGCTTTGGGAAAGATGTAATCGGATTTAACGGAGCGAGTTTAGGCTGGATAGATTTTGCGGATTTAAAGATAACTAAACCTGAAATCCCGACTCCATTATATAGAGATGATTATTGTACAAATAATAATGGAACTTGGGAAGTGAAATCTGAATATAAGACAAAATACAATATACAAAGATGTTGTACGAGCGATAATTGCTTAACTAAAGGCGATTATTGGGCAGGCGCGATGATGAATTGTAAAGATTCAGGAGGCCATCTTGCTACTTCAGCAGATTTAGCGGCAATTGCGACCTATTTATATGATGCACCGGAAAATGCAATAGGAAACGATCAATATGATGCACCTTTAAACACGGCAAAATTAGGTACAACATTTTCCGGTTTAGGTTCTTCTTATACTCGCATTTGGAGTAACAGAGAGTCTAGCGGTACAACTAATGCATCTGGTCGCTACTTCACTAATTCGGCAACTGGCAGAGTTTCCACCGGCCGCTACGCTTGGGGTTATATGTCGTTTTGTGTAAAATAATGGTATAATTAACAAATATTTACTAAAACTTGAAAAAATAAAAATCTTATGTTACAGTAATAGTAGTTAAGATTATAAAGGAGAATTACTTATGACATGCGGTTTTCTGGAGATGGAGATTTTAAATACTTTTTGGACTATAACTTCTGAAAATGAAGATATGGATATATCAATTCAGGATGTGGTAGATAAATTATATGAAAGTGGTGTTGAAAGAGCGTATACGACAATTAAAACAGTAATGGATCGTTTGGTATCAAAAAGTATTCTTGTAAGATATAAATCCGGTAAAAAGTTTTTTTATAAGGTCACAATGGATAAGCGTGAAATGGCTCTTGATATGATGAAAGAATTTACTGAAAGTTTCTTTAACGGCAATATATCAGAGATGGTTCGTTTCGTTGAGAGAGAAACTGCAGAAATGCTTGTCAAGTGATTATGTCTTTAGAAGAGAGATACCGTGTTGCTCATATTTTAAAGCTCGTTCGCCTTGGTCAAATGAGTGTTAGAGAAGCATTGTTAAGTTATCCTAAAGATATTAAAGATGAAAGTCTTATTGCTTCTTATCATGCTCTTATTCATTATGAAGCGGATGAAGAACTTCGTTTGCGCGATAATTCATACAAAGAAGAACAGGATGATTATTTAGAATTTTTGTCCTATACTTTAGAGCGTGGAGAGGATTTGCCTCAAAATATTATAGATAATTACAAAAAATACTATGATAGTGCGCCTATTCTCCATGAAAAATCTTTAAAAGGCTTTTTAAAAGGTTTTTGGAAAAATATAAACGTAAGGGATTAATATGGCAAAAGTTAAATCAAAATGGGTTTGTCAAAATTGCGGGTATGAAAGTGCCGGTTATTTGGGAAAATGTCCTGAATGTTCTTCTTGGGGTAGTTTTTGTGAAGAAGTTCAATCTGATTTAAAACCTCAAAATATTTCTCCTCAAGGAATAGTAAATGATTTTAAACCTGAATTAATTTCAGATATAAAAATCGGTTCAGAAATTCGAGTCAGTACAAATATATTTGAATTTGACAGAATTTTAGGGGGAGGACTTGTTCAAGGTTCTATTGTTTTAATTGCTGGGGATCCAGGAATAGGTAAATCGACTATACTTTTGCAAACAAGCGGACAACTAGCCGCTCAAGGTCAAAAAATTCTTTATGTAACTGCTGAAGAGTCTGCAGGACAATTAAAACTTCGCGCAGACAGATTGGGAGTGAAAGAAAATAATATTTATATATACCCCCAAACTAATCTTGAAAGCATAAGAGCTCAAATTGATGAGCTTCAACCTGATACGGTTGTAATAGACAGTATTCAGGCAATTTATTCCCAGACAGTTTCAAGTTCAGCAGGCAGTGTTTCTCAAATTCGTGAATGTTGTAATATTTTAATGCAAATTGCGAAAACAAAAAATATTACTATGCTGATCATCGGGCATGTAACTAAAGACGGAAATATTGCAGGTCCAAAAATCTTAGAACATATGGTGGATGTTGTTGTTTCTTTTGAAGGAGATAAATACAAATCGTACAGAATGCTTCGTTCTATGAAAAATCGTTTTGGAAATACTTCTGAGGTTGGAATTTTTGAAATGGGTTCTAACGGTTTAAAAGAGGTTAAGAACCCAAATGAACTTTTTTTAAACGAACGTTCTCAAGAAGCGATCCCGGGAACTGCAATTATTGTAACAAATGAAGGCACAAGGCCATTGTTAGTTGAAATTCAAGCACTTGTCGGTGCAACACCTTATCCGTCTCCAAGACGTGTTGCAAATGGAGTAGATTTTGGTCGTCTACTTCAAATTCTTGCTGTATTAGAAAAAAGGGTAGGATTGAATCTTTCAAAACAAGATGTTTATGTGAATGTTATGGGTGGAATTGATGTAGATGAACCAAGCGCAGATTTAGGTATTGCTCTTGCTATTGCAACTTGTGCAAGAGATGTTGTCGTTGATTCTCAAACTGTTATAATTGGTGAAATAGGTTTATCCGGAGAAATTCACCCTGTAAATAATATTGATAAACGTTTAAATGAAGCTGTAATGTCAGGATTTAAAAAAGCAATAGTCCCATATGCAAATAAGGATGTAATTCACAATAAAATCCAAATAGTTCCGGTAAAACGCCTAATAGATGCAATAAGTGCATGTATTTCTCCTCAGAGTTAGCAATTTTATTTAATTATTTTACTTTATATTAATTAGGTAAAATAATTAAATAAATGAAAGTAGTTTAAATGGTGTCTGCGATGTCATATATAAAAATTGCAAATGGCATATTTAATAAATCAATAACATCTAATAATGAATTTTTCAGATTAAAAAAATTTTTTATAAATAGCCAAAATTACAAAACTTATGATTCAATGGTCGCTTCTGCAAATAATAAGATTATTGGTAATATTCCTGAAGAAATTATATCTGTTATTGTAAAAGAACATCCGCAAACGAAGGTTGATTTGATAAAAAATGTGCAAGATGCTTTCGGTAAAATGGCATTGGAACTAAAGAAATCGGTACTATCTCAGCCAAATCTTATTGCAAATATAAAAGGGAAATCGGCAGAAGAAAAATTTATTACATCTGTTATGTTAAATCATAATTGGAGATTACCTGAAGATTTTAATAAAATACCAAATGGTATATCTAAAAAGTTAAAAGAATCTTTATCAAAAATTTTACCTGTATCCAAAGTAAAAATATCTTTTGTAGGAGAAGGTTCTTTTGGTTATGTTTATAAGCTTGAATGTATGGATAATTCAGGTAACAAAGTTATTCATGATAGAGCTATAAAAATTTATAAAGATAAAGATTCTGTTAAAGATGTTACTTCTTCGTTATTAAAAAAAATGAGTAAGCTCATGAATAAATATTCGGATGATGAAGTTATTGATATGGTTTTTCCTTTTGCAAAAGATTCTTCTATGTTTAGAACCAGTAGTAATAAAGAAATAAAAAAGATGATACCATTTTTGCGAAAAAGTTATATTCGCGGTGATTTAAACAAACGAGTAAATATGGCTGTTAAGATGTTTAAAAATTCGGATAATATCCATGGTATTTGCGCAGAAGCAAATAGTTATACACGTCTTAAACATTTATTAGGGCATAAAATTTCTAAAAGTAATATTATTCCGACTGATATGTTTGATTTAGGGAAAGGTTATTCAATTGCTAAATTTTCTGATTCCTCGCTTCCAAAAGTAGAAAGTGAGATTAAATTTTCGGAATTGGGTTTAGTTGATATAGATTATCATCCGGGAAATATTGTTGAAAATAGGCTTATAGATTTTGGAGGTATTAAAACAAAATCCGATTTGATATCAGATAATACAGTTATTAAGTATTATAAAAAAATTCTTCACTCAGGCGATAAGAACGCTCAGTTAAAAACAGTAGAAAATTTAAAAAAAATAGCTTCTAATCCAAAAACTCCTTTACGTGATAAAATTTTAAAGGCAATAGATTATTATATTAACAATTAAATAAAAAATTAGTATTTGAAAGTGTATATATGATATTAGAAGAAGAACTTGGACAAATATTAAAAGAAAATAATTTAACAATTTCAACAGCTGAATCCTGTACCGGAGGCTTAGTCAGCTCAAGGTTAACTGATGTTTCCGGCAGCTCTGATTACATCAAATTGAATTTTGTAACATATGCCAATGAAGCAAAAAATTCTGTTCTTGGTGTTAATTGGGATATATTAAATAATTATGGCGCTGTAAGTGAAGAATGTTCTCAAGCAATGGCAGAAGGTTTGTCAAAAATTACAAATGCGGATGTTGTTATATGTACTACCGGAATTGCAGGGCCTACAGGCGGAACTGTTGATAAACCAGTCGGGTTAATGTTCGCGTCTGTAAAATACAAAGGAATAATAACAGTTAAAGAAATCAGACTCCCTCAATATTATTCCAGAATAAAAATGAAACAACGATTTTCTGATGAGGCGCTAAAACTTGCTATTTCTGTTTTAAAAAATAACAGAATTGCTTAAAATTTATTTATCCTGCAACAAGTTGCGCTAATAATTCAGGGAATTTTGTAATTAAAGCTTGTGCAAATTTTTCGGTATCTATTTGAGTAATTACAATAGATAAAATATCTTTTGGTAAATGTTCCATCATTTTATGTAAGTGTTCCGGTTTAATACTGCCCATAGCTTTTACAGTATCTTCTTTTTCGCGTTCTCTTGAGATGATATGAGTATAAGCATCAGCATCAAAATTTTTGTAATATTTATTGTCTGTACTTGTTATTAATAAAGTCAATTGGCGTTTTTGTTCAGGTTCTAAAGACTTGATTGCATTTTTGTAAGCTAAATCTCCCAGTTGTGAAATTTGCAATACTAATTCTTCAGCATTTCCTTCTGCTTTTTGTCCTGTTACACTTTCAAGCATCTGTTGCAGATATATTTCCGGTATTGATTTGAGATTTTTTAATAAAAGTTCTTTATCCATGTCTGTTCCTGTAAGAACTTTATCCAATTGTTCTTCAGACATGTATTCGATTACTTGACGTTCTGAAAATAGTTCAAATACTACTTTTAAAAGTTCTTCTTTAGGAATTTTTTGCAACATTGTCATAAGATTATCCATCGTAAAAAATCTCAACCCCTGAACTAAATCATCTTGTTCAAGCATAGGTATAAGTTTTTCCAGTTGAGATGATGTCATAGAATTAAGTATAACTAACTTATTTTCAGGATCAGCCAATTGGAAAAGCTCAATAAGCATAGAGGGATTAGTAAACATATCCGCAGCCAATTGTATAGCCTCTTGATTCCCTTCAGAAGCTTCTGCTTCAAGAATCTCATCAATACTTTTATTCTTGTAGAATTCAATTTTGGCAGGCGAAAGCCCCAATCGCGTTTTTAAATATTCAAATGTAGATTCGATGATTAATGACATGCCTAAAAAATACTCCTATGTATTATTACGGCAATTCTATTCGAAAATTTAATAATTATAAAGAATTGTAAAAATTATATGTAAATCGTAACAAAAATTAATGGAAAAATTTGTTTATATAAGTAAGGGAATAATATAAGGAAAAGTATCATGAGTTTTGATGTAAACATCGGAAGAAGCGAACCGGTTATAAAAGCTGCATCAAACATGAATAACGACGGTGGCAGCGGTGGTAACCTTGGTTATATGATGCGCGGAAGAAAACAGAAAAAGGAAGAAAACGGCAGTCTATTTTCTAATCAGAATGCTACAGATACTTTTGAATTTAGTTCAGGCTTCGTAATCAAAGAGCCTGAATATCAAGAAGAAAATAAGACTT
>JAGAXG010000037.1 GCA_017941035.1 bacterium | reverse complement strand
AATATAATTAATATTTATTATATAAAAATGTCGAAATTAATTTTAATCTTCGCTTTAATAGGATTTTGTTTAACAGATGATGACACATGTTATACTACTTTTAAAACCAATATGAATAGTAAATGTCAAAAAATTAATTCAAATTGTCAATATTTTATCTCAACAAAACAGTGCACAGCCCCCAAAGCTGATTGCTCTGGGGGAACATCAAGCACTTGTTCCTCTATAATTCTAACTGATCACAATATTAAAAAATGCAAATGGGATGGAAACTCATGCACTCCAACAGATAAATTGTGTGAAGATTATGATTCTACTTGGGGTGACACATGTGAAAATTTGAAGCCTGAATCTGGTAAAGGGGATAAATGCCGTCTTTCATATTTTAAAAAATGCACTCCTCATTTTAATAGTTGTGGAAGTATTACAAAGCAAGATCAATGCAATAACAATATTCTTATTGATCAAACGAAAAAATGTGTTTGGAAAAATAATGCTTGCACTGAAGAAACGAGGTCATGCGATGACTCTTATCATTTACTTCAATCTTCTGATTGTACAAATTTAAAGGCATTAGATACAAATAAAAAATGTTTTTATTTGAATAAGGCTTGCAGTGAATATTATGAAAGCTGTGAAGATTATAAAGGAACCAATAAAACTATTTGTGAAAATTTAATACCTATTAATTCGGCAAAAAATGGTTATGATACTTCCAAAAATTGCACTTTTGATGCATCTGCTACTAATAAATGTCAAACGAAAGATATAATGTGTCTAGATTACATTTTAAAAGGTGAAGAAGACAATCAAACATGTTATTTATTAACAGCATCTGATAGTAATAAACATTGTATATATGACTTCGAAAAAGGTCAATGCAGGGAAGAATATAAATCATGTCAAGTATATAATGATTTAACTGGAGTTCAAAAAAAGAAGGAAATATGCGAAGCTATAACACTGATCGGTGATGATCAAAATAAAAAATGCGTTTTTAAAGACAATGCATGCCAAGAAGAACCTAAAAAATGCTCAGATTATAAATTATATGAACCTGTGAAATATTGTACGGAAATATCAAAAGCTTTAGAGGATAAAGACCACAAGGCATGTAAGTTTAATGGTACAGCATGTATAGAAGATTATATAACTTGTGGTTCATATATAGATGGAAATGATAAAAAAACATGTGAATCAATCTTTCTCGATAAAGGACAATGTATTTTAAAACAAGATACAAATTGTGAACTTAAACCATTAGCTTGCTCAGATTATAAAACTCAACTTGATTGTATGTCTATTCTTGAACTACCTGATAATCCTAGAAAAAAGTGTTTTTTTTATGACAACCAATGTATTGAAATGTATAAAGATTGTGATTCTTATAATGGATATTATAAACAAGAATGCGAAACTATTGTTCCTTTGGATGGAACCAATTGTGTTTTTCAGTCTCCGAAGTGCGTAGCAACTCCTAAAACTTGTTCTGAGGGATTAATTAAAGAGGAATGTAATTTTATTACTCTACGTCAAAGTGGCCTTTCAAACCCAAAGAAAATGATATGTGATTATGATAGTAGTTCCGGCAAATGCTTTGAAAATTATAAATATTGTAGTGATTATACCGGAACAGATGCAGATGTTTGCTCTAAAATAAAACCATATAATTCAGCAGGAACAGATCGAATAGAGGGATATAAATGTGTTTATGATGAAAATGTTGGTTGTGAAAGAAAACTTCTAGGTTGCTCTGAGGTTAAAACTTCTGATGATTGTAAAACTATTTCCCGTCTTTTAAAAACAGCAACTAATTCAAAAAAATATTGTGCTTTTTTTAATGGCACATGCACTGAGCAATACTTTGAATGCAGTAAATATGATACAAATGTTCAAAAAGAAGAATGCCAAGCAATTATACCAGATGATTATGAAACCATGCATTGCGTTTATAAAGATGAAAGTGGTAAGATTACTTGTGAGGCAGTGGCAAATGACTGTGAATCCTTTGACGTAGATAAATATAAATATGAATGTATTAGCTTAGGCCCTTTCTGTTCCTATTCAGATGGGGTTTGTTCAACAGTAGCAAAAGTTTGCTCTGAAATTGTATTTCCTTTAGAATGGAATGGTGATAAAGGAAAAACTTGTTCAGGTATTAAAGTTGAAAATGAAAACAAGTTATGTTCTCTGAGTTCTGATGAAACAAAATGTGAAGAAGTAGATAAGCCATCTGAGAAAGAAGAAACCCCTGCCTCCAGTAACTCAGGAACAACCTCTCAAAATAACCAAAATAGTGAGAGTCAAGAAAATTCTTCCGACTCTTCAAACCTATTGCAATTAAAAGGAATCAAATTGATTCTTACTCTTCTTTATCTATTAATCTAAATATTGTTAATATATTATTCAAATAAGTTTAGTAATTATAAAAATTATTCTTTGGGCTTATTTTAAGTTTAAAAATCATAAAAATTATTTTTTTCTGATTTCAATTATTATTTTTAATTATTAATTTTTTATTATTTTATTTATTTTTTTATTATTTAATAAAATAAATAATTATAATTTTT
>JAGAXG010000036.1 GCA_017941035.1 bacterium | reverse complement strand
TATGATATTATCTTGGAACAAAAACTGCCCAGTCTCTGATCCTGATGCAGTTGAGTATAACGGAGTAAAAGAGGATGCCCGTTCAAAGACAACGAGTTGTATAAAAGGGATAATAGATTTAAACGGGACAAAAGGACCTAACAAATTCGGTAAAGATGTAATTGGATTTAACGGTGCAAATCTTGAGTGGATATCTTTTGCGGGTTTAAAGATAACTAAAGCTGAATTCCCGACTCCATTATATATGGATGATTATTGTACAAATAATAATGGGACTTGGGAGGTAAAATCTGACTACAAAACAAAATACAATATAAAGAATTGTTGTACTAGTGATGATTGCATGTCTAAAGGCGATTATTGGGCAGGCGCTATGATGAATTGTAAAGATTCAGGAGGCCATCTTGCTAATTCAGCGGATTTAGCGGTAATTGCGACCTATCTCTATGATGCACCAAGCAAAATAAATGATACAGCAACTTATGGTTCTAATGATGGTGTGCAAAGATTAAACACCTCAAAACTAGGCACTACTTTTGCAGGCTTAGGCTCGTCCTGGTACTACTTGTGGTCTAGTTCAGGGCAAAGCGCGTACAACGCGTACTTCCGCGGCTTCGGCAGTTCGTTTACGCGCAAGGGCGACGGCGGCCGCTACTTCTCGTACATGAGGGCGGTTTGCGTGAAGTGATACTAAACAGGCAGTTTTATGCAAAATTCTGTTCTGACATTTTCTTCACTTTGTACGGTTATTTCACCGCCGTGAGCTTGCGCAATTTGTTGAGATAGGTATAATCCTAAACCGGTGCCGACTTTACGCATTTTTTTTGCAACAGAGTAATATTTATTAAATACAAATTTTAATTCTTTTTTAGAAATTCCTTGCCCGAAATCTACTACTGAAATAGTTACATAATTAGGAATGATTCCGATACTAACTTCAATATCTTCTGTTTTGCTATGATCTATAGCATTTGATATTAAATTTTTAATAACCCTTTGAAGTTGTGTATTATCAGCTTTGATAACAGGATTTGAATCATTAGGATAAAATTTTATCTTAATTTTTGCTTCATTAGCAATAGGACGCATTTCAAATACAACTTCTTCTACAAATATGTTCAAATCAATGTCGCTTTTTACTAAATCCATACCTTTATCGCTAATTTTATATGTTTCTAAAAGAATTTGAACAAGGTTTAAAAGTTCTGAATTAGACGATTTCATATTTGAAAGAGCAAACTTCTGCTTATCTGAAATATTACCGAATTTTTCATTTAAAAATAAATCTATCATATTTGATGCTGCAACAATTGGAACTTTTAAATCATGAGTTAAAGTCGCAACAAAATCTGCTTTTAATGTTTCAATTTCCTTTTCGGTTGTAATATCTTTTATAATTAATACATAACGTTTTTTTTCAATATGCATAAGAGGTTGAGAATTGATTATAAAATTATTTTGAGGAGAGTGTTTAATAAAAACTTCAGCGTTTTGTAAATTATCTGTATTTACATTGTCATCTGAAAATTGTATATATTCAAAAACATTTTTACCTATAATATTTTTACCTTTTTTAATTCCAAACCATTTTAGAATATTTGGAGTAGCTCTAAGTATTTCAAATTTATCATTTATAATCAAAATCCCATCAGAAAGTGAGTTAATAACAGATTCCAAAAGCCTGTTTTGGTTCATAAGTTCTGACTGGTATTCTGCAATCATTTTTTCTCTGTCGTTAAGAGTTTCGACCATTCGATTAATACTTCCTGTTACATTTTCATAAGTCGGATGATCATGTTCTAACGAACTCATTTTTGTTGTTAAATCTCCGTAGCGCACAGAATCAACTGTCGTAGTAACTTTACCTAAATAATCATTAATTTTTGACCAGCGTTTGTTAGATTTTCTTGTCAAAAAGAATAAACAAATAAATAAAATAATAACACATACGTTTATGATGTAGAAATATGAATTCATTTTATTACTTCTCTCTTTATGATATAATTATAACAAAGATAAGGACATTTTGACAAATTGTTTGAAAAATTCAAAAAACTATATAAAAATATTATAACATTAAATGTTACATTGGATAATTATAAAGAAGAAGCGATTGTGCAGTCATTGCCTTCTGTAGCAGAATTAAACAGAGCCAAAAAGTTGATTGAAGAAGGGAAATTTGATAATGCTTGTGATATTTTAAATAATCTATCAAAAAAAGATTATCTTGCTTATAAATATCTTGGTAACATTGCAGAGAAAAAAAGTAATTTTGTTTCTGCAGTTGGATATTACTCAGAGTGCGCTAAGCTTAATCCTAATGATAAAGATGTTTGGCTTCGGCTTGGAATGACTCAGTTATATACAAATAATTTTAATAGTGCACTTTTATCTTTTGAACAGGCAAATAAAATTACTCCTAATAATACTGATGTTTATACCGGATGGGGTATGACATATATGAGGATGAAAAAATACGCTTTAGCTCGTGATAAGTTTAATACTGCTTGCCAAATAAGCAAATATAACTATACTGCGATTCTTCTTTCTGCGGTTATGGAAATTAGAATAGGAGAATATGCAATTGCAGAAGAAAAATTGAGATTTTTAGTAAAAGTCGCTCCTAATGAAAGTAGTAATTACGAATATGCGCATTTAAAAATTATTCAAGAAAAATATGACGAAGCTGAAATTTTTGCAAAAAAAGCACTTGAATTTAATTCTCAAATGCTTCCTGCTTATTTTATATTAAGTGAAGTTTATTCAATTAGTAAAAATTGTGAAAAGACAGAAGAAGTATTTAATAAAGCTTTAGAAAAAGGTTTGGATTGTGCAATGCTTCGTTTTGAATGGGGTAAAGCTTATGTTCGAATATTAGAATTTGAAAAAGCACAAGAACAATTTAAAACTGCAATCGAAAAAGATGAAGCTTGTACTGATGCAAAAATTGGATTGGCATTAATAAATTCTTATAAAGATGATTTTGTTTTGCTTGATGAAATTAAAGAAAAACATCTAAACAATGTTTATATACAAGAAGCAATAGGCATAGAACTTTTTAAAAGTAGCAACTTTCAAGAATCTGTGTTGATGTTTAAAAAAGCACTTAAAACTGATAAAAATCAAACTTATAATTATTTAAATCTTGCTAAATGTTATGAAAAACTTAATGATTTAACACGTACACGTGAAAATTATGAAAAATTTATTTTAGAAAATCCTAAATATTTAAAAGGTTTGATTGGATATTCAAAATGGTTAATAAATATTTCTGATTTTGAGGAAGCAAATCGTAAACTTAAAAAAGCAATTAAGCTTTCTATTGATAACATAGAGTTACTAAACTTGCTATTTTTTACAGAGTACACTCTTGTCAAGAAAAATGTTTGCGAATATAATATAAAAGAAGCAATTTCTGTAGCAAATAAGGCGCTTAATTTAGGCAGATTTGACTATGAGCCCCAAAAGCAAGAGCTTGAAAGCATATTAAAGGATTTAGGTCAAAATTGAAAAATATTGTAGTTCAAAAATTCGGCGGGACATCGGTTGCCGATACAGACAAAATAAAAAATGTTGCGGATGTTGTTATTCGTGAAAAAGAGAATGGTAATGATGTAGTAGTTGTAGTATCTGCTATGGGGCATACAACTGATCATCTTGTCAAACTAGCCCATGAAATAAATGAAACGCCTTCATTAAGAGAACTTGATATGCTGATGTCAACAGGAGAATGTGTTTCAATGTCGCTTTTATCTATGGCAATTCAAGCCAGAGGTTATAAAGCAATAAGCTATAATGCTTCTCAGATTGGAATTATAACAGAAAATGTTCATTCAAAAGCGAGAATTATTGATATAAAAACTGACAAACTTCGCCAAAGTTTAGACGAAGGAAATATAATTGTAATTGCAGGATTTCAGGGTGTAACCGAAGATGGAGAAATAACAACTCTTGGCAGAGGCGGATCCGATACTTCTGCCGTTGCTATTGCATCTGCTTTAAACGCAGTAAGATGTGACATTTATACTGATGTTGAAGGGGTTTATACTACTGATCCTAGAGTTGTACAAAATGCTTCACGGCTTGATGAAATTTCTTATGATGAAATGCTTGAACTTGCTCACGCAGGTGCAAATGTTCTTCATCCAAGAAGCGTAGAAACAGCAAAACAGTATGGTATGCCTTTGAGGGTTAGAAGCAGTTTTAAATTTGATAATAAAGGAACTTTAATATTAGGAGTTGAACAAATGGAAATTAATAAACCTGTAGCCGGTGTCGCAGCAGATTTAACTCAAGTAAGAATTGTAGTCTGTGATGTTCCGGATACTCCGGGTGAAGCCGCTATATTGTTTGGGGCACTTGCAAAGAAAAATATCTCTGTTGATATGATTATTCAGTCTTATGCAAGAAAAATCTCTAATACTAATGACATAGCATTTACGGTAAATGAAGAAGATTTGCAAAAAGCTAAAGAAGTTATGGAGCAAGTTACTAAAGAACTTGGTGCAGGTTCAGTAAGTTATAAAGATGATATTGCAAAAGTTTCTATTATAGGTGCGGGCATGATTGACAGGCCGGGTATTGCTTCAACTATGTTTCAAACTCTTGCTGATAACGGTATAAATATCAGAATGATATCAACAAGTGAAATAAAAATTAGTTGTTTGATAAATAAAGAAGATGCTCAAAAAGCAGTAAAAGCTTTGCATGAAGTATTTAACTTGGGATGTGATGTAATTGCCGAAGTTAAAGGTACTCTGCCTGATGTTTAATGGGTCGAAAAATATAGAGAAATAGTAAATAACATACGTGCCTTTGAGAAAGATTTAAGAGTTACTTCCCAGAGGTTCTTCATACTCTGCAAGGCTAAAATAGTATTTTTACTATTAGGCATAGACTCATAATTGCGGTCTACTTCTCTGTAAATTTCTTCATCAATTTGTTGTTTCGGAGAATTTACTTTTGTACTGCAAGTATATTGTTTAAATCTTAACATTATTTCCACATCATGGCGAATTTGTAAAGTTGTAGATTTATTCATCCATTAGCTTAAAATCTTCACCAAGCTCATCTTCAAGCATTTTAGCAAATTCGGAAAATTTTACTCCAGTTGCTTCTGTAATTCTCCAAGCCGTGCTAAGGGTACATCCCGTAAGCCCTCGTTCTGTCTTACTTAAATTCCCTCTATCTAAATCATATTCGCGAGCAAATGTACTTCTTGATGTAGAAGTATTTTGTTTCCGTATATTAGCTAGTATTTTGCCAACGGCTTTTCTAAATTGTAAATTTTTCTTTGAATTACGTTGCATTTTTACATCATATATATTAGGTTTTTAAATTTGATGTAAAAATACAACAACAATAGAGGGAAACTAGATGAAGACAATACTTATAGACCTTGACGGGGTATTAAACTATTATACAGGGGATTATGATGAAAATTACATCCCGCCGATTTTAGACGGTGCAAGTGATTTCATAAAAAAAACAGCTCAAAACAATATTGTAAAAATATTTACAACACGAAATAAATTGTTAACTGCGAAATGGTTAATCGAAAATAAAATTGATGAATATATTGATGATGTTACAAATGTTAAAAATCCTGCATGGCTAATTATTGATGACAGATGTTTAACATTTAAAGGAGATTTTGAAAAATTATATTTTGAAATTCAGAATTTTAAGCCTTGGTATAAGTAAAAATGTAAAAATCTTTAAATAATTTTTTATATAAGTTTTCTATATACCATGTTCATGGTAGGATTTTCTTTGTAAAGTACAGAATATGTAATACTTTTTTATATTTCAAAAAGGAGAAAGAAAATTATGACAGAAAAAAGAGTATGGCTTTTCAAAGAAGGTAATGCCAATATGCGCGCAGAATTGGGCGGTAAAGGTGCTAACCTTGCAGAAATGACCAATTTAGGACTTCCTGTTCCTCCGGGATTGACTATTACAACAGCAACCTGTATGGAATACATCAATAACGGCAACAAAATGCCTGAAGGTTTGATGGACGAAGTTAAATATTATTTAAAAGAAGTTGAAGCTCAAGCAGGTAAAAAGTTTGGCGATGCAACTAATCCGTTATTAGTTTCTGTAAGATCAGGTGCAAGAGTTTCAATGCCTGGTATGATGGAAACTATTTTGAACCTTGGTTTGAACGATGAAACTGTTGAAGCTATGGTTAAATTAACTAACAACCCTCGTTTCTGCTACGATTCATACAGAAGATTTTTAACAATGTTCGGTTCAGTTGCTTGGGAAATGGACAGACAAAAATACTTCGAATCTGAAGTTGAAAAAGTTAAAGCAAGAGAAGGTGTTACAGAAGATACACAAATTTCAGCAGAAGGCTGGAAATCTTTAATCCCTGTTTATAAACAAACAATTAAAGAAGTTACAGGTAAAGAATTTCCTCAAGATCCATATGTTCAATTGCAGGAAGCTATTGAAGCAGTATTCAGATCTTGGAATATCCCTAGAGCGGTTGCTTACAGAAATATGAACAAAATCGACCACAATT
Organism: bacterium; assembly: GCA_017941035.1. GTDB lineage: Bacteria > Cyanobacteriota > Vampirovibrionia > Gastranaerophilales > Gastranaerophilaceae > Zag111. The sequence continues at coordinate 4,706 of JAGAXG010000036.1, read as the reverse complement.
TCGGTACTGCTGTTAACGTTCAGACAATGGTATTCGGTAATATGGGTAACGATTGTGCTACAGGTGTTTCATTCACAAGAAACCCTGCTACAGGTGAAAACAAATTCTACGGTGAATACTTAGTAAATGCTCAGGGTGAAGACGTTGTTGCAGGTATCAGAACTCCAAAACAAATTTCTGAACTTGAAACAGATATGCCTGATATTTACGCTCAATACGTAAATATCGCAAAACAACTTGAAAAAGGTTATCACGATGTTCAAGATATGGAATTTACAGTTGAACGCGGTAAACTTTGGATTCTTCAAACAAGAAACGGGAAAAGAACTGCAAAAGCAGCTATAAAAATTGCTGTTGATATGTTCAACGAAGGTATTATTACAAAAGAAGAAGCTATTATGCAAGTTGATCCATACTCTGTATATCAAGTATTGTTACCTTGCTTCAACCCTGATAAAGTTAAACATTCACACAAAGTTTCAAAAGGGGTAAATGCATCTCCTGGTGCTGCTGTTGGTAAAATCGTATTTGATACTGAAGAAGCTGCTCGCCGTGGCGAAGCCGGTGAAAAAGTTATCTTAGTAAGAATTGAAACTTGTCCTGATGATATTCACGGTATGGCTGTATCTCAAGGTGTATTGACACTTAGAGGCGGTGCTACTTCTCACGCAGCAGTTGTTGCTAAGGGTATGGGTAAACCATGTGTTTCTGGTTGTGAAGATTTAAAAATCGATTTAGCAAACGAAACTATTACTTGTTCAGACGGAACAGTATTCCATAAAGATGACATCATTTCACTTGACGGTGGAACAGGTGAAGTTATGGAAGGTGCTATTGAACTTGTGGAAGCAGGTATTGATGCAGATTTCGAAACATTCTTCGGATGGGTTAACGAAATTAAAGAACTTCACGTAGAAGCTAACGCTGATACTCCAAAAGATATTGAAAATGCTATCAAATTTGGTGCTGAAGGTGTTGGTCTTTGCCGTACAGAACACATGTTCATGGATCCGGACAGACTTCCTTGGGTACAAAAAATGATTATTGCAGGAACAACAGAAGCAAGAAAAGAAGCTCTTTCTCATCTTCTTCCAATGCAATATTCAGACTTCTATTCAATGTTTAAAGCATTAGGCGACAAACCTCTAACAGTTCGTTTGTTAGATCCGCCTCTTCACGAATTCTTACCTTCTAAGATTGAATTAGTTGAAAAAGTTGCAACTAAAAAAGCATTAGGTCAAGATTATAAAGAAGATGAAAAAATGCTTGAAATCGTTGAAAACTTGTCAGAATCTAACCCAATGATGGGCTTACGTGGCTGCCGTTTAGGTTTAACTTATCCTGAAATCAACGAAATGCAGGTTAGAGCAATCTTTGAAGCATGCTGTGATTTAACTAAAGAAGGTCATCACATCCAACCATGGATTATGATACCTTTAATTGGTCATATTAACGAATTAAAAACTGCAAAAGCAACATTAGTTGCAGTAGCTGAACAAGTTATGAACGAAAAAGGCGTAAGAGTTGATTACAAATTCGGTACAATGATTGAAATTCCTCGTGCAGCATTAACTGCAAAAGAAGTTGCAACTGAAGCTGAATTCTTCTCTTATGGTACAAACGACTTAACTCAGATGACATTTGGTTATTCAAGAGATGACGCTGAAGGTAAATTCCTCAAAAACTATGTAGAACAAAAGATTTTACCTTGGAATCCGTTTGTAACTTTAGACTTCGGTGGTGTTGGCAGACTTATTGAAATGTCAATCAACGAAGGCAGAGAAGTTAATTCAAAACTTGTTGGCGGTATTTGTGGTGAACACGGTGGTGATCCTGATTCTGTTAAATATGCACACAAAATCGGATTGAACTATGTATCTTGCTCACCATACAGAGTTCCGCAAGCAAGACTTGCTGCAGCTCAAGCAGTAATAGAATGCAAAAAAGCTGCAAAAGTATAATTAAAACTCACAATAAATATAGACGCGACACAAATCATATAATCTTATGCATTGTGTCGCGTTTTATTTATCTAAGTCTTCGTTAAATTGGGAAAAGTAAAATAATAATAATGGTTTAATTGATATTGCCTTAATAAAATTTAAAATCAATTTTAATATTTTAATCATAGTAACTCCTATACGAAAGAAATATTTAAAAAGAATTTAAAATATTATCGGAATTTGAAAGGATATACACAAGAACGTTTGAGCGAAATGACCGGAATAAGCAGAGATTATTTGTCTGAAATAGAGCGTGGGAAAAGAACTCCGAGTTTTAAGAGAATGGAACTAATTTCAGAAGCGTTAGATATAGAATTATATTTATTATTTAAACCAATGTAATATTTATTAAAAAAAATATTTATTAACCTCTTTACAAAAAAAAATCAGCATGTATAATGAATTACGCAGAGGGATAAAACCTGAAGCACCCAAAGAAATTTGGGGGATTAGCTCAGTTGGTAGAGCATCTGCTTTGCACGCAGAGGGTCAGGAGTTCGAGTCCCCTATCCTCCACCATTTTAAAAAGACCGTTATAAACGGTCTTTTTTAGCGTTTGTGCTTTGTATCAGCGATTTTGACATAAAGTATCGCGAGTTTGACATATCTAGTCGGAAGTGTTTCTATAATTTTTGAATTTGTTGTAATTTTTCTAATCCCGATACAAAATAAATAGTTTGTTCAATATTTTCAGCATTAAGAGTGGTTTTTGTAGCCAAAAATTCTCTAAATTCTTGTTCAAATGTTTTTTCGTCTTTTTCTACATATGTTGGGTCAGAAAAAATATCAGCCAGAACAAATAATTCATTATCAAATTTAAGTGCATTGCTTAGTTGTTTGATAGTCAACGCTTTGGGAAAATTCGCCATTTTCCCGTTTTCAAGTTTAGTAATTAATGCGGCACTAACGTTAGACATTTTTTCAACATCTCTAAGACTCAAATTTAGTGCCTGACGTCTATTCTTTAATGCTATTCCGAATTTAATAAGTTGCTCTTGTTTATCCATTTTATCCTCTATTAACACTTTACAATAATTAGTAGTAGATGTCAATTACTGTTGACAAATGTTCAAAATATTAGTATTATAATATTTATCAACATTAGTTAAGAAATACAAAGGAGCAAAATATGCAAAAACAAATTCATGTTAATTCTTATGTAAAAAAAGATGGTACTCAAGTAAAAGAACATTATAGAAATATTGATACGGATAACTATGGAAATCAACTTATTGTTCCTGAACATCCTGATGGACCGGTGATTGATGAAAAAGATCATAATCCGCTTGAAGATTTATTTCCAAATATTTTTAATCCAACTATGAATATGGAGTCGGGACCTGTATTACAAGGTGGAGTATCTGTTGATGTCGGATTCCCAACAGGTGGTGGCATTGGAGATGTCCTTGGAAGTATTGGAGGCGTTTTGGGAACAGTTGCCGCAGTTGGGTTAGAACTTGCACCAATGGCATTGCAAATGTACCAAGCGATGAATAGCGGCAACGGGCAGGCTGTAGAATATCTAAAGCCACAATTTGATACAAAGATAAAACAACTGGATACTCAGATTGCACAAATAAAAACTAATATTGATAACAATATTACAAAACTTGTGAATGCGAAAAATAAAACTGAGTATTCAAAAATCTATGAACCACTCCAAAAAGATTGGCAAGCATACCAAAGTGCAAAAAATATTGTTAATCAAATTAAAGTTCACGCCAACAATGGTGATTTTCAGTCTGTTGCCAGTGATTTAGGGAATTTTGCAACTGGAAATTTAACACAAAATTGGGATAAAAACGGCAAAATTTATTATACAAATAAAGCAGGACAACCTGTAAATATGAAAATTCCAACAAATGAATATCTGAAGAATCAAATAAAAGCATCAGCATTTAATACTAAAAATTTTATTAATGATTTATCATCACCTTATAAGATGAATTTGGATGACTATACAATAAATGGAATCGGAAAATTGTTGAGCATGAAAGCTATGCCCGTTGCAGGCGCTAATTTGGATAATGCTATAAATGATTTTGCATATGCAAAAAGTTCTGGTCATGTACACATAATAAATTCACGAGTACAAATTACAAATCAAGGTTTAAATAAACTCATGGATAATGTTGGAATCCCGAAAGATTCAAGAGGTGTAATATATGACAACAATTCAGAGCAATCCCAAATTTTATGGCAATCCCCTGAAATGCAAAATTTTGTAAGGAATAATTTGCAAGATTTAATATCTGATAGTGCGAATGGAGTTTATGATATTGAGTTTAAGCTAAATGGTAATTATACAGGACATAGGTGGGATAATTACTTGGGTTTACAGCATTGCAAATTATATAATCCACAAATAACTCCGGATGGGTATTTCAAAGGAATCATTGTCGATTATTATGATTTCGTAAAAAGAATCATAAATAGTTTGGGTTCATATCTGAACAATTGGGGGTATTCAATGCAAGAAAAAGGTTTACTTGAAAATATATTTAATATTTATATTATTTATGAAAAATTATGATAAAATATTTTTATGAACAAAGATAAGATAGGTTTAATAAAATATATATCTATATTAGTGGTAGAAATGTTTCTACCACTAATTTGGCTTGGAATGTTTTTTCTTGGCTTAGGACTTAGTGAAAGTAATTTAATTATTCCAAATTTTATTGCGATTATTGCGGTTATTAT
>JAGAXG010000035.1 GCA_017941035.1 bacterium | reverse complement strand
TTTCCGCTGAAAGTCCATTAAATTCTTCTGCGGGGTTTTGTATCAGGCGTCTTACATAATTAGCAAGAACTCTCTGATGTCTGGTAAATTTTGCATTCTTTGGAACATAAATACTTCCGAAATTTTGTTGAGAGTTTAAATAGTTTATTGATTTTACTTCCATAACTACATCCTTTATTTAGTATATCCTATTGTATATATAACACATAAAAATATTAATACAACGAAGGAATAACAATATTTATAGTATTTTTATTTTTATCTTCAGAAGTTAAAGTTTTAGCATATTGGTTGTATTTTTCAGCAAGTAATTTTTCTTCTGGGGTATTTTTTGTAAAAGCTTTAAATATTCTAAATTTTAAACTTTTTATTGCAATGGATATCCATTCTTTAAACGGAATATTGGTAAAATTTATTCGTGGTAAGGTTTTGTATGTTTCAAAATCTTCAACTGCGTCTTTAGCTAGCTGTTTTTGGGCATTTCTAGCTTTCCTAAATTCTCCGTTTATAATATGCAAGTTAATATCTCTGCGAAGCTCAAACATTTTTTTAGCTCTTAAAGCTGAATCAAGATCTTTGTATGTAACTTTAAAATTCATAGAATATTTCTATCAAGTAAAGGAGAATTTTTCAATAATAAATAAATAATATCTTTACATAAATTTATTTTTTAATGAGTTTATAGCAAAAAAAAAAATTATGATTTTTATAATTGATATGTATATCTGTTCTGTTAACAATATTTATAACAATCATATAAATTTTGGTATTAATTTACATTCTAAAAAGCTTAAATTTAAAAAAGATGATTTTTATGTGAGTATCAGAGGATATGGACATAATTCCGAGTGGGCTAAAAAAATAAAAGAAACTGCTGATAAGGCTGTAAAATTCATACGTGAAAAATGTGATTTTGAAAACATGTTAATTAATATTACAGATGGAGTAACGGAGGCAAATCAACTTTCTTCAGATGTTGATAAAAGATTACATTCCGGAATTTTAAGAATTCCGAGAAACGGGTGGAGATATGGCTCAGAATGGAGTAATTTTAATTTAATTACAAGATATAGTTCAAGAAATCGCTATAAAGTATATAATGATAGATTTGACAATATTATAAAAAATCCGCTTAAAAATCCATATCGTGATATTTCACTAACACGCCCGCAATGCGAGAAAGATGGGGATAAGTTCTTAGAGCATGGGGATGCAAATAAAATCAATAATGCATTTAAACGTCTCAACTCTATCTATAATGTATTTTATAAAAAATATATTGTAAACGAAGCAAAAGAAGAAAATCTTAATGAAATAAATTCTTTAGTTGCCGAAATGCGTTGGATCTTGGCACATTCAACGCCTTGGGAGAGGGGGAGTGATGCAATATCTAATACTTTTATTCGCTCTATATACAAAGCCGCAGGTATAAAAACATATCCGCTCAAAAAAGGAGTCTCTCTTGATTTAGAAGCTTATTGTACAAATATTGACGAATACAAAACTAATTTTGTAAATTATTTTATTAAAAAGCCTGAAATAGTTGAGTAAAAACTATTAAGTATCATTTGAGGATAAGAAATAGGAAACATCACAAAAACAGTTTGTAGGTCAGGCTTTGCCTGAAAAATATACAAAAAATTTCCTTTAAGTATTTATGTCGAATTTACTAATCCGACAAATTATTATTGTTGGCTAAGTATATCCAATCTACAATTTAAAGCTTAGTTCATTTATAACTGTTTAAAGTCCGTTTTGAAATTGCGATACTCAAAAAACTCCCTGGCTTTTAAAATTAACAAAAGTTGGATTGTTTTGGCTTTTGCCCTTGTTAAAGAACAGTCAGTTTGAGAAGAAAGAATAAGGATTCTGATAATTATTGTGGTGCAAAAAAATGCACCCTACCCACTAATTTGGTTCTTCGTCAATTGTCTGAAAGTCCAAAAGTTCTGCCGGAGTAACACCAAGAACATCTGCTATAATTTTGAGTTTTGATAATGTGATATCCGTTCTTGCGGTCTCAACCATAGAAATTGTAGAGCGTGAAATCCCATCAACTGCAAGAAAATCATCCTGTTTAATATGTTTGATTTTCCTTATTCTTTTAAGATTTGTTGCAAACTTTTGTAAAAACTCCTTGTTCATCCAAAAATTATCAGCTATATTGACATTAATAAAAATCAGTAACACTGACATTTTATAAGGAGAAAAGTTTATGAAAGTGATTTTTAGTAAAAAGACTAAGACAAAGAAAAAATGTTTTGCGAGAGATAAATCCTTTGACAAGTACAATTGCGAGAAAGAACGCTGCCACCTTAATACTTTATTGCCCTATTGCCTTAGTGCCTTTAAAAAATGCGCGGCGTTTACGTTAGCGGAAGTTCTTATCACCATAGGTATTATCGGCGTGGTTGCAGCATTGACAATTCCTACGCTAATAACCAATTATCAAAAACAACAAACGGTATCAAAATTAAAAGAAGCATACGGTATATTTTCACAAGCTATAAGAAGATCCATTGCGGATAATGGGGAAGTTAGCGGTTGGGGATTTGATGCAAATAATTGGAGTGGTGCAAAGATGAATGATTTAGTTGAAATACATTTTGCTCCGTATTTAAAAATTACCAGAATATTTGGTCCGTATGAATATGACGGAGTTTATCCATTAATACAAAATAAGTCGAACTTGTTTTTTATGTCGAGTCGTTCCAAATATATGCAATTATTAAACGGAATGATTTTTGCTGTTTTTGCTCAAAGTAATGATTTAAAAATATTGGTTGACCTTAACGGAACACAAAAACCTAACACTACAGGGAAAGATGTGTTTATTTTTTATATTAATCAAAAAACATCTGCGCTTGAAACAGAAGGTAAACACTGCCCCAGAAATGTTATCTTAAAAGACCAAGGACACTGCATTGACGGTGATTTTATACATTATTTTTATGATATGCATTGTAAAGTAGGGAATGATCGTGACAGATATGCGGGAGGTTCTTGCAGCGGATTAATAGAAAAAGACGGTTGGAAAATATCTAAAGATTACCCTTGGTAAAAAGAATAGCCAATGTTTTTGCACAAATAATTATCCATTATATTTATCCCTGCTTAATAAAAGCCAGTAGGGTAGACTTCAGTCTACCGACATATTTTGGTTGACTAAAGCTGTGTAGGGTGCAATTTTTTGCACCATTATTTAAAAATACCTATTTCTGTCCTTTTGTGTGATTTAGATTGTGTAGGGATTTGAGCCAAATATTTATCCATTTAAAAGTATTTTTGTAGACATTTTTGTTACCGAAATCGGACATTTCGGACTTTTTGACTTTATCAATTTCCGACCTTACAAAATTGCTATAATTTACTAAAATTAGCTATCTTGCCAACTAAAATTATTTACCCCTTCCGACCAAATGTCCTGTTAGAAGGTAATAATAACTATGAAAAAGAGAAGACTATTGTCTTCTCTTTCAAAGTGGTGGGCAGGGGTGGATTCGAACCACCGTACTCTCGCGAGAACAGATTTACAGTCTGTCGCCTTTAGCCACTCGGCCACCTACCCTTATTTAATTGTCATCTTTTTTTTTCAGTCTTTGTTCTTCTCTTAGGGCTTCTTAAATTTGCCCTTGACGAGATTTGAACTCGTGACCTCTCCCTTACCAAGGGAGTGCTCTACCCCTGAGCCACAAGGGCATGTTTCTTCTTGATGTCTTCGACTGAAGGAAGCGTTCTTAAAAAAAACGATACTCAATCGTTCTTTTTGCAGAGCCTTGAGTCTCAATGCAATGTTCAAAAAAAATGCCGACTATAGGAATCGAACCTACAACCTACGGTTTACAAAACCGTTGCTCTACCATTGAGCCAAGTCGGCTTGTGTTTACAAATCCAATTCTATCTGAAAAGTTTTCCGATGTCAAGCACTTTGTTCACTATAAATTTGTTTTAATAATATATACTTGATTTTATAATTTTAGCATAGTAATATATCCTTGGTCGAAATAATATTCAAGTTTGGTATCTTGAAAGAAATGAGGTAAATATGAAACCAGAAATTCATCCGGAATATAAGAAAACCGTTATCAAGTGTGTTTGCGGTAATGAAATTGAAACAGGTTCAGTTCAGGAAAATATAACTGTTGAAATTTGCAACAAATGCCATCCGTTCTACACAGGTCAGCAAAAAATTCTTGACTCTGAAGGTAGAGTTGAAAGATTTAACAAAAGATACGGTAAAAAAGACTAATATAAAAAAAGAACTTTCATTTGAAAGTTCTTTTTTTTTTACCTTGCCTTTAAATAAAATTTTTATTATTATATTAAAAAAGGGGAGAATAATGGAAGAGAGAAATAATAAACCTGTTGTAAAGCTTATTTCAAAGCCTGATAATATTTTAAAAACAGTTTACACTGCATGTAGAACATGTTATAGTGCGCAATCACCTGTTGACATGTATGAAAATGACGTTGATGAAGAAAAAATGTTAAAACTTATTAAAAATGTTGTTGCTTCTGGTCATCATTCAACTATTGAACATATTCAAGTCAGTTTTGCAATTTCAAATGTCTCTCGGGCATGTACCCACCAGCTTGTTAGGCACAGATTAATGTCTTTTTCTCAAAAATCTCAGCGTTATGTACAGGAAAAAGGTCAATTTGATTATATAATTCCTCCGACTATTGATAAAAATCCTGTACTTAAAGAAAAATTTGAAGCTTTTATGGTTGATATTTCAAAAAAATATCAAGAATTTATTGATGCAGGTATTCCTGCGGAAGATGCTCGATTCGTTTTGCCTAATGCGGCATCTTCAAGTCTTGTAGCTAGTTTAAATTTAAGAGAATTAATTCATCTTGCACAATTACGACTTTGCACTCGTGCTCAATATGAAATAAGAACAATGGTAAAAGGCATGTGTGAGGCACTAACAGCAGAAGAACCTTGGTTGAAAGAATACCTTGTCCCAAAATGTGAAGCTATTGGTTTTTGCGATGAACACAAATCCTGTGGAAGAAAAATTACAAAAACAGAACTTTTTGAAAAGGCAAGTATGTCTTAGTTTTACGATAAATATGTATAATTTGTTTTGTAGATTACCCCAAGTTCATCTGCGTAATCTTTCCAAAATTTATGTATACCTTTTGATTCGTGTTTGCCAATAGAATTTTTTATAATATCATTGCAATTTTCTAACATTTTGAGAATTTTTTCCAAATTTAGTCCCTTTTTTCTTAATTCAAGAAAGTTATTTTTTAGCTCTTGAAAACTTTGACAATTTTGAAGTTTTTTTGGAAATTTTTTTGAAATTCTCTTTATTAAATTTTTTTCATAAAAAGCATAAACATTATGTATATTTTGATAATAATTTATTTGTTCTTCTGACAGCTGTTTAAAATCTGCTTTTTTCATTAGAGCAGAAAATTCTCCTGATTCATTAAATGCAATTATATCCTTTACATTTTTTTCATTTATAGCTTTAAAATCTTGGAAGCTTATCGGAGTTGCTATCGTTTTTCCGTTTGCGATTGCAATAGTAGGATGCCCATGTACATATGAAGTGTTTTGTGGAATCAAGACTCCTGCAGGATTTACGCTATGTTTGTTTCCTTCTACTTCTTTAATGATTTTATGGCTGGTTTTATCAAGAATAACAAGTCGTTCATGCGGATCTACACATTTTAAAGCTTCAATTGCACGACTTTTTGCGTATTGTCTAGCCGATTTGAGACTAGAAAATCCTATTTCTTTCAATTCTAATCTTTTTGCTAATTTTAATCCTTTATTGATTAAAATATTTGACGTTATTTTTTGTATTCCCATATTTTCCCTATTTATATAAACAAATTTTTATTGTTAAAATTGCTTTTTGTGTAAAAATAATTTAGAGGATCTAATATGAAAGCATTATTACAAAGAGTTAAGCATGCTTCTGTCTCTATTGATGGAAATGTTTATTCTAAAATTGAAAAAGGCTTATTGGTATTTCTTGGAGTTGAAAAAGGAGACGAGGAACTCAATGCAGATAAGCTTTCTCAAAAAGTTGTAAATTTACGCATTTTTGAAGATGAAAATGAAAAAATGAATTTGTCATTAAAAAATATAAAAGGAGAAGTGTTAATCGTATCTCAATTCACTCTATGCGGTGATTGTAAAAAAGGTACTCGCCCAAGTTTTGATAACGCTGAACTCCCTGAAAAGGCAAATTATCTCTATGAATATTTTATACAAAATATTAAAAATGAAGGTATATCGGTAAAAACAGGATGTTTTGGTGCAATGATGGATGTTGAAATTCTGAATGATGGTCCTGTAACTTTTATGATTGAAAAATAATTTATTTGCATGACTTGCGAAAATTTTAAATTCATGCTAAAATAATAGTATAGATTGGAAATTTTTACTAAATCGATTTATATTGTGAGGAAATTTATTCATTTTTATTTTTATTGAAAGTTAAGAGGCTTTTATTATGTATGTAAACAAATGCATTAAGTGCGGTCGTGAGTTTGAAACAAAAAACCCTAAAAGAGTGATTTGTCCCGACTGTTTGTACCCCGATAAAAAGATGATGGTCGATTCTGTTGATTCTTCTTCGTCAGATATACGTCCTGCAGAGGTTAATACAGAAGAACAAGCACCTCAGTTCTACAGCAGTTATTCTGCTGGTGGTGACGATGAGCATTCTAGACCTCCTCGCCAATATAGTAATCAAGGAAATTACGGTCGACCTCGTCAAAATAATAATTATAACAGGCAGGGCGGATACAGTAATAATAGGACTCAAGGTGGTTATAACAGGCAAGGTCAACGACCTAACAGATTTTCTCAAGGTGGTTTTAACAACAGATCTTATAATAATCGCCCGAGTGGAAATTTCCAACAAAGACGTCCGCAAAATAATAGATTTAACAATAACAGACGTCCTATGAATCGCAATAAGGCACCAAAGCCTCTGTTGGTAAGTAAGGAGCAATTAGAACAAATTGAACTTTTGTATAAATTGATGCTTCCTTTACCTAATCCGGATGCTCATGAAGTTATTGGTGAAAAAATAGGTTTGGAACCAAGAAAAGTATTTTTTGGTATAAATTTGGTCAGACAAAAGATGATGCTTCCAAAATTGCCTTATCCAAAACGTAAGTTGGCTATTACTCCTGACCAGCTAAATGCTATAAAGATGCTTTATGAGCCATTATTGCCGTTACCTCCGATTGGATGCCATAAAATCATTGCAGCTCAATTAAAAATGGATGAATGGAGAGTTCATGTAGGTATTGGTTTAGTTCGTGCTCAGATGGGTATGGAAAGATGGAATCAAGATAGGCCTGATGTCCCTGAAGAGTTTAAAAATCAAAAAAATGAAGAAAAGTCTTCTGAAGCTGGAGAAACAAAGAAAAAAAGAGGACGTCCTAAAAAGTCCGAAATTGTAGAAGAATAATTATCATGTCTAAATTTGTTTCTGTTGGCAAAATTTTAAATTTTCATGGAATTAAGGGAGAAGCAAAAGTCGGTTTTTCTAAAAATCGTCAAGATTTTTTTATTTCTCTCAGTAAAGTTTACGTTAATATTGATCATGAGTATAAAGAGCTTGAAATTGATTCTGTTCGTCCAAATAAAAATTTTTTGATTGTTAAATTTAAAGATATAGATGATATTAATCAAGTTCTTTTATATAAAGGGTGCTTGCTCTTTGTAGAAGAAGAAACTATAAGAGAAAATCTCAAAGAAGATGAATTTTTAATAGATGAGCTCGTAGGAATGGGTGTTTTTGATAATAAAAGTGGTGAAAATTTGGGTTTTGTAATTGGTGTATCTAATAATGGTGCGACAGATTTACTGTCTATCAAAACGAAAACAAAACATATTTGCCTTATCCCTTTTGTTAAAGCAATAGTTCCTATTGTGGATTTGAAAAATAAAAAAGTAAAAATTAATAACATAGAAGGATTGTTAGAATGAATTTTGAAGTTTTAACTTTATTTCCTGAAGTTATAGAGAGTTATTTCAATGCCAGTATAATGAAAAGAGCGAAAGATTCAGGTATTATAAAAGTTAATACAATTAATCCTCGTGATTATACTATTGATAAACATAAAAAAGTAGACGATACTCCTTATGGAGGCGGCGCGGGAATGGTTTTAGCGCCTCAACCGTATGTAGATGCATATGAAAGTATAAATCGCTGTGAAAATTCTATAACGGTTATGCTTTCTCCTCAAGGAGAACCTTTGAATGAAAAGATTGTCTGTGAATTTTCAAATTATGATCAAATTATTATGCTTTGTGGTCATTATGAAGGTTTTGACGAACGGATAAGAGAAATTGTACGTCCGCGCGAAATTTCAATAGGAGATTTTGTGTTGACAGGGGGTGAATTGCCGGCTTTGTGTCTTATTGATGCTGTAAGTCGTAAAATAGAAGGTACGTTAGGAAAAATTGAATCGGCTAATGAAGATAGTTTTTCAAACGGGTTATTGGAATATCCGCATTATACAAAACCGAGGGAATTTAGAGGCTTAAAGGTACCTGATGTACTTTTGAATGGTAATCATAAAGAGATTGCGGAATTTAGGCTGCAAAAACAAATTGAAAGAACAAAAGTACGTCGGCCGGATTTGTTCAGAGCTTGGGAATCAGCTTGCGAAAATTCAAAACATAGTTTATAATAAGAATACAGAGGAATTAACGGAATAAAAGGAGACATAATTATGCTAAAACGTAGT
>JAGAXG010000034.1 GCA_017941035.1 bacterium | reverse complement strand
TTCAGGTGATGATATGAAAAACTGTTTTCCTGACACAGTAAAAGTTGGTGATGAAACGGTTGATATAACAAAGATAACAAGCGGAGAGAATTTCGGCTTGGATAAAGAGAATTATACCGACGTAGCTGGAATAGTATTGGGCGATGGAACGCCAATGATATTGTCTTGGAATAAGAATTGTCCTGTAAGTGATCCTGATGTAGTGGCATCAAAGGGGAATAGTAATCAGAGTGCGAGTTTAACTTATTCCTGTGTCAAAGGTTTTTATGATTTAAACGGATTTAGAGGCCCAAATAGAATAAGTAATAATATAAAACGTCTTGATGATGTAATAGGTTTTAATGGAACGAGTGCACTATCAGAAACACATGCAATGCCTTGCTTGTTTGAACTTTCTAATGGTAAATGTTTAACAGCCCCTCCAAATGAATATACATCAATGAGCGAAAGTGATTGTATGGCTCAGAAATCAACATTAGGTTTAAGTTATTGTAATGATAATGATTATTATGCCGGAGCGGCACGTGCTTGCGGAGGCAGAGATAAGATAGCGTCTGCATCTGATTTAGAACAATTAGGTAAAGAGATATATGGCAATAATTTTACTTTTGGAGCTCCTGTATCAGTTAGCAATGATGTTATTCATTCTATAGCTGTCAAATATGAAGTATATGATGATACCTCTGATTCTGGTTTTCTTTATTTCTTTACAAATGTAGATAATAATGATGATTGGGTAGGAGATGTTATGTTTTCTACTTCAGCGGCAAATAGTACTACAACTGGTCGTTCAGTTTCTCAAGATACAAATAATGTAATTTGCGTAGGCGATAAATAATTAAGACAAAAATTGTATAAAAAAAGAACTGCTTAATAATTCTATTTAGCAGTTCTTTTATTTATGTAAAGAATTAAATTCATTAAGGTTTATTTATAGTATAATATTTATGTAAGTAGTTTATAGAGGGATATGTAGTATGAAATTAGTGAATACAACTGCGCAGAATTCTTTTAGATACGGATGGCTGTTAAGTCGAATATTCCCGTTTATAAAGCCTTTTATGGGCAGAGTAATTTTAGGTTTTTTAGTCGCAATTCCTGTTGGTGCACTTGACGGTGTTGTAGCTTTTGCCCTTAAACCTTATATGGATTATGTTGTCGGTCAAAAAGATTTAGTATTTTCTTTGTTCCATCACACATATACTATTCCTTGGGGGACAATTGCGTTGGCAATACCTTTCGCAGTTGTTCTTTTTGCAGGGGTTCAAGGTGTTTTGAGATATTTGAATACTTATCTTACAGATTGGACGAGTCAAAAAATAACTAATACTGTTAAGGTAGCTCTATTCAACCGCCTTGTATATATGGATACATCTTTTTATGATGAAAATTCTTCTGGTGTAATAATTACAAGATATTTGGGAGACCCTGATTCAGCATCCTCCGGTATTGTTAATAATATTAAATCATTTATTACAAGTTTATTTGGTGCACTTAGTTTAATAGCAGTAATGCTTTACAGCTCATGGAAACTTGCTGTTATAGGTGTCGTTGTTTTAGGAATTGCATTTGTTCCTGTTGCTTTGATAAGAAAGAGAGTTAAGGCAACATCTAACAAAAATATGGTTATTGGAGGAAATATTACAACAAACTTTAACGAAACTTATTCAGGTAATAAAGTGATGCGTGCATACTGCCTTGAGGAAAGACAAAAAGACATTTTTCAAGACCAAATCTGGAAAGCTTTTAGTAATAATATGTCATTAACAAAACGTGCAGGTTGGATGAGCCCATTAATGTATTTAATAGCATCATTTGGTATTGCTATTGTTCTTGGTTACGGTACGTATTTAATAACCAATGGTCATATGACCGCAGGAAGTTTCGCTTCATTTGTAACTTCTTTGTTATTACTTTATAAGCCTGTAAAATCTTTAGGAAATACTTTAACAGGTTTACAAACTATATTTGTTGCTATGGGACGTGTATTTGAATTATTTGATTTAAATCCGGAAATCTTAGATAAAACAAACGCCGTTGAGATGAATGGCCTAAATGATAATATTTCATTTAATAATGTCAATTTTGAATATGTAAAAGATCAACCTGTTTTAAAAAATATTAATCTGAAAATTAATAAAAATGAGACTATTGCGTTAGTCGGTAATTCAGGTGGAGGAAAGTCTACTATAGTGAATTTGATACCTCGCTTCTATGATGTTACAAGCGGTTCAATTACTATTGACGGAATTGATTTAAGAGATTTTACAATGAAAAGTCTAAGAAACAATATCGCAATGGTTTTTCAGGATAATTTCTTGTTTTCAGGTACTATAAGAGAAAATATTATGATGGGTAATCCTAATGCGACAGAGGATGAACTAAAAAAAGCTGTTGAATATGCTCATTTAGAAGAAATGATTGCTGATTTGCCTGATGGTATTGATACTTATATCGGTGAAAGAGGTACTACTCTCTCAGGAGGTCAGAGACAACGTGTTGCTATTGCTCGTGCTATGATAAAAAGTACTCCTATTGTTATACTTGATGAGGCTACATCTGCTCTTGATAATAAGTCAGAAGCAATTGTTCAAAAAGCTCTTGATAATTTGATTCAGAATAAAACCGTATTTGTAATTGCACACAGATTATCTACAATTAAAAATGCTGATAGAATTGCTGTTATAAATGAAGGAGAATTAGTTGAACTTGGAACTCATGATGAATTGATGAATATTCCAAACGGTCAATATAAAACTCTTTATGATATGCAGTTTAAAAAGCAAGAGATATCGGCAGGGGTGTAAAATGAAGGGAATAATTTTAGCTGCCGGAGCTGGAACTAGGTTATATCCCGCTTCTCAACCAATATCAAAAATCTTGCTTCCTGTATATGACAAACCAATGATTTATTACCCGATTTCGACACTTATGCTTGCAGGAATAAGGGATATATTAATTATTACTAATCCTCAAGATAACTATAATTTTAAAAAACTTTTAGGTGACGGTTCTCAATTTGGTATAAATATTCAATATGAAATACAATATGAAGCCAAAGGAATTGCGGATGCTCTTTTAATAGGTGAAAAATTTGCCTATGATAGTGAAATAGCTCTAATTTTAGGCGATAATATTTTTCACGGTCTCGGATTTTCAACTTTAATGCAAGAGGCAATAAAACAAAGAAAAGGAGCTACTGTATTTGGTTATAGAGTAAGTGATCCGGAAAGATTCGGTGTTGTCGAATTTGACAGTAGTAACAGAGTTATTTCATTAGAAGAAAAACCGAAAAATCCCAAATCTAATTATGCTGTTACGGGTTTATATTTCTATGATAAAAATGCTTGTAAATATGCAAAAGAACTAAAGCCTTCTGCTCGTGGAGAACTGGAAATAACTGATTTAAATAAAATTTATTTGGAAAAAGGTCTTTTAAATGTTCAAATTTTAGGCCGAGGTTTTACATGGTTGGATACAGGAACTCAAGATGCAATTTTACAGGCAAGTAATTTCATTGCAGGAATTGAACGAAATAAAGGTGAACAAGTTTCTTGTCTTGAGGAAATAGCTCTTTATAAAGGATTTATAACAAAAGAAAAATTAACAGAAAAGCTTTTGCCGTATAAAGGTAAAAGTGCCTATTATGATTATGTGTTCGATTTGTTAAAATAATTTGTAAATTTTTTGTTTGACATAGATACTCTTTTATAGTAATATCCATGTGTACCCTGTAAAGAGGGAGTTCAACAGCACATACATGTGCTCCAGTGGCGGAATCGGTAGACGCGTTGGACTTAAAATCCAATCGGGCGTATAACCCGGTGCCAGTTCAAGTCTGGCCTGGAGCAAATTTAAAGGACTTCATTATCGGAGTCCTTTTTTAATTTGCTAAATATTTTGATGAATGTTATATTATTGAAATTCTTCTAAATACTCGTTTAATTCAAATATTTTTGCCTTTACTTCTGTTTTAATAAGCTTAAGTTTACTTATTATTGTATTTTTATTTTCACAAGTTATATAGCCTAACAGGCCTGATTTGATATTGCTATATAGCAGTTCCTGCCATTGACAAATGTCTTTATAAATCGTTTTATCAATATTTATATTTTCTTTTGAAAGTAGTATAAATAAATTTCCAACATTAATTTTTACTTGTGTATATTTTGATTTCTTTAATGCGTTGTCAATATTATTTAGCCTTAATAATATATCTTTATAAATATTTAGCAATAAATTTTTCTTTTTAGGAAGATAATTTTTAAAATAATTTATTGTTTGGTTATATCCTTGATCAATTATTTCCTGACGCTTTTCAATTGGATAATTAAAATCAATTACTATTACATTGCCCGTGTCAATAATTAAATAATCGTAATTATCACTTTTTGAATATAAATTTTTAATAAAATCGGTTTCGGAATATGTCATACATGAATAAATCCCGTTAACATATTCTAATGGGTTAGTGTCAGATCCGGAAAATTTCCCTTCCAAACGAATTTCAAGCATTCTGGTTTTATTGTTTTTAAGATTTTTAGAAAGATTCCACATAGGTTTTCCTTTCATCAAATCTCCATCAACAAGTAACTTGTCATCTATATTTACAGCCCTCATTAGTCCGGGCATACAGCATGAAATTCTTACAGCCATTGCAATTTCAAAATCAGGAGTTTCAAAAGTTGAAAACTCACAACATGAAAAATCTTTCATATTGGTTGTTATTATTATAAGTTTTTTTTCTAGATCCTTAAATGTGATTGGCGGATTTTTGCCTTTCTTATAATTTATTCCGTAAAATTTTGTTTCAATAAGTTCTCTAAACCAATCTAAAAAGATGTCACCTTTACTTAGTGCAAATTTTTTATTAAATCCTATTGAAATATCTCTAAAAAGTTCAAAGTTAACTGATAGAAAAATCTTGGCAAGTTCGTCATGCGTGTAACCTACAGCTAATAAAGACGCGACAATTGATCCTACTGATGATCCGCATAATATTTCGGGTTCAATATTTAATTCATTAAGAGCTTTAATTACTCCGACATGACCTGCTCCCCTTATTGCGCCACCACCAAATAAATAATTATATTTTAATGTCCTCATAAACTCTATTTTATCATAAAAAAAGATTGGCTTATTGCCAATCTTTCCTATATATTTTAATCATTTTCTTAGGCAATTTTTGAGCCTTTAATTTCACGAATTAAATATTCTGCGACCCATTTAAAATCAGCATTATTTTTAGCCGCTTTTTGTAAGTATTCAACAGATGCATCTCCAAGACGTATTAAAGTCATAGCTACAACACCTCTTTTTAGACCTCTTACTACCTGTAATTGATTGACTAACTCAGGTACAACAGAAGTTCCAATACTTACAAGTTCATTTTCAACTTCGTTTTTATTTGTATTGTCTACATTATTTAATTCATTTAAAACTTCTTTCAAAGATTGCATAATTCTTATCTCCATATTATTGTTATTTACATTATTATTTTAATCTAAATTTTTAATAATATGGGATTTCCTTACATAATCTTTATATCGAAATTAAAATCTTTATATTTTCTTTATATTATACAGTAACTTCTTTTAAAGCCTGAACATACTTAGATGCATATACAGCACCTACCGCGCCATCAGAACATGCTGTAATTACTTGCCTTAAAGGAGTTTGACGAACATCACCGACTGCATAAACACCTTCAACAGATGTTTTCATTGTTTCATCAGTTTGAATAAAACCTTTTGAATCTTGTTCAATTTGTCCATTAATATAATCTACATTTGGTGTTATACCTATATAAGGGAAAATACCATTTATCTCAATTTCTGATTTCTCATTAGTTTTTACATTATGAACAAGAATTGAATTAACTAAATCATCTCCTTTAATTTCGTCAACAACTGTATCCCAAACAAATTCCAGTTTTTTATTTTTGAATGCGCGTTCTTGAATAATTTTATCAGCTCTTAATTCATCTCGTCTGTGGATTAAATAAACTTTAGAAGCAAATTTTGTTAAATACATTGCTTCTTCAACTGCAGAGTTCCCGCCTCCGACAACAGCAACAATTTTGTCATTATAAAAAGCTCCATCGCAAACAGCACAATAGCTTACTCCGCGTCCGATAAATTCTAATTCTCCTTTTACTCCTAATTTCATAGGTTTTGCTCCGGTTGCAATAATTACGGATTTTGCTTTAAATTCGTATTCTTTAGTTTTAATTATTTTTGGGTTTGAAACAAGATTTACTTCTTCAATTTCCTGCATTGGAAATTTTTTAACTCCGAATATATCTGCATGTTCTTCGAACTTTTCCATTAATTCAAAACCGCCGATTTTCCCAAAACCGGGATAATTTTCAAGTTCCAAGTAGTTTGAAGGCTGTCCGCCAAGCATGCTAATATCAACAATAGCAGTTGAAAGAGCACTTCTTGATGAATATAAACCTGCTGAAAATCCTGCTGGTCCTCCTCCTAAAATTACAGTATCAAATTCCAAATTTTCCATATCCTCAAATTTTCCCTTCTATTATAATTATTTATTTAACCTGTCCGGCAATTTTTTCACCTTTTAATTTGTATGTAGCAGTTTCGCTTTTTGTTATTTTCCCATTAACATACGTATCTAATTGTAGAGTATTTAATCCTGTAAATGTATCTCCTTTTAAATTAAGTTCAACTCTATCTGATAAAATTTTTGTATCATACTTACCTTCTTTTGTAAATACAATGTTATTTTGATCAACTTTTTTTACAACTATTTCCGCTTTTGCACCGTTAAAAAGGTTACTTAAAGTTATGACGTCATAAGTTTTAGATAAGTTCCATATATCAATTCCGCTCTCTCTAAAAATGGCAGGTGCAGTAGTGTCAACTCTTTTTGATAATACTCTCCATGTTCCGTAAAAAGATTTTGGAACCATAGAGATTTCCGCAGTCAAAACTTTTGTTTCTTCTGAATAAACGAAAGGCACAAAACAAAATATTATTAATATTAGTGTAAAAAACTTTTTCATATATTTATTTTTAATGATTTAAACAACAGATGTCAAACCTATTTTCTCGTGTATTGATTTAGCGGATTCTTCATATCCTGCTCTGCCCATTAGAGCATAAATATAATTTCTTGCCTGTTCAACTCCAGGCTGATTATATGCATCAATCCCATATAGTGCACCTTCAATTGCAATTTGAATTTCAAACATATACAAAAGCTGTCCTATGTGGTATCCGTCAATTTTTGGTAAAGTAATAGTTACTGAAGGTCTTTTATAATCTATCAAAGAAGCTTTAGTTGAATCGGCTTCAGCATTTAAAAGACTATTAATTGATTTGCCTCCCAGATAACCAATTCCTGTATATTGAAAAATTTCCGGTATTTCAAGTTTATTTTCAAATTCTTCAACTCGGATAAAATTAATTATTTTGTCATTAGGACCTTCGTTGCACAATTGCATCAAAGAATGTTGATCGGTTGCGCCAAGAGCTTTTAAAGGAGTTGGTCCGACATTTTCGAGTTGAGAATTTACTTTACCCAAAGATTCTGCCATAAGTTGAACGTACCAATCTGCTACGTACTGCAATTTATTTGAATAAGGCATCATTACTGATATATTTTTACCTTTTTTAGTGTCCATAAGATATTGAATTAACGCATTTTGACCTGCGATATTTTGGTGTATATCGGTATTTTTAAGAGCTAAATCCATATCCTTGATTCCGCTTGTTAATTCATCAATATCTATACCGACAAGTGCGAACGGAAGCAATCCGACAGCAGAAAATACAGAAAATCTGCCTCCGACATCATCAGGTACAACAAAAGTTTTATATCCTTCCTGTTCTGATATTTGTCGAAGTATTCCGCTATTTTTGTCAGTTGTTGCTACAATATTTTTGCGATAGTCGTCACCGAGTTCTTTTTCAAGTATATCTTTAACAATCATGTACTGTGCCATAGTTTCAGCAGTATCGCCTGATTTTGTTATTACGTTAATAAGTGTTTTCTTTAAATCAAGCATATTCAACAACGAACTAATCGAATCAGGATCGATATTATCCAAGAAAAATATTCTCGGATACCCATTTCGTTGTTCTTTTGAAAGTAGATTCCAATAAGGATGTAAAAGCGCGTTAGTAACTGCTAAACCTCCTAATGCAGAACCTCCAATCCCAAGCACAATTATATTATCAAAGCGATTTTCAACAAGTGATGCATATTCTTTAACATACCATGCTGTTTCTTCGCTGTAGCCAAGGTTCATCCATTGTAAGCCTTGTCCTCGTTTATCTTTTCTTTTATTTAAGTCCAAAATAATTTCAGAAATTTGGGATTTGTAATTTTCAAATTCCTGAGCCAAATCAAGACCGTTTTCTGCTCCAATAACAGATAAATCTGCATTTCGGTAGTCAAATTTAATCATTTACTCTCTCCTGCTTTTATTTTATATAATAAAGCAGTGAAAACAATAATACATAGCCGTTTGGTTAATATTTATTTACTAAGAAACATTCATTCTGAATTTATTTATGCGTTTGACAAGATGTGTCATTGCGAGGACGAACAAAGTGAGTCCGTCGCAATCTCATATTATTTATGCACTTTGGTCAAATTTGAAATTACGTTCAATATTACTTTTTATAACGCCTTTAATAACATCGTATTCTGTTTGAAGTGCTGTATGTTCTGTGTCAATATTTTTTAATTCTAAATCAAACATTTGGTCTTTGTGCTGAATATCATTCATTGCTCTATTGTATTTAGCTTCTGCAAGAGCAACTTTAGATTGATCAACAGTTTCTGTTGTAATTTTTGAACAATTTTTGTAATCAATGCCTTTCCATTTGAATGATAAATCTACTTGTTCCATCGAAACGATGCCGTTTTCGAAAGCGTATTCAATCCATTCTTGAGAAGAAGCAAGTCCGTTTTCAAGGACTTTGTAACCTTGTTTCATTCTGTTAAACAAGTTCGTATACCATTGAGCTTTAGCGCTTGCGTTTTCGGTATTAGAATTAACATCAGAATAATCAGTCCAAGTGTATTTAGGTTCGCCTAAAACTTCGACCATTTTTTCTAATCTAACGGCTTTTACAAGATTTTGGAATTTTTCATTTCCGTAACCGTCAAGATTGTGATAGCCGGTAATATAGCCTTCATCATTAATTTGGTTTTCAGCCATCCTATAAATAAGATCTTCAGGGGAAAGAACTGCATTTGATCCTGTTGCTCTTAAGTAATTGCTAAGATTGTATTTATTATCTGAAAATGTAGCTTCATTTAATCCGTAAGTATTAAGGAATTCAGAATTACCGACTTCATTTTGCTGCATTGCGCTGGTGTCTATGATTCCTGCATCAACAAGTTGCGTTATCAATGTATTAACATATGCTTTCATAGCTTCTTTTGAGCTTTCGTATGCTATATCGCTATATAATGCATAATATTGACTTGTTACGCTTCCTTGAGAATATTCATGTACTGTTAAAGTATCTCCATATTCATTTATAACATTAATATCTTCTATTGATTCTGCATTATATGGTATAGAATATTGGTATTTTGTATCTTTTGAAGGATCAGTTTGGGAACCTATAATGACACGAGGTTTTGGTACTCCAACAGTATTATCATACATGGGGTCATCGCTAGGTGTATTAGTTACTGTATATTCGTAATTATTAATGCCGTATGTATATCTATAGTCGTTACTATCTGTTGACGTTCCCATTGATGAATAAGGACCAATATATGTGTAATTAAAGTTTATTTTTGAGTCATAATAGCTTAAATTATTACCAAAAATTAATGGCATCTGATAATCAGTACCGTTAATTGTATATGTTGGCATTTTACCATCTGTTAAATCGATCTTATCTCCAAAATTTAATGTAAATCCATCATTAGGATATATTTTTTTTATATATTCAGTAATGAGTACTATATAATGTGCATTACCCGCTATTTTCGTATCTTCAAAATTATTAATCATATCATTTATTGATATAGTAGTTTCAGATCCATCTGTATTTGTATTTGTAATTTTAAGAGATTCAATAATATTATCTACGATTGGAGAATAACTATTGCTTGCACTTAATTGGCTATAGTATTCTTTAGCAAGTTTGTCATATTGTGCGATTTCAACTGAAGAATTAAGGGTTTGTAATTCTTCGTATTGTTGTTTTAAATCAACATTTGAAACCCCTTCAAACAAGAATGACCAGTCTCCGCCAATTGTATTAAGTACATCATCAGAAATTTTTCCTTCATTGAAATATGTTGTATCCCAATCAAGATTATGAAGTTTCAAGAATTTTTCCAAATTCCCGCCTGACATTCTGAAATATTCGTCTTCTGCTTCGCTTACAAGTATTTGTCCTGCAGAGTTTACAAGACCATATTGAGTATTATAAGGACTGTATGCTGTTAAAGCATTAAATGTTAATTTTTGGTTTTGTGTTAATCCGTCCAAACCTACATTGCTAAACATTAATTGAGCATCGTTTAAAGCATTAACATATTCATCACTGACCTTTGCACTTTCACTTGCAAGGCGCATTTTCGCATTGTTTATCATTTGTGAGCGTAACTCATTATCTGATAAACGAGCAGTGATTGTTAATAATCTAGCTTGTGATGCTGCCATTCCCATAATTAATGCTGTCCTTTCAGATTTCCTTTATTACTATGTTTATCGGATTTTTCCCCTATAACTTTAATGTTTTTTATGCTTTGTTAAGAATTTGTTACAATGCGGAATATGATAATTATATGTGTTCTTGCAAAGCACAAGATTAAAAGTGAGATTACTACGTCGCTTCGCTCCTCGTAATGACTAATTATGTCATTGCGAGGACGAACAAAGTGAGTCCGTCGCAATCTCGTAATATTACAATTACCCTCTCCTGTCACTACGTGACATCCTCCCCCAAGGGAGGTAGATCTATCTCCCCTGTGGGGAGAAAAGAATTTCTTAGTGAATGATAATGAACTTAGAAATTCAAGAGAGGGTACAGATTGAGACTGTACAACTGTGAGATTACTACGTCGCTATGCTCCTCGTAATGACAAGACTTGACATGGTTTGAGATTACTACGCGCTTCGCGCCTCGTAATGACAAGACATTATTAACAAACTGAACTAAATGATCCGCAGGATGAAAAACTTGAACATCCTCCGCCGCAATCAAATGAAGCAGATGAACTAAATCCTGTACTTTCTCCTAGTGTTGAATATGCATTTGCAAAATCTGCCATGAACCCTGTATTATATGAAACATATGATGAGTCAGATGCATACATAGAATAATCTATTTCTGCTTGCTGTGAAAACATGTATGTATCATATTCGTTCGCATCTAATAGACTAGTAATGTCATTTTTATGCATTGCTAAAATTCCTGAATTCTCCACAGGATGTGTTTTAATATTTGAATTCTTATGAGATTTATTTGCTTTTTCACCGAATAATAATATCATACTGTTCTCCTGTTTATTCTCGTATTTACATTTATATAAAGTATTTAAAAATATCCTCTTTTCGGCATGGAGTTATATTGTTACAATTCTTAACCTAAAAGTTAAAACTCATGGTTTACTTATCTAAACCAATGGGTTGATGTCTTTTTAAGCTTAAATATATACTATTATATTGAGATTAGGGAGATACCGAAATTATGAAAAAACTGTTCTTAATATTAACAATTATATTTATAGGTTTAGCGGGTAATGCTAAATCAAATTATTTACATTCAATAACTTTAGAAAAAAATTCCAACAGTTATAATATTATTTTAAACTCTGATGAAATCGCAAAAGTTACAAGGCGTGCTCCTTCAGATAATAGTTTGATTTTGGAATTAAGTGGTATTAAATCAGCTGATACAGTTAATGCTTTATACAAAGGTGCTAGCAATATTGATAATTTAGTTATTGAAAATAATTCGCATAATAAACTTAAAATTTATATTTCTGCTCAGAACATAAAAGATGCTTCAATTATTATGGAACCGTTAAATGGAAGTGCATCTGTTCTTGATGAGTCATTTCCGCTAAATAAAATATTATTGGGTGTTTTAGCTCTTGCGATGTTTAGTGCAGTGTTTGTCTTTGCAAAAAAATCAGCAAAAAAAGAAGACGATATTCTTATTAAGAAGGATATTAAAGATCGTGAAATTGAAATGTACAAAAAGTATAGAAAAAGTTTAGAGCAAGATATTAGTATAAACTCGAAAAAAGAACTGCATATGCGTAATATGCTTAAAAAAATAGATAGAAAAATAGATGAAAGACTTTCATCTTTAAGATAGAAAAATACGTTTATTATTATATCCCTAAAACATTTATATCATAAGCGGAGATTAAAACATCCGCTTTTTTATTATATTTTCAATAATTTTTGCCGAGTTTCCAATCCCGTATGGATTTTGAGCTTTTAATCGTGTTTGCTCATAAGATTTATCTAAAATTTCGCAAGAAATATTAACAATTTTTTCATAATCCGCTCCGACAAGTACAGAAACTCCTGCATCAACACCTTCTTGACGTTCAGTTTCATATCTCATTACAAGTGTCGGACAACCAAAACTTGGAGCTTCTTCTTGAATTCCGCCTGAATCTGTTAATATAAGTTTTGCATGCTTCATTAAATATACCAAATTAGGGTAATCCAGAGGTTTTAGCAAATATACATTTGAATATTTTTCAAGAACATTGTATATTTTGTCATGCACATTTGGATTCGGATGAACCGGAATAACAAATGTATGATCAGAATATTTTTTTACCAAATATTCAATCGCTTCAAGTATTCGGTTAATTCGTTCTCCGTGATTTTCTCTGCGGTGTACGGTAATTAAAATTAACTTATCATCAATTTTTATATTTTTATCTGTGTAAAATTTTTGTGCATCAAGCATTGTTTCGTCTGAAAGACAAAATAATGCATCTATAACTGTATTTCCGGTAATAAATATTTTGTTTTCATCAATATTTTCCTTTATAAGGGCAATTTTATTTTTTTCTGTAGGCGCAAAATTTAAATCTGCAACACGAGAAGTCATTTGACGCATAACTTCTTCAGGAAAAGGCTCAAAAATATCGTATGAACGTAGCCCTGCTTCAACATGAAATACAGGTATTTTGCGGTAAAAACTTGTTAGAGCTCCGCATAACACAGTCATTGTATCTCCTTGTACAATAGTTGCATCTATTTTATTTTTCGAAAAAACTTCATTCTCAAGTGATGTTATAATCCTTGATTGCACTTCTGCAAGTGATTGATTAGGACGCATACAATTTAAGTTTATGTCTGCCTTTAACCCAAAATATGATAACGTTTGATTTGAAAGTTCTTTTTGCTGTTCTGTATTGCAAATAATAACATTATAGTTTTGAGGATATTTTTTTAGCTCTAAAATTACAGGAGCAAGTTTTATAACTTCAGGGCGAGTCCCAAAAATAAACAGTATATTCTTCTTTTCCATAGCAAAAAGTTTAGTATAAAAGTTCAAGTTTTGCAAATCGTTATAATTGTATATTTGTCCAAATACTCTTCTAATTAAGTAATTTAATAGAAAATTATATTATAATTTAAAAAAGGGGGAAATATGTTTGATTTATTTATTTTAGATACTTGTCCATATTGCCAAAAAGTTATGAAATTTATGGATGAAAATGGTATTAAATATAATAAAATAAATACTAAAATCGATGAAAATGCTCTTAAATTGCTTGCTATTGGAGGAAAAGATCAAGTACCGTTTATTTATGATAAGCAAAATCATATAAAATTATATGAGTCTGATGAAATAATAAATTATTTAAAGGAAAATAAAAATGTATAATAATACAAATTCAGATATAAATGAGTGTACTTCTCGCGGAGTGTGTTCTATTCCTCCAAACATATCCGCTTTACAAGAATTATTATTGTTTTTTATAAAGCAGACTGCATTTTATATTGTTGAATTAAAAAAACTTGGTGTTAATAATTCCGAAATTAAAGAAAAAATAATTTCTGATTTAGCTTCGATTGTTTCGATAAGCGAATTTAATGAAAAACAGTTATATCAGCTTGTTTATGACAATTTTTGTATGTTAAAAAATGCTAAATTGAAATACATAAGCAGAACTAAAGAAACTAATACTGAATCTGTAGAGCTTGAAATCCCTTTTGAGCTTGAAGATCATACTTCTTTGCCTAAGGCTATAAGTCAGGGTGAAAAAATATTTTTCATAAATTATAAAAAATATAATCAAAATCAAAGAAATTTGTTTGAAATACTAAATGTAGTATTAAAAAGTGTTTGTTTAAATATAAAAAAAATACAAGAATATGAAAAAAATCAAAATATAAATATTTATAAAGTAATTGAGGCTCTGTATATTTATAATGAAAATGATGTCTCAGTTAATGAGATTCAACAAGAAATAGAAAAATTGTCAGTTCTCAACAGCCAATTATTATTAGATTTAAGTTACAAACTCACTTCAAGATTTGGTGATATGTCATATGTAAAAGTCTCGCATTCTACGACAAAAGGGAAAGCGATACTTGTTTCCGGCAATAATTTTTTTGACCTTATTAACGTTCTTGAATCTGTAAAAAATACAGAAATTGATGTATATACTCATTCAGGATTACTAATTTGTCATTCATTAAAAAAGTTTCAAGAGTATAAAAATTTAAAAGGTCACTATGGAAATTCGACAGAAAGTTGTATTCTTGATTTCGCTACGTTTCCCGGAGCTATTTTATTAACTAAAAATTCAAAAAATGGTACAGAATATTTGTACCGAGGTAAAATTTTTTCAAATGATTATGTTGTCCCGCAGGGAGTAATAAAAATTGAAAATAATGATTTTACTGATCTAATAGAATCTGCAAAATATTTAAAAGGATTTAAAAAAGGAAAGAAGAAGGAAAGCTCTTTTGTCGGTTATAATGAAAATGAATTAGAAACTAAATTGAAATATATTATTTCAAAAATAAAATCTGGTGTAATTAAAAAATTATATTTGATTGGTACGAATTCTTATTCTGAAATTCAAAAAGAGTATTTTTACAAATTTTTTAGTGATTTGAAATATAATGAATTTGCTATTGATTTTTCATATAATAAGCAGCAAAAAAATGTTTTATCACTAAATATTGGTGATTATGTTCCTTTAGCTATAAGATTACTAAATAAATTACTTTCTGAAAAAGATATTATTAATAATATGTATTTCTTTTTTACTAAATGTGATTCATTAACAATTTCCGAAATAATATGGCTAAAGTCCTTAGGAGTAAATAATATTTATATGTCTAAATGCTCGCCTGTTCTTCTAAATCCTGCGGTGTTAGATTGCTTTTTATTTAAATATAATGTCAAAATTACTAATAACGCTATTTTAGATTTAAAGGAAATACGTACTTTTAGAAAAAAATGAAAAAATCACCTCTCAATAATTAGAGAGGTGATTTTTTATCATTTAATATTAATATCTGTAGTGAGCAAAAGCTTTGTTAGCTTCAGCCATTCTGTGAGTATCTTCACGTTTTTTGCAAGCAGCACCTTGTCCGTTTGATGCATCAATAATTTCATTTACTAATTTATCAACGTAAGATTTACCGCTTCTTTTCTTCGCAAAATCAATAATCCATGAAGAAGATAAAGCAAATCCTCTATCAGCTTTAACTTCTAAAGGAACTTGATATGTAGAACCACCAATACGACGAGCCTTAACTTCCAATAAAGGAGTTGCATTTGTCATAGCTTTTTGGAAAACTTCCATTGGTTCTTCACCGGTTCTTTCTTTAATTTTTTCCATAGCAGAATAGAAAATCTTTTCAGCTAATGATTTTTTACCACGTCTCATAATTCTGTTAATGAATTTAGAAACATCTACACTATTAAATACCGGATCCGCAGCAGGGATTCTTTTTGCAGGTTTAGAACGTCTTGACATTACTTCTTACCTCCTTTTTTATCTCTTTTAGCACCGTATTTAGATCTTGATTGAGTTCTGTTAGCTACACCTGCTGTATCTAAAGTACCGCGAATGATGTGGTAACGAACACCAGGAAGGTCTTTAACACGACCGCCTCTAATCATAACTACAGAGTGTTCTTGCAAGTTATGACCGATACCCGGAATGTATGAAGTAACTTCAAATCCGTTTGTTAATCTTACTCTGGCAACTTTTCTAAGTGCTGAGTTTGGTTTTTTAGGGGTTGTTGTATAAACCCTAGTACATACTCCGCGTCTTTGAGGACAATTCATCAAAGCCGGAGATTTTGTTTTTGATTTTAGCATTTTACGTTCAGAACGTACTAGCTGGTTAATAGTTGGCATAATTTCTCCTTTTACCAAATTTGCCCATTACTAAAGCTTTTATTGAAAAACGCTTGGGCGTCACGCTTTCGGCTATCCGTATACAAATTTTATTTTTTTAGAAGTATATAACTTCACAGCACGAAAAATAGATTTGTACTTCTTTATAAAACATCAACAGTATTTAAATGTCAAGCATTTAGGCATTTTTTTCTATAAACTTTGAAATTTTGTATACTTTTGGATATCTGCCTAAAATTGAAAATACAAAAAGATACAAAACAAATATATCAATAACGATTTGCAAAAGTGAATATTCGGCAATTATCGGCTTAAATAGTAGTAATTGTATCCATGATACTAATATTTGTATAATTGGAATCTTTGATAAAACAGTTAAAATCGCGCCTGAACATACATACAAAATGTAGTAAATTATTGCAAAAAATATTGATTGCATGACATTAAAACGTAAAAACTTAGAAGCTCTTTTATTCATAAAATAAAGAATTACCATCCAAATAATGCCAATCCAGCCTCCTGTTACATAAGTAAAGGCAGAAGCTAATCTGTCAGATAATGATGGTTTTTCATAATACATAATTTAAACCTCATTAGATGTCAAAAAATCTTCTATAACTTGACTGTAAATCAATCTGTACTCATCGTTTGTAGGATCAATAGATATAGATGCACGATATGATTGAATAGCCTGTTCAATATCGTTATTCAAATAGTGAACATTTCCAAGTAATGAGAAAATTTCTGCATTATTAGGGTCAACTTGTAAACCTTTCCTGTAAATTTCAATGGCTTCCTTGAAAAGTCCTTTATTTGAATACAAATTTGCTAGTAAAACGTATGCATCTGATTTCTTTGGCTCGCATTCTATTGCTCGCTTGAACATTCCTTCTGCGATGTCGTATTCTTTGAATTCTGATAATGAAATAGCATAACAAATATAAATTCTATATTTATCGTCAGTCATTTTAAGTGCTTTTTCAAAATATGCATAAGCTTGTTCTCTTTCTTTCAACAAAGTAAGAGTATTGCCTATACATACGGCAATAAGTTCATTATCTGGAGCTAAAACAAAAACTTTTTTAAATAATTTTAGTGCTGTTTCGTAATCATATAATTTAAAACAAACATTTCCCATGTCAATTAAGGCATTTACATTTTCAGGGTCAAGTGACAATGCTTTTTCATAATAAGCTTTTGCTTCAACAAAATCTTCATTATCCTGATACAAAAGAGCAATAGCATTGTATATTTCAGGATTTGTTGAATTCAGATCAATAGCACGATTGTAGTAAAAAAGTGCCTTGTCAAAATTTTTCCATTCTGCAAAAACGTTACCCATATTGTAATAAATAAGATAATTTTTCGGATTAACTTCAAGCGCCTTATTGTAATATGACAATGATTTTCTAAAATCTCTTTCGTAAAACCACATTGTCCCCATCCCGACAAGAGCTTGAACATCATCTGGCTTTATTGACAAAAGACTGTCTAAAACAGACATCACTTTATCGTAATTTTTTTGTTCAAGATAAAGCTCTGATAATTCGTGATAATTTTCAATATTTTGTGGCTCCTTAGCCATTTTAAGCGTTAAAGCGCTAATTCTCTCATTCAAATTTTCCATGCTTACATTTTAACGCATGAATTGTTTTTTGTAAATTGCTTAACAAAAAACCTCTCGATTTATTCGAGAGGTTTCTAAATTTATTTTCCTTAACCCTGACCGCCTGTGTAATCCGGTTTGAACATCTGTGCATCTGTTTGTTCCATTTTCTTGCAAGCTTCGTAATCGAGTTTTGCAGTTTCCAATTGAGTTTCCAACGAATCTTTTTCTAGTTGTAAAGAGTCTTCCTCTTGTTTCAATGGTTCAAGCATTTGTTCTCTCATTTGCTCAGCCATATCTTCAACTTGTTGTTTCATTTGAGCAGCACTCATTTCAGACATAGCTTGAATGCTTTGAACACCTTGTTGATATCCTGCATATAATGTTCTTTCTTGTTGAGAAAGTTCTTGAAGATTTCCATTCTGTGTATAGCCGCCGATTTTATTTAATACTTCTTGCATTCCGGCTGTGGCAGTTAGATTATTCATAGCTAACTGTTTAGCATTCGCAGCTTGCATAGTTATAGCATTCTGTGCTCTTTTGGTTTCTCTATCTATCATTTTTTCCATATTGGCAACATCACGTGATGCGCGTCTCAGTCTTGACTGAATTCGCATCATACGAGCTTGTAAGGATCTGTATCTAGATCCCGCAGCCAATTTTCCGTATGCGCCTAATAAGAAACCCATTGTTTTAATCCTTGTGTTAGTGTCCTCGTATTTATATAAAGTATTTTGTTTTTCATGAATTGCCTTTTTGTAAAATTCATGTTAAGAATTGTTACAAAGATGTCCTGATATTCAACTGGGCTCTAATCATGATATAATCAGAAAAACGACACTATGCTTAATAACAAAGACTACAAATATCTATATAACAGAGAACTTAAAAAAGATGCAGATTTCAATATGTGGTTTGTATTTCCTGGACCTGAAGCGTTTGCGTTATCATCTTTGGGATATTTATGGTTGTATAAAGAAATTGATAAAATGACTGATGTAAATGTAGAGATGTTTTTTACAGATACTAAAACTACATCCTTAATGCGTGATAAAATAGATCTTATAGGGTTTTCTTTTACTTTCGATATGGATATTTTTTCTATTTTCCATATTTTAGAGCGTAATAAATACGAATTTAAATCAAAAGACAGAGGAGAAGATTCCCCTCTGCTTTTTGCCGGAGGTCCTGTTATAACGTCTAATCCAGAGCCGTATAAAGAAATTTTTGATTTTATGATAATTGGGGATGGTGAGAGCGTAAATATTGATGTGGTTCGAGCATGTGTAGAGAATAAAGACAAAACAAAATCTGAAAAATTACAAATACTTTCTAAAATAGCCGGTGTCTATGTTCCATCTTTAAATCCTTCTAAAATAGTAAAAATTACAAAAAAATTAACAGAGTGCATATATACTCCAATAGTAAGTGAAAATGCATTTTTTAAAAATACATTTATACTTGAAGTTGAACGCGGATGTGCAAACAGATGCGGATTTTGTTTAGCTTCATATATGAATTTACCGATAAGGTTTGTTGATTACGAAACAATTATTCAAACAATTGAATTAGGTTTAAAATATACAAATAAAATTGCTCTTTTAGGAGCTCAAATAACTGCTCATCCTGATTTTGAAAAAATATGCAAATATATTGATAATAAAATAAAAAATGGTGAAAAAATCGAGGCAGGAGTGTCTTCTTTAAGAGTAGATTCATTTAAAACAGAAATAGTAAAGACTCTCGTAAATGCCGGTCAAAAGAATTTAACTCTTGCTATTGAGGCAGGAAGTGAAAGATTACGCAGAGTTATAAACAAACATCTAACTGAAGAACAAATATTTAATGCTGTTGAAGTTGCTAGAGAATGTGGTCTTTCAGGAATTAAATTCTACGGCATGATTGGACTCCCAACTGAAACGATAGATGATATACAACAGACAGTTAATCTTACTAAAAGATTAAAAGAAAAATTTAAAGGTTTTAATATTTCATTTGGTTTTTCTACATTTGTTCCAAAAGCGAATACTCCTTTCCAGTGGTTTGGACGTGAACCTGAAAAAAGCCTTGAAAATAAAGCAAATTATCTTAGGAAAGAACTTCATAAATTAGGTGTCCAAGCAAGTATTTCAAGCGCGAAATGGGATTATTATCAAGCTCTTTTATCGCGTGGAGATGGTAATTTAACTGATTATATTATTAATGTATACAAAGAAGGCGGAAAGTTAGGAGCTTTTAAAAAATGTGCTAAGAATATGAATATTAATACTGATTACTATGCGACAGAAAATTATAATTATGATAAAATTCTTCCGTGGGATTTTATTGAAATAAAGCCAGGAAAAACTTTTTTAATTGATGAAAGTAAGAGATTACTTAGAGGAGAATAATATGAAAGGTAAAGCTTTTAAATTTGGAGATAATATATCTACTGATCATATCGCGCCAGGAAGATTATACCACTTGCGTTCTGATTTAAATGAATTCGCGAAGCATGTTCTTGAAGATGCTGATGAAACATTTGCTCAAAGGATGCAAAAAGGTGATTTTGTTGTTGCAGGAAATAATTTTGGATTAGGCTCATCAAGGGAGCATGCCCCTAGAATTATGAAAATAGCGGGTGTTGGTGCAGTTTTAGCAAAATCATTTGCAAGAATTTTTTATCGTAATGCTATAAATATAGGACTTCTTGCAATTGAATGCGATACAGATTCAATTGATGAAGGAGACGAATTAGAGCTCAATGTAGAAAAGGGTATAATAACTAATCTTACAAATGGTGCTATCATTCAAATAGAACCGCTCCCGCCTGTAATGATAAAGCTTTTGAATGATGGTGGGTTGGTTGAACATATTAAGAAAAACGGAGATTTTAAATTAACCGACTAGCGAATAAACTTAATACAGTTGAGATTTTTTATAATTAATTATATTCTAAATAAGGTTAGTATTGCTTTGCTGACTATTAATAAAAGGGGAAAATAAATGAAAATACAAGAACGAATGGATTCAATTAACGGTGTGATAAAAAATATTGCCGAATTTATACAGGTTCATGCAGAAATAAAAGAAGATTTTAACGAATATTTAAAAACTATAGGTCAGAATTCAAAAAACGGCGTACCTTTTCAAACAGCATGCTTTAGTTACATTTTAGAACGTAATTTAGGAGAAGATTTAAAAAGTATTCCTGAACTTTATCTTGAAAATAATAAAAATATTGATAAAGAAACAAAAAAAATAGTTGAAGCCATGAAATGTTCGATGTCCTCTGTTTTTGAAATTAAAAGAGTTACAAAAACAGGATTTGAGATGCTTAATATTGTCAATGAACGTAAATATATGATTACATCTTTGATGAAAATGACTGCTTTTCGCGGTATAGGTCCCGGAGATTATATTATTGCAAGAATAGTATGTTTTGATGGTGATTATTATTTATTAGAAATTTCCGGAGTGCTTCCTTCTAAAAGAAAAAATGACGCGTACAGATTTGCAGTTGCAAAAATTATTCAGAATCCGGAACTTGTTTATCTTGATAATCCTGAGAAGCAAGCGGAAATTGAAAAAGATGTCGCTGATATTTATGATAAATTTGTGGAATTTTTTGGTAAAACAGAAATCATTACAACTAATAAATTTGCAGATGATTTAATTGGTTTATTCAATGATTTTACAGAAGAAGGTAAAAAGGGAGATTATTCTTCATTAATTCAGGAACCTGATGAATATAAATATTTTAATGTAAGTGAATTTAACAATTCTTATGACAATTTCTTAGAAAATTCTCTTGGCGGTTTTTCTTCTCACAAAGAAACGTATGATGTGGGTATAATTTATGATAAAGAATTGGGCTTGTATGCAATACCTTTCTATGGTACATTTAATAAAATTTTTGAAGTCAAAGATTACACTAAAATCATAAACTTTGATGCTTGCATTAAATATTTTCTTGAGAATGATAAATTCTCTGCTAATTTAATTCGAATGGTTGCAGAAAAACATTCAAATTTTATGGAAATAGTAAATTCTGTGCTTGCGAAAAATTATTCGCTTGAAGAACTTTTGAAAAAATATAAGCGCAGATACTTGGCGAATAAAATTATGTCATCTACAACAGTTTTATATCGTTCAAATGCTTTTTCAAGTACTCTCGGAATTATTGAAGAAGAGGAAGAAAAACCTAAGATTGAAATTACTCAAAAAATAGGAAGAAATGATCTTTGTCCTTGCGGAAGCGGTAAAAAGTACAAAAAATGTTGTGGCATGGGCTAAAATAATTTTTTCTTTGTTTTAAAATGCAAGAAAATTACATATAAAAATGATTAAACAATTAAAACTAAAAAATTATATATTAATAGATGAACTTAGTGTAAATTTTTCATCCGGATTAAATATTATAACCGGAGAAACAGGTGCAGGAAAAAGTATTCTATTAAATGCGGTAGATCTTGTTTTTTCATCCAGAGTATCAAAAGAAGTTATTAAAGCAGGTCGTGATAAAGCAGTAATTGAAATTGTACTTGAAAATACAAAGAATAATTTGTCAGAGTTGTTTGAAGAAAACGGAATTGATAATCTCGGAACCGAAATAATAATTACTAAAGAAATTACGCAAAGTTCTGTTCGCTCTAGAATAAACGGTACTCTTGTTAGTCAGGAAATGATAAAAAAACTTAGATCTGTGTTTGTCGATATTCATTCTCAACATCAAACATATACATTTTTGCAGCCTCAACATCACATTAATCTTTTAGATTCATATGCTAAAGATGTATATGGCGATGAGCTTGAATTGTACAAAAAAAAGTTTAAAAATTTTGAGAATTTGAAAATACAGCTTGAATATGCTAAGAATTCTGCTAATTCTACTGAGTCTCAAATTGATTTTTTAAAATTTCAAATTAGTGAGATAGAGGAAGCTCAAATTCAATCAGAATCGGAAGACGCTGAATTAGAACAAGAACTTGAAGTTTTAGAAAATGCTGAAAAGCTAAAAGAGCTTACCGGAGGTGCTTATTGGACAATCAATGGGGACGATAATTCAATTCTTGAGGCTTTGGGAAAAATTAAATATGATATATCTAAAGCATTAAATTTTGATAGTAAGCTTGGGCATGTGAACGAAGAATTCATTAATGTTATAGAAAATTTGCATGAAATTTCTTCTTCTTTACGTGATTACAGCCAAAGTCTTAATAATGACACTCAAAGGCTAAATGATATTCAAGAGAGATTATTTAATCTGGATAAATTGAAACGTAAGTATGGCGGGACTTTAGAAAATGTTTTAAAAAATTATAATCTTTTTTGCTCTGAATTAGAAAAAATTGAATTTTCTACTAACCATATTGACGAACTTGAATCTCAAATTTCTGATGAACGTGTTAAACTTCAATCTATGGCCCAATCTATTAGTGAACATAGAAAAAATTATGCAAAAGTTTTATCTGTTCTAGTTCAGGATAAACTTGAGGTTTTAGAACTGCCGAAAGTACGTTTTGAAATTCAGATAATGCAAAAAGAACTTAGTATAAATGGTATCGATAATGTTGAATTTATGATTTCAACTAATATTTCAGAAGATTTAAAGCCTCTTGCAAAAGTCGCCTCCGGTGGTGAAATTTCTCGTGTAATGTTGGCTATAAAATCAATTTTTGCAAAAAATGATGAAATTGACACTGTAATTTTTGACGAAATTGATACCGGAATTTCGGGGCATGCAGCCCAAAGTGTTGCAGATGAAATCCTTGAGCTTTCTAAATCTCATCAAATTATAGTTATAACCCATC
Source organism: bacterium (assembly GCA_017941035.1). Classification (GTDB taxonomy): domain Bacteria; phylum Cyanobacteriota; class Vampirovibrionia; order Gastranaerophilales; family Gastranaerophilaceae; genus Zag111. The sequence goes on along the minus strand of JAGAXG010000034.1, from coordinate 5,326 downwards.
AAGCAATAATAGCTTCAAAAGCAGATAAACATTTTTATGTTCGTAAATCTCAAGAAGATGAAACAAAAGTTGAGGTTTATGTTTTAACTGGCGACAACAGAATAAAAGCTCTTGCAGAGCTTGCTGGCGGAGATATAAATGAGCAGTCTATTGAATTCGCAAAATCATTATTAGGATGAATGTTTGTTTAATTAGAGTTTATAATCTCTTCAAATTTGCTCCAATCAAAATATTTTTTTACAGGGTTAGTTTCCTTGATGTTTTCAAAAGTATTTTCAAAATCGTTTTTTAAATCAATAAGAGAAATATTAAATTCCTTTGATAATTTTTCTACTTTTATATCATAATTTATTCCGATAATTTTACATCCTGCGAGTAGGCCTACAATAATAGAGTGAAATCTCATTCCAATTAGATATTCTGCCTCTGAAATTCCTTCAATAATTTCATTGCTGCTAAGATTATATAAAACCGAAGTATTAATATTCGGATTTAACATTTTCAATTGTTGCTCAAACTTTTTACATATTTCTAAATCAATATCATCTTGAAACGAATATATTTTTATTTCCTTGTTTGAAAAATATTTATTAACAGCTGCAGCTAGCCTGTCTATAAAATCATTATTCATTGTTTTGAAATCTCGAAGTTGAATTGCAATTTTATTTTTTGTTTTTGGGGGAGTTTTAATTGAAAAAATGGGATCACAAACTAAATCTGAAGATATTCCCCATTTTTTTAATAATTCCATACTTTTTTCATCTCTTACGCTGATATAATTACAATGTTTAATAATATTTTTGGTTAAAATATTCCCTAATAAACTATTTATTGGTCCAATACCTTGAGCAAATATTATTACTGTTTTTTTTAAAAATAATGCAATAAAAATAACTAGCAGATAATAAATTAGACTTTTTATACTTGTTACATCTTGTAAAAGACTTCCTCCTCCAGAAATTAGAACATCAGATTTTGAGATAGCTCCTATAATATTTGTAAAATCAAAAGTATAAACACTTCTAATATGTTTATATATAGATTTTGTATAATTAGGATCGTGCGAAATTACGGTTATTCTGTGTTTATCACTTTGCAGCTTATTTACGAGCAGTGATAAAATAGCTTCGTCTCCGAAGTTTTTAAATCCGAAGTAACCTGACAAAACAACTCTTTTACTCATCATAAAACCTCTGTTTTATAGATATTATAAACCTCATCATGATATGGCACAGATTTAATAGCTCCTATTCCTTGAGCTTGTAATCCTGCATCAATTGAGGCAATTTTTGCAGATTCAACAGCATTATACCCGTTTGCCAATGCGTGGAGGAAGGCTCCGTTAAATGCGTCTCCCGATGATGTTGTATCTACTACATGATCTGTGTAGAATTTAACAAAGTTACCATTATTTAAAAAGTATCCCTTATTTTCACTTGATTTTATCACTATTGTCTTAATACCAATATCTGTTAAATGTTTCATAATATTTTCAAGTGATTCAATATCAAATATACTTTTAGTATCGTATTTTGAACTCATAAGAAGAATGTCGGTTAGCGGACTAATTTCTTCAAATTGTTCTTTCGCATCATCCGCAGAGCAAATTAAAGAAGAATAATTAGGGTCATATGCGGTTATAATACCGTTTTCTTTCGCAATTGTGAAAGCCTTTTTTACAGCTTCTCTTGAAGCCATAGAAAGAGATTGTGTTATTCCTGAAGCATAAATTATTTTAGCGCTTTTTATATATTCTTCATCAATATCATCAAATGATAATTTGTTGCCTGCGGTTTTGTTTCTGTAATATATAAATTCTTTATCTTCAATTGTTGATCGCGATACCATATAAAGACCGTTTTTTTCGTTAACAATACGAACATGGCTGGTATCAAGACCTTCATTATTCCAACAATTTAGCATGAAATCTTTAAAAGCATCATCCCCAAGGCAAGTAATAAAACCAACTTTTGAGTTTAATCTTTTTGCAGATATTGCAACGACCAAAGAATCACCACCATAATATTTATGCAAACATTCTACATCTTTAAATTTTTGAGCAGAAGATAATTCTATTAAGCTTTCCCCAATCGTAATAATATCTAAGTTAGTCATTATTTAAACTCTCCAACAAAGTCTTTGTTTTTTTTGTTATTTCTTCATATGATTGAGCATTTGTTAAATTCCTTCCGATACCGACAGCAACAGCTCCTGCTTTAATATAATCTTTAGCCTCTTCAAGTTTTATATTTCCTTGAGGGATAACATTTAAGAAAGGCATAGGCCTAAGCATGTTTTCTATATATTCTTTCCCGCCAAGAGCTGATGCCGGAAAAACTTTAACTAAAGGTATTCTTGCTTTCCATGCTTCATAAGCTTCGTTAGCCGTAGAAGTTCCTGCAATAAAAGGAATTTGTCTGTCTTTGGAAATTTTTACAAGATTTTTTTGAAAAATTGGAGATGACAAAATTTTTGCTCCGCAGTCGATTGCCAATTGCGCTTGAACAGAAGTTATAATTCCACCTGCGCAAATTATTGCATTTTTGGATAATTCTTCAATAACTTCAAATATTTCAGGGCGTTCAACTGCTATTTCAATTACATCAAGCCCGCCTTCAATAAGTGCATTTGCAGTTCTTAATACAACATCTGCATCATTATTTCTGATAATTGGGAAAATTTTGTTTTCTTTAAGTTTGTCTGTTAAGTTTATGTTCATAATTTACCTTTTTTCTGAATTTATTATATCATAAAATTTATAATAATCTTGGAGACTTTTATGATAAAACGCAAAAATAAACTTTTTTACTTTAGTTCATTTTTTATATATTTGTTTTTAACAGTTATATTTTTTATTTTTTCTATTAGTGTGATAGAGCAATATGCAAGAAGTTTTTATACTTCTGTGTTTGCTTCATCAAAACCTCAATCTGACAAAATTGTGGAAATAGTAATTGATGATTATACTGTTCAAAAATTTAAATGGCCTTGGACTCGAGATATGTATACTGATTTGTTTGACTATTTTAGTACATATGCATATCCTAAAACGATTGCAATGGATAGTATATCTTTGTCATTTAACGAAAATCCAACCCCCGCAGAATTGAGATATATAAATAAGGTTTCTTTAATGAAAAATCTTGTTTTGGGTTTTTTGCCTGAATCTGTTTCACAATCTGCGATCGATAATAAATTATTAGATGGCATTGACAAATTTTCTATTGATGCTGAAATTAGAACTGAATTTGAAGATTCCCCATATAATTCTTTATTAATCCAATCTGAGTTAGTAAAAAAGGCTTCACACAATTATGGTTCTGTAAACATAGCAACTTCTGGTCAAGAAGGTATTATCTTTGAATCTATTCCTATAGTAAAAATAAACAATAATTATTATCCTTCGTTAGCTTTTAAATCTTATTTGCTGGCAAATAGTACTAATAAAATTATTATTGATGATGATTTTATAATTATTCCAAAAACAGGGTTAAAAATTCCTTATTTTTATTCAAATGGGAATTTTTCGTCGCTAATTCGTTATTACAAACCTATTGCTAATGATTATTCTCATATTAGTATTTCTGCATATAAGATATTAGAAACTTATAAGGCATTAAAATCAGGAATAACTCCGAAAAATCATCCGGAACTTTTTTCAAAAAATGCTGATAAATATATAAATCCTGAATTTTTTAAAGATAAATATGTTTTTATTGGCGCAAATATATCTGGCCCATCTGCCGATGTTTTAAAAACTCCAATGACCGTAAGACATCCTGGAGTTGATATTCAGGCAACTGTTTCTGATAATTTAATGAATAATAATATCCTTGTTCCCAAATTTGGATTTGCCTTTATATGGTTATTTTTGTTGAGCTTAATTGCCTTTATAATAATAATGCGTGCATCCTTTTTTAAAGGATTGTTATTAATTCTTCTTGTAGATTTCTTATATTTGTCTTATGTATGTTTTTCGGCATCAAATGGTAGTATATTGTATTTTGCGACAACACCTGTAATCTGCCAAATTGTAACTGCAATCTTTGCATATTCTTTTAAATTTTTGAATGAAAATCGAAATAAAGAAAAAATTAAGCAGGCTATGGGAAAATATATTTCACAGGATGTAATGAAAAATGTTGTAAAAGATATTGACAATTTGGGCTTAGGTGGAAAAAGAGCTATTGTAACGGTTTTATTTTCTGATATTAGAGGGTTTACGAGTTTGAGTGAGAAAATGAGTGCTGAAGAGGTTTCAATGATATTAAATGAATATTTTTCTGAAATGGAGCCTATCATTACGAAATATAATGGTGTAATTAATAAATTTATCGGGGATGCTGTTATGGCTATTTTTGGTGAGCCTATTCGTGACGAAAATCATGCTCGGAATGCTGTAAAATGTGCATATGAAATGCTTAAAAAAGTTGAATATCTTCGTGAAAAATGGCTGTTAGAGGGTAAACCAAAAATAGAAATAGGTGTCGGTATAAATACAGGAGAGGTTTTTATAGGAAATATCGGCACAGAAACACGTATGGAGTATACCGTTATAGGGGATACTGTCAACCTCGCAAGTAGAATTGAGGGTTATAACAAAGTGTATAAAACAAATTTGCTTGTCAGCAGCTCAACTTATGAAAATATTGCAGATATGGCTGATGTTATAAAGATAAAAGAGGTTCAGATTAGAGGGAAGTCAAAGAAAATGGATATCTATGAAATTTTAAGAATATAATATGGCTCTTGCGAAAATTCAAAACATAGTTTATAATAAGAATACAGAGGAATTAACGGAATAAAAGGAGATAAACTATGCTAAAACGCAGTCGCAGAGCCAATTTCGGGGGGGGGGGCATTTTTAGCTAATCTCCTTAGTAAAAAGAAGAAAGCTTTTACCTTAGCTGAAACATTGATTGCCTTAGGCATAATCGGGATAGTAGCAGTATTAACACTGCCAACTTTGCTAATGAAAATAAATGATACAGTAACCAAAAACAAAATAGCAGTTTTTGAACGTAAACTATCTAAAGGAACAGATTTATTAAATATAGAATACGGCATCGGCCCATATTACAATGGTGAAAATCCGAGTTATGAATTTGCACAGGCATTATCAAAACATTTAAAGATAGTGACGATTTGTAATAAAAATCATTTAACAGACTGCTTGCATTATGATAAAATCCAAACAGATGTAGAACAATTGAATGTATCAGATTTAAAAACAGGGAAAGATATATCTTTAAACGAAGATAATTATGTAGATACAGCAGGTATAGTATTGGGTGACGGTACACCTTTAATATTTAGTTGGAATAAG
>JAGAXG010000033.1 GCA_017941035.1 bacterium | reverse complement strand
TCGTTAAATCTTACGCACTTTATATGCGATTTTCTTTATCGTACTTTCTAAATATTACTTTGCAAGTTGTAAAATCTATGTTATTAAGCAATATTAACCCTATTTTTCTGTAGATGTTTTTATAAATATACCACACAACTAATGTTTATACGATAATCCTTAAGCTCAATATGTAAAATACTTTTAGTATTTTTGTAAATTTTTATTAAAATTTTTATTGTGTAAATTTTTAATTAAACAAAATTGCTTCCCAACTAATTATTTTTTGTGTTAATATGGCTTTATGCAAACTAATGTTGAGACAATTACAATTAAAAGAATGGATAAAAGCGATTTAAACGGTGTTATTGCTATAGAAGAGAGCGCTTATGGCTCTCATCATTGGTCCAAAGAATCTTTTTATAACGAACTTAATAACGAACTTGCTTATTATTATTCTTTGTTTGCTTCTAACGGAGTTTTAGTCGGATATGCAGGGACTTGGCATATTTTGGAAGAAGCTCATATTACTAATATTGCGGTAAAAGAAGAATATCGCAGAAAAAAATATGGAGAAGCTCTTTTAAAACGTATTATTGATGATTGTTATCTGGAAAAAATTAAATACATAACTCTTGAAGTTAGAGTAAGCAACAATCCTGCAATAAATCTTTATACAAAATACGGATTTTCATCTTTTGGCGTGCGTAAAAAATATTATCAGGACAATAATGAAGATGCTCTAATTATGTGGACTAAAAATATTTTTTATGAAGAGTTTAAAGATAATTATGAAAAAGTAGTTTCTGAATTAGGGAGTAAAATTTTAATAAAATGAGTGAAGAAGTTTTAATTCCTAAAATGAAAAGGCTTGATAAGAGGCAAAAAAAAATAAAAATTCCTTTGTTGAATTTTGTTTTAATTCTAGTGTGTACATTATTGATAATGGCATCTACATTTATAAATATTGATTTAAAACATTATATTTTGCCGAATGGATTTTTTAGCGGGGAAAAGGTTTTTACATATGAAGATTTTGTGTACAGTTTTTCTATCATCCCTCAGGTTCCTGTGGTACTGTTTGTAAGTTCTTTTTTAGGTAAAAAAATGGGAACTATGAGTATATTATTATATATTATTGCTGGTTTAACTTTTTTCCCGGTATTTGCGTTGGGCGGTGGTTTGTTATATGTATTGCAGTATAGTTTTGGCTATATATTAGGATATATTCCTGCAGCGATTTTGTGTGCAACATTTTTAAAAAAGAGTAAAAAATCATATCTGCATATATTTATAGGAGTGCTTTTAGGAGTTTTTGTAATTCACTTTTTGGGAATAATTTATATGTCGCTTGTTGCACTTATAAAACACGATGGCTTGAGTTTTATAAAAGGGTGGATAGGAGCTCAAAGCGGATTAAAAATTTTATATGATTTTGTTATAAGTTTTGTATTTGTATTGATTGGCAGGTATTTTCATTCCTTTTTAAAATATATTCAGGATTAAAATTTGCTCAATCCGCGCAATTATGATATAATAACCGTAACCATAACCATATGGAGGAAGTATGGATTTTAAAGATTTGATTGATATACCTATATTTATTGTCTTAATTACGTTTATAGTGTCAGTATTTTATTGTGTTATAAAATATTTTACTGTTTATAAAAATTTAAAAATAATAATTGATTATATATCAAATTTTAAAAAATCTGATTTAAATTTTCGTTTTAAAGAATTTGACGAGTGGATGCTTTCAAACCCTTATGTTTCGTCCCTATGGTTGGAATTTAAGAATACTTTAGTTTTTTCAGAATCTGTGGCATTAAAGGATGGAAATGATTATGAATATCAAGATGTTTCTGCGACAGTTCAAAATGTTCAAACTACAGTAGAACCATTATATTTCTTTAATGAGGAAACATTGATAATATCAAAATTTAATTATAAAATGTGTCAGGCAATACCGACTATTTTAACAGGATGCGGTCCGCTTTTTACATTTTTAAAAATTGCAATTGCATTCGGAAAAATTGATTTTTCGTCCAATGAAAAAACAATTGAGTCGTTATCAGGTTTTATGGTGAATATGCAGTCTGCAGCGTTGGTATCTGTAATTGCGGTATCTTCTTCTCTTATTTATATAGTTATAGAGAAAATTTTGTATAACGTATTATGCAAGGAACCATTGAATAAAATACAGAGTATACTAGGGAATTTATTTGCGAGTATATCATCAGAAAAGTTTTTGTACGAATTATTGCGAGAAGCAAAAATACAGAGTAATTCTTCAGCAAATTTAATAGGAAAAATTCCGGTGCAATTTAAAAAAGCTTTTAATGAAACAATGATGACAAGTCTTGTTCCGTATTTGGAAAATTTGATTTACGGTTTAAACCAATTAAATAAACAATTAAAAGAAAATGTAAAAATTCAAAATGATACTGATGATGTGGACAATTTGTTTTAAACGGGTTTGATAATGGCGTTGTACTATAGAAAAAATATAAATGTTGAAAATGATAATAACAATGTATTTTGGACAACAATGTCTGATTTAATGCTAGGTTTGTCTATTATTTTTATTACATTGTTTGTTCTTGCGATGACCGGTTTTACACAAGAATCTTTACAAAAACAGAAATTAAAAATGGAAATAGCAAAAGAAATAGGACAGGAACTAAAGAAGAATAATATAGATGTAAATATTGATAAAATGACTGGAGATTTAAAAATCCCGTCAACTGCGTTATTTGAAGTTAATAGTTTTATATTAACACCTAAGGGAAAACGACTTTTAGATAAATTGGCTCCTATATATATAAATACTATTTTTTCAAAAGAAAAGTTATCAAATGAAATAGAAAGTATTTATATAGAAGGTCACACGGATTCTCAATCTTTTGCAGGTTTATCTACAAGAGATCAGCAATTTATTCGAAATATGGATTTGAGTTTAAAAAGAGCTAATGCAGTCGCAGAATATATTTTGCAAACTGACTATAATAAAAAAAATTCCGAAGCATTTCGGAAAATGATGGTTGTTGAAGGAAGGAGTTTCAATCAGCCTATTTTAACTTCTGATGGCAAAGAAGATTTTGAAAAAAGCAGACGTGTAGAAGTGAAACTAAAAGTTAAAGATTTTGGTATCGCAAACATATTTGGAATAGGACATAAAAAATGATAGAAGAAAATAATATTTTAGAAACCATTAATATGATAAGATTATACAATTTGGATATAAGAACAGTAACTCTAGCATTGAGTTTAAGAGATTGTATATCTGAAGATGTTGACAAGCTTTGTGAAAATATTTATAACAAAATTAAAAAGTATGCCAAGAATCTTGTTTATTATGCGGATGAGCTTGCTGAAGAATATTCAATACCTATAATAAATAAAAGAATAGCTGTCACTCCGATATCTTTAATAGGTGAAGCTTGCAAAAATCCTGATTATGTAAAAATAGCTAAGACTCTTGATAAGGCTGGGAAAGAGGTTGGAGTTAATTTTATTGGAGGATTTTCAGCTCTGGTTGAAAAAGGTTTTACAAAAGGTGATAAACTTTTAATGGAAAGTATTCCTGAAGCATTAGCATCAACAGAGAGAGTTTGTTCGTCAATAAATGTTGCATCTTCAAAATCGGGGATTAATATGGATGCAGTTCTAAAAATGTCTGAAATTATTAAAAAAACTGCTGAAATGACTAAAGAAAAGGATAGTATAGGATCTGCCAAGCTTGTAGTATTTTGTAATGCCCCTGGAGATAATCCTTTTATGGCAGGCGCTTTTTGTGGAGTGGGTGAGCCTGAATGCGCCTTAAATGTTGGAGTATCAGGACCGGGTGTTGTCAGAGCTTCCGTTCAGGCATTAGGAAAAGATGCGGATATGAGCGAACTTGCTAACAAAATTAAGCAAACTGCGTATAAAATAACTTCAACCGGCGAGTTAATCGGTCGTAAATTATCTAAAAAACTTGGGATTCCTTTTGGAGTTATTGATTTATCTCTAGCTCCTACTCCTGAAGTTGGTGATAGTGTAGCTGGGATATTTCAAGCTATGGGGCTTGAACATGCAGGTGCATGCGGTACAACCGCTGCGTTAGCAATGTTGAATGATGCTGTAAAAAAAGGCGGAATAATGGCAAGTTCTCATGTAGGCGGACTTTCAGGAGCATTTATTCCGGTTTCGGAAGATGCAGGTATGATTGAAGCTGCTGATAAAGGTTATCTCAGCATTAATAAATTAGAAGCAATGACTGCTGTTTGCTCTGTAGGTCTGGATATGATTGCAATTCCCGGTGATACTTCAAATGATGTCATTGCAGGGTTAATAGCAGACGAAATGGCTATTGGAATGATAAATAAAAAGACAACAGCAGTCAGGATAATTCCTGCAATTGGTAAAAAAGCAGGAGATAAAGTCGTATTTGGCGGATTGCTTGGTGAAGCTCCTGTTATGCCTGTAAACAATCTTTCTTCTGCAGATTTTGTCAACAGAGGAGGAAGAATACCTGCTCCTATTCATAGTTTAAATAATTAAATTACGGAGAAATTTATGTATACTTTGCATGAGTTAGCTATAAGATTACAAGATTTTATTGTTAAACAACAGCAAGATGCGCACAGCACCGGAACTCTTATTGTCTCAAAATATAATAATTTGAAATTAAAAATGAGTTCAATGTATCCATTTCCTCATGTAATAATTTCAATTGGTATATCTGAAGCTATTTATGATATAAAAGAAATTATTAAAATAGATGGTGGTTTAGGTCCTGATGAAAGATTTGTTCGTAAATGGCTTATGAATAGTGCGAATGCATTTGACTTAAATCAAATTTACAGAATTTTTGATAAAATCGTAGAAGTAAAAATTAAAGAAAATAAAAGAGATCAGGCTACTTATTCTCAATCTGCCGAAGCTCCGGAATATAAAAAAGAACCTTTAAATCAGTTAACATATTGGGAAAAAAATGCTATATATGAGCAAAAGAAAAAAGAAATGCAAGAACATCAACAGCAGGAAATTGAAATTACAAGTAATTTTATAAATGATGTAAATTCTTATGACAAAGAAATTAAAGAAGAAGAAATTCAAAAAAATAAAAAACATAAAAAAAACATTCAATCATTGTTAAAATCTTCATATAAAAGAAAAAATAAGAACTGATATTAAAAATATACTATTGCAGAACCTTAAAACATAGTTTATAATAACAATATAAATACGAGGGAATAATTCAAATTGAAAGGAGATAGAATTATGTCAAAACGCAGTCGCAGAGCCAATTTCGGAGGGTAGGGCATTTTTAGCTGATCTCCTTCTATCAGGAAGTATAACCAATAAAGAAGAAAAAATATTTAACAGCAAATGTATTGCAACGGCTTTGTCATTACGAGCGCGAAGCGCGTAGTAATTTCCCAGTTGTGCATTCTCAATTTAAACCCTCTCTTGAATTTCTAAGTTCATTATCATTCACTAAGAAATTCTTTTCTCCCCGCAGGGGAGATAGCTTAACCTCTCCTGAGGAGAGGATGTCAACGAAGTTGACAGGAGGAGCAATTGTGCGCTGTGATGAATTAGGAGGCACTCTTCCAAGTTCTTCACAACTACAAACCATTGCGAAAAAATTGATTGTAAATAATACATATCAAGGTGCATTGGGAGAGGAATTAGGTCTTCCAAGTTTAACTGAATTTCATGCTAAGAAAGGAACACCATTTGGGTTATATGCAAACTATCATGTGTCTAGTCATTCATATGGAGCTGGAGCTATGAATTTTATTCGTGATTTTAGTTGGATAGGGGATAGATATAATATGTCTGGAATTGATGAGTATACTAATAAGGCATACAGTGATACTAATGCAGGTCCAGGTTATGCTATATGTATCAAAAAGTGATCATATATGATATAAAAGGTTTATCTCCTTATAAAAAGATAAACCTTTTTTTTTAATAAATCATTGTGTTGATTTTAATTATGTTTTATATTTTTACTTCTCAAATTTCTGTGATAAGTTATTGCAAATCTGTGGGCTTCATCTCTAATTCTTTGTATTAAAAACAACGCACCTGATTCTCGAGGAAGTAAAATAGATTCGGTTTGCTTAGGCAAAAAGACTTCTTCTTGACGTTTAGCAAGCGAAACAAAATCTATTCCTGTAATACCCATTTCTTCCACGACCTTCATAACGCTTGATAATTGCCCTTTCCCTCCGTCTATTATTATCAAATCAGGTTTATCCCAGCCTTTATCTCCCAAATGTGATAATCTTCGTGTCAAAACTTCTTTCATAGAAAGAAAATCATCCGGTTTCCCTTCTGTTGATTTAATTTTGAATTTTTTATATTCTGTTTTTTTACTTATTCCGTTTATAAATGTAACCATTGATGCTACAGTATTTGTCCCTTGAATATGAGAAATATCGTAGCATTCTATTCTGTAAGGGAAATTGTTTAGTTTTAATTTTTCTTTTAAATACGAACCTATATTATTGAAATCTTCATTTATTTTTGACATTTTAGAAAGTTTCGCATTGTTTAAAATAACTTTAGCATTCTTATCTGCTAAAGCTTGAAGTTCTTTTCCTTGAGATGATTTCCCATAACTGATTTTTACTTTTTTAGACGAAATTATTTCAAGCCATTGTTCGTAAAGTGATTTTTCTCCAATTTGCTCCAATGTTTGAGAAACTATTTTATCAGGAAATTCTAAAGATAATGTACTGTAATATTCTTTAAAAAATGTTTCAAAATATTCAATCTTGTCTTCTTCTTCAACTTCAAATGTAAAGTCTTTTTTATCTATTAAACGCCCTTCTCTAATCATCATTATAACGATAACAATTATTCCGTCCTCGTGAAGAACTGATATTATATCTTCGTTTAATTTAGTATTTTCGTAAACGACTTTCTGTTTTTCAAGAGTTTTTTTCAAATCTAAATAGCTGTCGCGAAGTTTGGCCGCTTTTTCAAATTGTTCGGAATCAGAATATTTTTGTATTTGTTCCATTAATTGTTTCATTAATTCAGATTGTTTTCCTGACAAAAACAATTCAGCCTGATGAACAACAGCTTTGTATTCCTCACTTGATACAAGTCCCTGACAAGGAGCTAAACATTTCCCTATTGAATAATAAAGACAAGGACGAGATTTGAATCGTGGCTGTTTGCATTGTTTCAAAGGAAATATTTTTTTTAAAAAATCTAAAGTTGAATGCATAGCCCCAATATTTGTATAAGGCCCGTAATATTTACCTTTTAGTTTGTTCATATTTCTTTTTCGTACAATTAAAATACGCGGGAAATCTTCCTCTGTAATAAGAAAATAAGGATATTTTTTATCATCTTTTAAAAGAATATTGTATCTAGGTTTATGTTTTTTTATTAAATGGCTTTCTAATATCAGAGCTTCAACTTCAGAATTTGTAATTATATATTCAAGATGATCTATTTGGGATACAAGTACATTCACTTTTACATTGTCGTGGTGTTTGCGATTAAAATACGATTTAACTCGTCGTTTAAGAATTTTAGCTTTCCCGACATAAATAATCTCATTATCGGAATTGTAATAAATATAACATCCAGGTAATGATGGAAGAAGTTTTAAACTTTCTTTTAGCCTCTCGTTCATAATAAAATTATACCAAGATACTGATTACTTATCAAGGAATAGGGTTAAGAAATGTTCTAACCTTAAAAAAAAACTTGTAAATAGTAATATTAACATGTAGAATAGTAAGCGTAGTATTTTATTTTTATAGGAGAGTTTATGAAAAAATTGTTAAAAATGATTTTATCTGTTGCAGTGTTGTGTTTTGGAGTACTTTCTGCAATGGCTTATCCCGATGTAGATGAATCACATTGGGCTTATTCTCAAATTAAGCTTTTGACAGAACAGGGTGTAATTATAGGTTATCCTGACGGTACATTTAAACCTGATGAAAATGTTACAAGAGCAGAATTTGCAGCAATGGCTATTCGTGCATTAGGGCAGGAGCATACAAAAGTTGCTCAGCCCGTACATTTTACTGATATTACTCAAGATCACTGGGCTTATGAAGATATCCAAAAAGCTTTGTATTTTGATTTAATTTCATGTGACAAAAATGGTGAATTATTTAGACCTGATGATTCTGTATCAAGAGGAGAGACTATCACAGTAGCTGTTAATGCATTGACAACCGAAACTATTACAAAAGAAAAAGCTTTAGAAGTCCTTTCTCAAAAATATGCTGATGCAAAAATTGTAGAAGAATGGTTTATAATTCCTGCAGGTAAAGCTGAAATATTGGAAATGATTGTTGTAATGCCTTCAGCAGAAAAAAAATTGGAAGCGTCTCGACCTGCAACTAGAGCAGAAGTTGCTGCAATATTATTCAATATGATGGAGCAGGCAAAATTGAATCCTAATGCTAAACTTGCAGAGGCAATGAGAAAGAAAACCGGAGATGGTTTTGTTATAGAGGATGCTACTGTTCAAGGAAGCGTTGGTACTATTCCTGCAGGTACAACTGTTCCAATAAGATTAAATAGCTATATAAGTACTCAAACAACTCAAAACGGTGTATTCTATACTGCAAGAGTTCCTCAAAATTATGTAACAAAAGATGATCATTATATTTTAATTAGAGAAGGTGCAAGTTTGCGTGGTCAAATTTTGGATGTCCAACCGGGTAAATATTTCGTAAGAAATGGAGTATTAGTTCTGAAAAATTCTTTGATAACAACAGAAAATGATCAAATAGCACCTTTTGTCGGACTTGCAGAAGTAAAAAAAGATAGAAATTGGTGGATGAAGTTTGTAAGATGGGCTTTTAAGGGTGAACAACTAGAAGTTATGACTGACGGTTATGCTTATATGAAGCTTTTAAAACCTCTGAGAGTTGATTTGACAAACGGATGGATTTATGAAGATTAGTTATAAAATTATAAACAAATAATAAAAGGGGCTTTTTAAAAAGCCCCTTTTGTGTTATTATCAAGTCAAATATAGTAAAAATGAAAGGGATATAAACATGTCAGGACATTCAAAATGGGCAAATATTAAAAATAAAAAAGCTAAAACTGATTCACAAAAAGCAGTTGTTTTTCAAAAATATTCAAGAGAATTAATTGTTGCAGCAAGAATGGGCGGACCTGATCCTGCAGGTAATTTTAGACTTAGAACTGCGATAGAAAAGGCTAAAGCTGCAGGGCTTCCAAATGATAATATTAAACGAGCAATAGACAAAGGTGCAGGTGCTGGGTCTGCTGATAATTATGAAGAAATTACTTACGAAGGGTACGGAGCTGGAGGAGTTGCTGTTGTTGTTGAGGCAATGACTGATAATCGTAATCGCACTGCAGGTGATGTACGCAGTATTTTTACAAAATTTGGCGGTAATTTAGGTGAAACCAATTGTGTTAGCTGGATGTTTGATAAAAAGGGTAGTATTACTTTTGATGCTGAAGAAGTTGATTTTGAAAAACTCTTTGAGTCTGCAATAAATCTTGATGCGGAAGATGTTGAAGAAGATGAAGATACTTATAGAGTTCTAACTTCTGTTGAAAATTTTCAATCAGTTGTTGAAGGTTTAGAAAAAGAAGGATTTAAAAGTTCTAATGCAGAATTTACAAGAATTCCTAAAAATACAATTGATATTACTGACCTGCAAACTGCGACTTCTGTTATGAGATTGATAGATAGATTGGATGAGCTTGATGATGTACAAAATGTTTATGCAAATTTTGATATGTCAGATGAAATTGCACAACAATTAGAGGTGTAAATTTGTTAAAAAAGGTTGAAAAACTTTCAAAAGTCCTTAATGAGAGCTACAATGAAAAGTCATTGTGTGATTCGTTGGAGACTTTTTTTGAACAAAATTTTTCAACAAAATTTTCATATTCCCAAGAAAAAATTGATAATGAAACAGTCTATCCGCTTTTTAAACATAAAAAATGTATAGGTTACTTGAATTTTTCTAAATGGAGCAAAGATTTAAATGATTTTTTGGAAATAGCATCAGGTTTTATATCTTTGAAATTCCAAAATATTCTTCTCTCAGATAGGATGCAAAAAGATATAGATTTTCATGATACGATGAAAAATATTGCAAAAATTATCGAGACTCAGTATGAATTTCATTACATAATACCGATTATAGGCGAAATGCTGGATAAGTTTTTCCCTGATTATTTAACATATTTATTTTTGAAAAATGAAGAAACGGGAGTTTCTGTTTTGGCTTGGCCTTCGGCATGTAATGATGAAAAGATTAATCAAATGGTTAAAAAGCCGGATATTTTTCAAATTTCTGATGATAAGAAAATTTGTTCAGTTCCGTTAGTGAGTGAAGGAAAAAATGTTGGAATGATGGTAATAAAAAGTACATCCGACAAGATTCTAGGCAAAGATAAAGAATATTTAGAACAGTTATCCGGGCAGATTGCAATTACTATTCATCGCGCAAATGTTTATGCAGAGATTTTGAAGCATGCTACTCTTGATGCATTAACCGGATTTTATAACCGGCACCAGCTTGAAGAACGTATAAAACAAGAAGTTGCAAATGCAAAGCGTCAAAATGCGCCTTTATGCGGGATAATGACCGATATAGATTTCTTTAAAAGTGTAAATGACACCTATGGTCATTCAGTAGGAGATTTGGTTTTGAAAGTTATAGCCAAAGTTATTAGAGGCCAGCTTCGAGAATATGATATAGCAGGACGTTACGGTGGAGAAGAGTTTTCTATATTACTTCCGTTTACCAAAATAAATGAAGCAAAAATGGTTGCGGAAAGGCTTAGAAATGCAATTGAGCAAAGGGTAATTGATATTTCAAGAGTAAATCCGGATGCAGATGTAAGTAAAATAAAGGTTACAATATCTTTGGGTATTTATCAGATGAAAGAAAATGACAGTGATGAAGATTTATTAAAAAAAGCAGATAAAGCCCTTTATCAGGCGAAAAATACCGGAAGAAATAAGGTAGTTGTTTATGAAGATTGAAAAAATATGTAAATCATTGGATGATACAAAAGAATTAGCAAAAAAATTTGCTAAATTAATTTGTGATGAAGGATGTTTTATAAATTTATACGGGGAAATTGGTGCAGGTAAAACGGCTTTTGTAAAAGAAGTAGCTTCTGCAATCGGTATAAAAGAGAAAGTTACAAGCCCAAGTTTTGTTATATTAAATGAATACCATAGTTCTATGATTCCTGTTTATCATTTTGATTTGTACCGACTTGAAAATGAAGGTATAAAAACTATTTTTGATGAGTTACAAGAGTATTCTGAGGGTAAACAAATTACTTTTGTTGAATGGGCTGAATTCTCTCAAAATCAAGTCCCATTTGATCATATAAAAATAAATGTTACTTATGATGAAGATGATTCAAGAAAATATACTTTTGAAGGTTTTGGGGATAAATGTAAAAACATTGTTGCGAGGTTAAAATAGTGAAAATATTAGTGTTTGATACTTGTTTAGACAAAATGTATTTGGCTTTAGCTGAGGATGAAAATATATTAACATCAAAAATAATAACTAATAAAGATAATAAATATCACTCTGCGTTTTTAATTTCTACGATTAAATCTATGCTTAAAGAAAATGCTTTAAGTCCCAAAGATTTGGATGCAATAGGTACTAATATCGGGCCGGGGAGTTTTACCGGAATAAGAGCTTGTACTACTGTTGCAAGAGTTATGGCTCAGCAATTGGATTTGCCTGCAGTAGGGATTTCTTCGCTTGAAATTTTGGAAAAGCTTAATGATACTCAAAAACAGACAATCGTAGCACTTGATGCACGAAAAAATTGTGCGTATTTGAATGTTAACGGTGAAATAAAAGGTGCAGTTCAACTTGAAGAAGTCACTAATATTTTAAATAATGGTGATTATATGCTTATAACAGATAATAAACTTCAATCAAGATTTGGAGGTTTATCATATCAAATGGGAAATTATAATTTAGGAGAAATTCTTGCAAAACTTGTTTATGAAAAGCTTAAATCTAAACACTGCGATTGGCATGATGTCAAACCATTGTATATTCAGCCGCCACCAATGGGTTAAAAATATTGCCCTCTTGCAAAATCTTAAAAATAGTGTACAATAGAATTTGCTAATGGTTGTATGGACCTATACTAAAACATCAGGAGAAAAACAATGTACGAAGACGAAAAATTGGTATGTGAAGACTGTGGAAAAGAATTTACATTTACCGCGGGTGAACAAGAATTTTATGCAGAAAAAGGGTTGGTAAACAAGCCTAAAAGGTGTCCGGAATGCAGACAGACACGAAGAAAACAGCATAGACGCCAAAGAAGGATGTATGATGCTGTTTGCTCAAAATGCGGAACACAGACACAAGTTCCATTTAAACCAGTTCCTGGGAGAGAAGTTTATTGTAAAGATTGCTTTAAAACAGTGAATGCAGAAACGCCTGCTGAAGAATAAATAAAAATTGTATAAAAAGAGGCTGTGTATAATTACACAGTCTCTTTTTGTTTAATTTTAAATTGTAATACAGTTGTTTAAATATTCTATTGTACTAATTTTTTCGTCATAGAGATATTTTATAAAGTTAAGATATGCCACATCACAGGCAGAAATTATTAAATTTATTTCAAATCCTTCGGTACAAAAAGGTTCATAGTCATAAACAACATAACTATTGTATTTACTTTTCCATTCTTTTCGTTCAATGCGACATTTGTTCTCATCAATAATATCTTCAAGCCAAGGAAGAATATTTTTATCAATATTTTTCATTTCCAGACGATTGTAAGTACAATCTTTACAATTGTTGCTAATAAACATATTTTTTACTCCACTATGTCTGTATAGAGGTATTTTACTTGAATTAAAATAAAAAATAATCGCCGTAAAAGGCTAAGCTTTCTAACCTGATATATTTATTTAAATATTATATATTTAATATATCTTAATAATCATGACAATTTTTTCTATTTAAATAACTTTATATAATTACGAGTACTAAAACTTAAAGGAGAGATATGGGTTTCGCAGAGACCATGAGAATTTTAAGCGGTATAAATTGCGGATTAGCCTCTTTCAACGGGTATTTGGATGCTAAATCTTCCGGAGTTGATAGAAATACTGCAATGTATAATCTTTTTTCAAATATAGGTAATGGGCTTGCTCGAAATGAAGTTGCTTATGAGATGCAGAAAATGGGTAATCCGTTAGGTAACAACATCAATATGTATGCAGGTTATGGATCTACTCAAGCTAATATTACTGGAACAATAGGTTTGATGACTGCTTGTAATCCGTGGATGTTTTTCAATAGCCCGTTTTTGATGCCTTATTCAAATTATAGATTTGGGTATCATATGCAAAACGGATTTTGGTGTTAAATAGGGTTAGATTTTTTGCTTAAAATTGCGCTTATTATTGCCACATATGTCCAAAATATAAATTGTAATTGTGGTCTAAAGTAAATTGTGTCAACAAGCCCGTGAAACATTACGGCCCATATTCCGATTATACATGCGCAAGTATATATTATTTTTTCAGTATCTTTTGAATTAAAAATATATTTTACAGCTTCAATTGATAAAGTAACGAGTAATCCTAAAAATGCGATAAGAGCGAATATTCCGCTTTCAACAGCTGTTTCAAGGTAAAT
Source organism: bacterium (assembly GCA_017941035.1). Classification (GTDB taxonomy): domain Bacteria; phylum Cyanobacteriota; class Vampirovibrionia; order Gastranaerophilales; family Gastranaerophilaceae; genus Zag111. The sequence continues at coordinate 54,220 of JAGAXG010000033.1, read as the reverse complement.
ATTATATGCACTTAAAGCATCAAATCCGGTTTTCATATATAGTCCATATATTTCACGGAAATTTTTATTCCCGACTCCAATTCCTAAAAGCCAATTATCTTTAAACATTTCTAAAGATGAGTGATAAACGTTAAATCTAAAAGAATTTGAAGAATCATTTCTCATTGCAAATATTGATAAAAATCTCAATCTTAATGAACTTACGCAGGTTAAGACCATAATAAAAAAGCATATAGCGCTTCCAATTATAGATATATATATTTTTTTGAAATTATTCCAGAAAAATTTTGCTGAAATTAAGAACGCTGCACCAAAAATAAGTATCATTGCAAGATAAGCACCTCTGCATCCTGTTTGAAAAATTGCATACACAGCTGCTAATGTCAAAGCCAATGATATTATTGCTAATTTATAATGTTTTTTATTTAAAAAATAAAAAACTGATCCTAAAACTGCAGGTAACCCGCACACAAGATACCCGCCGTAAAGATTCGGATTTAAAGGTTTTAATGTTCCGTATACTCTTGAAATTATATCTTCAGGATTTAAATTCGAAGTATCTTGCCAAGTGGATATAGCTTCCAAATGTAATGTGCTTTGGAAAACCCCTAAAATGCTTTCTGCTCCTATGCATAGCAAGATAGTTCCTAGTATTAATGGAATTTTTGATAAATTATCCTTTAAGTATTTTACTATCGAAAAGTAAAATCCAATATAAATAAATGTTTTAAAAAAACCTTTCAGACTTTGCATAAAAAGAGTTGAACCAAAAAGACTCACAATTACAATCATAAAATATAAGATCAGCCAAACTTCGAAATGATTGAATTCAACATTTTGTTTTGGAGTAAAAAGCATTTTTACTAAAGTTAAAAATATTATCACAATAGCAAAAAGCCCTATAGAATCAGAACTCATAAAAGTTGAAGAAATAAAAGTTAACAAAATAAACGGCAGAATAAATTTGTCGATATTTTGTAAAAATAAGCTATTATTATAAAAATAATTTAATTTATTTTGTGAAAATTTAAAAATATTATTGAACATCATCTGTGGTATTTATATCTTTGTTAATTTCTTCATCAACTGTATCAATAACTTTTACGTCAGAAACAGTACCTGTAAATTTATAATTTGAACCTTCCAATGTAATTGGGAGTCCTGATTTAACTTTATTTCCTCCAACAACAGCACCGTCTTTTGTTATTTTTGCGGTGTCTGTTAAAGTTACTACAACATCATACAAATCAGGCTGAGAAGCATCTTCAACAACTAATACAAGCTTTTTTTGACCCAATGCAGGAATAACTATTTTCCTTCTGTCAGCTTTTACATCTATAATATCAAGGTTTGAGTAAGGAACATTTCTGATACTTATAAATGTTTTTTCTCCTTTTTTAATAGGCAATTTATCTCCGGTAAATGTTAAACCGCGCATGTATACTTTAAAAACGATTTTAGAAGTGGCTTCAATCTGCTTATCTGCTGTTTGACGAAATCCTTTGTATGTATAGAATCCTACTGCAAGTGCAATAATAACAAAAAATATTATAATAATATCAACAATTTTAAATTTTTTAATTATTTCTTTCATAAAAATCTCCCATTTTCATAACTGTGTCAATTAATTCTTGTATAGTTGTTGTAGAACATCCGAATTGTTTTACAACAATACTTGCTGCAACATTTCCTATTATTGCTGAGTACACAGGATCAATTCCTGAGGCTAAAGCAAGTGAATAAACTGCAGTAACGGTATCTCCTGCACCTGTGACATCAAAGACTTCTGATTTATTAAATACAGGTATTTTTGCATATTCTTTGTTTGGTTTTGTTACAAACATACCGTCAGCACCGCAAGTAATCAATATAGATTTTGCATTAGTTTGTTCAAGAAGTTTGTCTCCTGCGCATTTTAAATCTTCTTCATTATGTATTTCAAATCCTACTGATTTTTCTGTATCAGGAAGATTTGGAGTCATTGATGTTATATTTTTGTAATGCCAAAGTTCGCGCTGAGCATCTGCTACAATAATTTTATTTAATTTATTTGCGATTCCAATTGTGTGATTTATTATTTTAGGTGTAAGTGTTCCTATATGATAATCAGATAAAATTATTCCATCATATAAAGGTACGAGTTCATTAATTTTTTCAATAATTTTATTTTCTGTTTCTTCAGATATAAAACCTTTTGATTGACGATCAATACGAACAATTTGTTGAGTTATTGATGTTGTTATAGAACCTGATATACGAGTTTTAACTATTGTCTTACGACTTTTATCGCATATGAGTCCGTCGCAATTAATACCGGCTTGTTTAAAAGTATCTATTAAAAGATTTTTATGGTAGTCTTCTCCTACAATACCAATTACTCCAACTTGAGAATTGTTTAAAGTCGAAACGTTATGAGCTGCGTTTGAGGCTCCTCCAAGAATTAATTTTGTTTTTGTATGTTGAAGGATTAAAACAGGGGCTTCTCGAGAAATACGTTCCGCATCTCCGTATATCATTTCATCAAGGGCTAAATCCCCAATTACTAATATTTTTTTGCTTCCAAGCTTTTGTATACAAGAAATAAGTTTGTTTTTATCAAAATTCATAATACCAACTCTCTTTTATTGCAAACTTATTTTAACATAAAAATATAAATATTATTTTACCATTTGCAAAAAAAAGATTTATGGTACAATGGGGTAAATATGTGATTATGAAAAAGGAGATTTATTTATGCGATCAGAGGAGAGAACTTTTGTTGCAATCAAGCCTGACGGGGTACAAAGAGGTTTAATTGGAGAAGTTTTGAAACGTTTTGAATTAAAAGGTTACAAGGTAACTGCACTAAAAATGTTAACAGTGTCAGACCAGCAAGCTCGAGCTCACTATGCAGAGCATGAAGGAAAACCTTTTTATCCACGTTTAATAAGATATATTCAAAGTGGGCCTATTGTGGCTATGGTAGTTGAAGGTTATAATGCTGTTGCAGGAGTCAGACATCTTATGGGCTCTACGGATCCTGATAAAGCTGAAGTTGGAACAATTAGGGCTGATTTTGCTCAGGTCATGGAGTATAATGTTGTTCATGGTTCTGATTCTGTTGAAAGTGCAGAAAGAGAAATAAAAATCTACTTTGGAGAGGATGAAATTTTTGCAGAGCGTAAATGTATGTCTGAACTTGTTACGGAATATTTAGATGCAGACTAGTGATTATTTTAATTACGAATTAGTTCATGAAGATTTAAAAACGGGAGCGCGTGCCGGAGTTTTTACAACTCCGCATGGGATTATTGAAACTCCTATATTCATGCCGGTAGGAACAAATTCTGCTGTAAAATCTTTAACATGTGATCAGATTAAATCAACCGGAGCTCAAATAATTTTAGGTAACTCTTATCATTTATATTTACGTGCCGGAGATGAAAGAATACATAATTTTGGCGGTATTCATGGATGGATGAACTGGGATAAACCTGTATTGACTGACTCTGGTGGGTTTCAGGTATTTTCTTTAGGTCATTTAAATAAAATTACAGAAGATGGTGTTGAATTTCGCGATCCCAAAAATGGTGAAAAACATTATATTTCTCCTGAAATTTCCATGAAAATTCAACAAAATATAGGTGCAGATATTATAATGGCATTTGATCAGTGTTCTCCATATCCTTGTGATTATGAATTTGCAAAGTCTGCAATGGAACGTACTCATCGTTGGCTTGAAAGATGTTTTAAAGCAAAAACTAATCCTAAGCAGGCTCTTTTCCCTATAGTTCAAGGGGCGTTCTTTGAAGATTTAAGACAGGAAAGCGCTAGAGTTATTTCAACATTTGATGCTGCAGGTTATGCGATTGGCGGGGTAAGTGTAGGTGAGCCAAAAGATGTTCAGAAGTATTTTACCGAATTTACAGCCCCTTTGTTGCCGAAATATAAACCTCGTTACTTGATGGGAGTTGGGACACCTGAAGATTTATTAGATGGTATAAAAGCCGGTGTAGATATGTTTGATTGTGTACTTCCGACAAGAAATGCCCGTCATGGGTCGTTTTTTACTTGGGAAGGAAAACGTAATATTAAAAACAAAGCTTATGAAGATGACAGTTCCGCACTTGTAGATGGCTGTGACTGCTATGCCTGTAAGAATCATTCAAGAGCTTACATTAGACACCTTTGGAAATGTCAGGAAGCTACTGCTTCAACTCTTTTATCAATTCATAATATAAGATTTTTATTAAATTTTGTCCACGAGTGTAGACAAGCAATTTTGCAAGACCGTTTTGATGAATTTTATAACGAACATTATAATAAATTAGTATAAAATTTTTATTGTATTTTCAAAAAAGTTGTTATCATATATAGCTTTGAATGCGCAAGACATACCATTATATTTATTTGAAATGTTTGGATTACAAAAAAGACTTAAATTTTTATAAGGTGTATTATTTTCTCCCATAGCTTTTAAGCCTGATGAATTATCTTTTATATAAAAAGCAAATAAATCAAGTCCAAAGCGATTTGGCTTACGGTTAATTCCGTTAGTGTCAATAAAAATTCGAAGGCTATTATCTTCTTTGTAGAGCATAATTAAAGCTCCGTTTCTTGTTATAAATTGTCCGATATTTGGACGTCCGTAGTATACAGGTCTTATATCCCCGTCAAGAGTTTTATAAGTAAAATTGTTCCACAAGCAAGGTTCTGAAAAATCAGTACATAAAGATTCTAACTGAAAAAATCCTGCAAATTGTTTATAAAAAGAAATAGGATTTTCTATACTTTCAAAATCTACATTTTTGTTTTTCATAAATTTGTAAGCATCACTAAGTTCATTGTATGAGGTAAAAAATTTGCTCTGTAGTTGGACAGGATCAACGCGGTATTTATAAAAGAATAGTGATAATAAACTTGCAATAATTGAAATTATACACAAAAGCAAGACTGATTTTTTCAAAACGGATGCAACTTTTTTATTCATAAAAAAATTCTATTTATTTTCTATTTTTTTGTCAAATTGTTTTACTTTTATTAGTTATAATTATTTTGTAATTTAATTGCAATTGATATTACAATAAAGTTAAAATATAATTACCATAATATGGCTAATAATTAAAAGAAAAGATTTGTTTTGCTTGTAGATAATGATGTTTTTGAGAATTTTAAAAAACTTGCTCAGGAGCAAAATAGAACTGCCGGCAATCTTGGAACAACATTAATAAAAGAATATGTTAAAACATAAAAACAATCAGTAGTTTAATTGTATAAATATTTTAATCTCTTCTCAAGAGTACAACTGCTTGAGATTCAATTGCTAAATTTTGACCGACAGAATCTAGTTTTTCTTTAGTTTTAGCTTTAATAGATAAATCGTGATGTGATATTTCAAGAATTTTAACAAGTTTTTCTTTCATTTTAGGAATATAGGGCATTATTTTCGGAGCTTGGGCAATAATGTTACTGTCGATGTTTACAATAGAATATCCTTTCTCTTTTATAAGTTCATAAACTTTTTTTAGTAAAATTGTACTATCTGCATCTTTATATTTCGGATCTGTGTCAGGAAATATAGTCCCTATATCATCAAGTGACAATGCCCCTAAAAGCCCGTCTATAATTGCGTGTATTAAAACATCTGCATCAGAATGTCCCAAAAGGCCTTTCCCATAAGTGATTTTAATTCCACCGATTATTAAATCTCTGCCTTCAATAAGTTTGTGAATATCGTAACCTATTCCTATTCGATACATTATTTTATCTCCACATTTTTAAATACAAATTTTTCTATAGCTTTTACAAAACCATCATTTTCAGCAGTATCTGTTATAAAATCAGCACAAGCTTTTAGTTCATCAGTCCCGTTTCCCATTGAAACTCCAACTCCTCCTGCTTTTACGAGGTCAATATCGTTATTTTGATCTCCGATTGTTAGAACTTCTTCTTTTTTTATTCCGTATAATTCGCAAAGGACTTCTACTCCGATTGATTTTTTAGCATTTCTGTTTCCGATTTCGCAAAAATACGGGGTTGATTTTACTATATATAAATCAGGATATTTTTCTTTTAAATAGTTTTCCCATTTTGTAACTTTTTGCGCATCGTGAATATCAATAGCAAGAAGTTTGTTGACATTTTTGATTTTTAAATCATCAAATGAACAAACTGTGTAATTAACAAATTTCCCGATTATATAAGATTGTATAATTTCATCATCCTTTTCTACATATAATTTGTCATCAATATATAAATTTAAATGGATATTGTTTTTTCGTGCCCATGTTATAATTTCTTTAGCTTCTTTTTCGGGTAAATCTGCTTTATGTATGGTGTTCCCCTCATAATCTTTAACAAGTCCGCCTTGGTAAGATATTATTGGATTTCTTAAGCCGAGTTTATCTGCAATAGGAGTTGTAGAAGAATGCATTCTACCTGTTGCAAGAATTACTTTAATACCGCTTTGCTCAAGTTTTTTTATACAGTTTTTTACATTTACACTAAAATCCGAATTGTATGGAAGAATAGTTCCGTCAATATCGGTCACTACCATTTTTATCATAAGTTTAGTCCTTTAGCTCTTGTTATTGTACAAATAGTTTTTGCATCATTAATTTCACCGTTATATATCATTTTATAAACATCAGATAGTTTATATTCATAACATTTTATAACTTCTCCTTCATCAGGGTGTTCCCCAACAAATTCTAAATCAGTTGCTAAGTAAAGATAAAGTTTTTCTGTACAAATTCCCGGAGTTGTATTAATGTATCCTAATGATTTCCAATTTTTTGCTCTGTACCCTGTTTCTTCTTCAAGTTCACGTTTAGATGCGATATCAGGGTTTTCATTCGGCTCAAGTTTTCCTGCCGGAAGCTCTATATTTACACATTTTAACGGATAACGATATTGTTTAACAAGTAAAATCGTCTCTTTATCTTTAAATGCGGCAATTACCACTCCTCCGCTGTGAATAGCAACTTCTCTAAAAGACTTGTGACCGTCAGATGTTTCAATATCATCTTTAATTACTGTAATTACTTTACCTTTGTAAATTATTTCGGTATTTAAAGTTTTTTCTTCAAAATTCATATAAAAATAATATCATGAAAATTTTTATGTTATAATTGGTTCAGGAGTATAAAAATAAGAGGGAAATATGAAACAAAGTTATTATCCGCAAGAAATTGAAAAAAAATGGATGAAATTTTGGGATGAAAATAAGCTTTTTAAAACGGAAAACGATAACGATAAACCAAAATATTATGCACTTTCAATGTTTCCATACCCATCAGGGAAACTTCACATGGGGCATGTACGTAATTATACAATAACAGATGTTATTGCAAGATTTAAAAAAGCGAATGGATTTAATGTTTTGCACCCAATAGGCTGGGATAGTTTCGGGCTTCCGGCTGAAAATGCGGCTATGAAACACAATGCAGATCCAGAAAAGTGGACAGATGAAAATATCGCTTATATGACAGATCAGTTAAAAATGTTAGGTCTTTCTTATGATTGGGACAGAGAAGTTACAACCTGCAAACCTGATTATTATAAATGGACTCAATGGATATTTTTACAACTTTATAAAAAAGGCTTAGTCTATAAAAAAGAAGCAGCTGTAAACTGGTGTCCTGATTGTGGAACAGTATTAGCAAATGAACAGGTAATTGACGGCAAATGCTGGAGATGTGATAGTGAAGTTGAGAAAAAATACTTATCTCAATGGTTTGTAAAAATCACCGAGTATGCTGATGAATTATTAAAAGACTTAGACCTTTTAACAGGTTGGGGTGATAATGTTAAAACAATGCAGGCAAACTGGATAGGTAAATCGCACGGTGCAATTTTCAGATTCCCTGTTGTTGATGCTCCAAGTGGGGAAAAAATGGAAGTTCCTGTATATACAACAAGGCCTGATACCGTTCATGGTATAACTTATCTTGTTGTAGCACCTGAATATAAAGATATTGAAAAACTTACAACAGAGGAAAATAAGCAAGCAGTTGAAGAATACAGAGCAAATGCTCGTAAAATGTCTGAAATTGAAAGACTTTCAACAGACAGAACAAAAACAGGTGTACCTTTAGGTACACACTGTAAAAATCCATTTACGGGCGAGATTTTCCCTCTCTGGACTGCGGATTATGCTCTTGTTGAGTATGGAACAGGTGCTGTTATGGCTGTTCCAACTCATGATACAAGAGATTTTGACTTTGCAAAAAAATATAATTTACCAATGAAGGTGGTTATTCAAAATCCTGAAAATCCTTCAAACTGCGAAACAGAAGCATATACAGAAGAAGGTGTTTTAATTAATTCTAATGAGTTTAATGGAATGAAAAACACCGAAGCCAAAAAAGCAATAACTCAAAAAGCTGTAGATGAAGGTTTTGGTGAATTTAAAACACAATTTAGATTAAGAGATTGGTTAATTTCTCGCCAAAGATACTGGGGAGCTCCTATTCCTGTTGTTTATTGTGATAAATGCGGTATTCAACCGGTGCCTGAAGATCAGCTTCCTGTATTGTTGCCAAAAGATGTTGATTTTTCAGTTGTAGGGAAATCTCCAATAACAACTTCACCTACATTTAAGGATACTGTTTGTCCATGCTGCGGCGGGCATGCAACTCGTGAAATGGATACAATGGATACATTCATTTGTTCAAGCTGGTATTATTTAAGATACGCTGATGCAAATAATAATAAAGAATGTTTTAATAAAGACATTGTAAACAAATGGCTTCCTGTGGATCAATATGTAGGTGGTATTGAACACGCAATTTTACACTTGTTATATTCAAGATTTTTCACAAAAGCATTACGTGATTGTGGATTATTAGATTTTGACGAACCGTTTAAAAATCTTTTAACTCAAGGAATGGTTCTAAAAGACGGTTCAAAAATGTCTAAATCAAAGGGTAACACTGTTGATCCAGATGAAATATTTGAGAATTACGGAGCTGATACCGCAAGATTATTTATCTTGTCAGATTCGCCTCCTGCAAGAGATTTTGATTGGTCTGATGCAGGAGTTGAAGGATGCTATAAATTCTTAAACAGAGTTTGGCGTCTTGTTTCAACTAACGCTGAAAATATTAACCTCAATTACTCATTAAGTTCAAATCTTGCTAAAGAGAATGACGATTTAGTAAGAACAGTTCATATGCAGATAAAAGGCATAACAAATGATATTACAAACGAATTTCAGTTTAATACCGTAATTTCAAAATATCGTGAACTTGTAAATGCTATCTACGAATGGCAAGCAAAGAAACCTGAGCTTAATGATGAAGATAAGAATGTATTAAGTTTTTCAATTGTTTCAATGCTTAAACTTATGTCGCCTGTAGCTGTTTATTTAACAGAAGAAGCTTGGCATGAATTAGGCGGTGAAGGTTCAATCCATGATTTACCTTGGCCTGTTTGGGAAGAAAAATTAGCAAAATCATCTTCAATGACTTTAGTTATTCAGGTTAACGGAAAAGTAAAAGATAAAATCGAAGTTGATGCGGAAATCTCTAAAGAAGATATGGAAAAACAAGCATTGAATAGTGAGAAAGTAAAATCATTAACAGAAGGCAAAACAATTGTTAAAGTAATTGTTGTACCTAAAAAACTTGTTAATATTGTAATAAAGTAGCTCTATGACTGTTGCGGAGTCATTGTACTCCGCTTTTTTTATAAAACACTTGTAATTAAATATTCAAATGATAGAATGATTAAGTGAATTAAATATTCCCGGATCGTCTAGTGGCAGGACGAAAGATTCTGGCTCTTTTAACGGTGGTTCGAATCCATCTCCGGGAGAATAAATAATCCGATACATTTTGTGTCGGATTATTTATTATTTAGAAAAATTCAAGAGTAGTGAAATTTATATTAAAAAAATTTTTATTAATCTTTTGTTAAATCGAAGCAAAAATTATATTTACGTGTTTTTATAAAAATGCGTCGCCAAATTTATATTTATAACATGCCTAATCTAATTATACAAAATAAAATTTTAGAAAATAGTGTATTTAAAAATGTGTATAATTTCCCAATACGTAATAATACATTTTGGGCAAATTCTTCTGTTATAAATAATTTAAATATCGATAATGATAAAAATAAAATAAAATATGGCAATTTAGGTCTTTTGGTATTTGTAGGAAGTTTATCATTTTTCTCTAAAGGGATACAGAAAAAATCAAAAAATATGCTTGTAAATTTTAAAGAATATTTAAGTTTAAAGCAGAGTAAATATTTTTTCGAACAAAATAATAAAAAGTTTCCTTTTTATGAGTATGCTATACGCAAGATTAATTCTTTTATAAAAAAAACTGAAAGTGTAAATAATATTAATTCAATAAAAGACATGTTGTTTATGCGGCTTATGTACAAATCTTCTATTACAAAATCAATTCATAAGGGGATTTCAGATTTTTTTGAATACTTATCAAGAAATACTGTAATTAAATCATATAAAAATACACAAAAATGTTTTGATAATATGTATGCGTGTTTTGATAAGCTTGATGAGTATATTTTAAAAAATTCTGGGGATGAAATAGTTGAATATGGATCGGATAAATTTTCTAAAAAAGAACTTATTAAACAAGCACGTAATAATCGATCTATGGTTCGCATGGTCGTAGATTCTTTTATTGCAAAACCTGCCCAAGAAGCAAGATATCAGTATATTAAAGAATCTACTTCAGTTCTGTATTCCGGGATTTGGGACGCATCATTTAAAGATTTTTGGACAAAAGACAATAAATTTAAGAGAAAAGAAATGTGGCAAACATTTATAGCTGCTGAGCAAATAAAACTCAATAAAACAGATTTGACGAACAAAGTTGCATTCGCGAGAAATATGTTATCTTATACTGATGCGGAGAAAAAATCGTATATATCTACTTATATAGATAACTTAAATAGTATGATCCCTGCGAATGATGCATATGGCGCAAAAATTATTAATAGGTTGAAATGGTTTATAAAAGATGATGCTCCTTTAACAAAAAATACAAATAATTTTTTAAAAGAGTTAGATTTGCTTGAAACACATGAACTAAATAAAGGTTTAAAAGAAGAAATTGTAAAAGACCAATTGCACGACAAAAAAATAAATATAAGGCAAATAAGAGATCTTATAAAAGAGGATGCTCCTGGTGATATTGAAAAAATGTTAGATATTTATCGCACGATAGCTCCGATTGAATTATCTAAATCCGGATCATTAAAGAGTTTGAAGGATGCGATTAATTCGTTTGACAAATCAATAAAATTGGAAGTTGGAGAATTTTTTGATAAGTTAAGAGATTTAGAAATAGGTTCTGCTTCAACAGATGTTTTAACAATATTATGTTCATCGGCTTTGATTGTTAATGCTCTTGAAAAAGCAAAAAATAAAGAAGATCGAATATCTATTTTATTAAATTCCGGTATCCCAATAGCTGGTGCAACAGTAGTGACGTTAATTTCTGCGGCTAAACTTGTCTCCGGAAGTAAGTCTTTAATACTTGGGTTTGTATCTGGTATTGTTTTAAACATATTAGGTAAAAATATTGATATTTATCAAAAGAAAATAACTGCTAAATATTTGAAACATAATTCTAATTTATAAATTCGTCTAATTCGTTGGAATTTAGAATTATACATGGTTTTTGATTTATCAAGATATCTAAAAGTCTAAAATCAGATATATTGCTATTAGAAAAATCAATATCATCAGGATTTTTTAGCATATGTCTCTGATTTTTCAATTTTTCCTCTAAAATGCTATCACCAACGTAATCAAGATGAGCTTTTGTAAATTCACAATGTACTTTTGGCGCGAATGCCTTTATGATCGCATCATCAGGTGCAATTCCATAAGTATTTTGAAATGATTCTCCTGCATTGTTTGCTTCAGCATTAAAATTTAATATACATTTATTATTTATCCAACCGTCAATACTTATTGTATATGTCATATTTATACCCATATATTCTGTATTTAGACTTTCTCTGTATGGCTCGCAGATTTTAAGATTTTTTTCAAATGGTGAAATCTGAGGTTCAATTTTCTTTTGTAATGGGCGTTCAAATTCTATTGTCCGGATATTTTCTTTCGTTATTTTATGTTCAGATCTGTGAGGTTTTGCGTTCCATTCCATTGAAATATGTTCTAATCGCGGAGGTAAATTTTGTTCAGTATAATTGTTATTTTCATAATTATAGAATTCATTATTTATTTTTGGAGATATATCTTCAGAGTGAGTTTCAATTTTTTGAGAAGGTAATTCTACTGTTTTTAAATTCATAGAATTTGTTTTTGTTTGTCTTTTTGTTGTTATTACCGAAGAACAAGATTTTGTAATAAAAATAATAACAACTATTAAAATAACTATTGCTAAGTTTTTTTTCATAACCTTATTATACATCTTTTGATTTTTATTGTATAGTGAAAAAAAGAGGGCTTTTATGTATCAAAATTTTGGAGAAAGTTCAGGAAATAAAATGTTGCTTTTGGGGCTTGGGATTATTATTCTCGGTCTTGCCCTGCTTATATATTCTTTGACTTATTATGCTGAAGTAAAAAGTCTTGAAAGCAAAATAGATTTTGAAGAACTTGATAATAGTAATCAAATATCTACTTCGGATAAATATTATAAATATTTGACATATTCTGATTATTTGAATCAAGTGTTGAATAAAAATAAAAATATTTTATTAAAAAATGTTTCTTGTGTATATCTTGATTATGCTCAACATAATACTCTTGCTCTTTATAAATTAATCTTTAAAGGCGCGTCAGATGATACTCAAAGACGTGGAGTTGTTGAAGGAAACATTCGCTCTCTTTCAAATATGCTTGATAATTATGGAATATGTAAACAGACCCCAAAATATAAAGAAGAATTGAAAAATATTTTAGATGATATACGCAAAACAGAAGATTTTAAAGACAGTCATTCTGTAAATATGGAGAATTTTTTAAATAAACCTCAAAATATAGAGCAGATAGAAGAAGTTCCTTTTGAGCCGGAAGTGGATGCAGAATTTGAGAATAATGTACCTGAATTAGAGCCGAATGCAGGAAATTAAAAATTCTCATTTAGCGTTCAAACTTTTAGTAAGGTTATATATAATTTCGAGTTTTTCCGGATTATCTCCTATTTTGCTGATATTTTCATTAATCATTTTTAAAAGCTCAGGAGTTTCTTTTAAATGATTTGTTGAGAACAGTTCATCAGCAGTTATATCTAGTGCAATGAGCAGTTTATCAAGCGTTTCTGCTGTTACAAAATTTTCACCAATTTCAATTTTACTCAGTGCTCTTTGCGATATATCAGCAAGTTCTGATAATTTTTTAACATAGAAGGCTGTTTTTATGCTAACAGCCTTTTTTATTATAAAGAATCTTTAACTTTTGCCTTGTATTTTTAATCTGTAGTTTTCACATAAAAAAAACCACTCAACAAGTTGAGTGGGTCGTTTTCTGCATCCTAATGGTCTCTTTTAGTGTTTATTATTTAGGAGTTTATATGTTTTGGGGTTAATGAACTATTTATATTTAGTGTTTCGACTACACTTAAATCTTATGTAATTATTATTGCACAATAATTTTTTTATGTCAATACGGGTAATTGATATTTTTTTTGTACTTAATAAAATCCAGCTATAGTGTACTTTTTACACTTTACAAAACTTCATAATAGGCGTCAGCAAGAAACTTTTATATAAATTTAAAGGTCATGATTTTCCATCATTTTGTTGTACAAATCCAAATATGTTTTTGCTTGTTTTTCTTTTCCCATCATTTTATAAGCATAAGAAATATTATAATAAATGTCAGGTTCATTGGCTTTTAGGTCTAAAGCTTTGAACAAATTATATTTTGCTGTTCCGTATTTTTTTAATTTAATGTAAGCGCACCCGATATTATAATATCCGTATGCAAAATCAGGTTTATATCGTACTGCTGTTTTAAATTCTGATAGAGCCATATTAGGTTTATCTTGAATAAAATAAATGTAGCCTAAGTTGTAATGAGCTTTGTAAAATTTAGGATTTTTGTTTATTGATTGGTTAAACATATATATTGCTTCCGGAATTTTATCCTTATCTTGCATAATATTCCCAAGTAGTAGCCAATCTTCTGCTGAACGCTCATCTTCAGGCTTATTTGAAAGAATTTTAAATGCCTCATCAATGTCGTTTTGAGCGTAGTATACTCTTGCTTGTTGAGAAATTTCATCAATTTTTTGGACATTCGAATTTTTATTTGCACCATATGCAAAAGTCATGCTTGAACACAAAATTAATAATGTAATAAATAATTTCTTCATACCAAGAGTATAAAATAAACTTTTAAAATTTTCCACAACATTATTAAATAGTTTACCGCACATAAAAAATTATGTGCGGTAAACTTGTTTATATATCTTATTTTTATGAAGAAATTTTTCCGGTAATAGTTGACAGTGTTCCGGATAATAAAGCTCCGACAATTGCTACAACACCTGCTAATTTATTTGATTTTGTTAAAGCTTTTGTCAATCCGCCGGCTAATACACCTACTCCTGCAGTTCCAAATATTCTTCCGATATTTTGCCCGGTTTTTTCTCCCGTTGCAACAGGTTGACCTGTTATTTGTGCAATATTGTCTTCTGCGGAATTTTTATAATATGTTCCCAATGTGAATGGCTGTAATAATCCTTGTAAGAATGAACTATGAGAATTTTTTCTCAGTTGTTGAATAAGTGATTCACCGTTCAATCTTGTATAAAGTGATAAAGCACGACTTTTAATTTCTTCTTCTGTTCCGTCTCCATATGCAGAACGTACTGCTTCTATATAAGCATTGTATGCAGTTTGTATTTGGTCTTGTTCGTTTCTGCTAACTTTGTCTTTGAGGTTTTCCGCAGCTTCTTGAATCGCTTCCATAGAACCGTTTAATTGCAAATCTGCATTTCTTTGCATTTTTTGCTGATCGATATTGTAGTCGTTATAAAATTTTTGATAATTTTTCATATTATCAAAATAGGATTGATTGCTGCCCATTCCCATCATCGGAGCCCCGCCAATAAATGGTGAGCATCCTCCAAATATGCTTGAATCAGTATTAAATCCCATTCCCAAATCCATTCCTGACATATACGGGGTGTAATTTAAATCTAAATAATCACAGTTGCCGTACATACTGCAAGGATTGTATTGAAATGTCCCTATTGGTTGTATTCCGCCAAAATTGCCTGCCATACTAACCTCCAAAATAAATTAACCTTTAACCTACCTTACTTATATAAACAAATTCTGTTTAAAATAATTGCGTTCATGAAATTTAATTGTTAAGTTTTTGTTACATTATTTGGTTGATGTCATAAAACAAAAAATACATTATTATTAGACTGGAGAAGAATATGAAGGTTAAAAAGCTTATATCATTTTTATTTTCTACGGCACTTATTGCAGGTATTGGGTTTGCAATTTATTTAAATCAAGATTTTTGTAAAATTCAGATAAATAAAGTTAAGGGTATGTATTATGTTCACAAAGGGGATATTGCTTATAAAGAATTAAAAATGAATAAAGCGATAAAAATGTATAATCAAGGGGTAAGATTATTCCCGGGGCATTATGGAGCATGGTACAATTTAGGTAATATTTATGTAGCTTACGAGGATTATCCGTCTGCTTTATATGCCTATTCTCAAGCATTTAAACATAATCCGAGGTTAATGATTGCCCGTATGAATTATGGAATTATTGCAACAGAAAAGCTTGGAAATTTCGATATTGCTATCGAACAGTTTGATAAAATAATAAAAACGAAACGTCATTTGCTAACAATACCTTACGTTTATGATAATAAAGTAAGTTCAAAAGTAAATAAAGCTATTGCCTATTATAATAAAGGCGTAGCTTATAGAATGAAATCCCTTTATTCCGATGACAATTGGGAAAAACAAAGAAAGTATCTTGGCAAAGCGATTAATTCTTATAAAAAATCAATAAAAATTGATCCAAATCGTTATGATACGTGGTATAACTTAGGAATTGCATATCATATTTCAGGTAATTTTAATGATGCGGGAATTTCTTATTGCAGAGCAATAGAGTTGGAACCTATGAATTTTGAAGCTCATTATAACTTAGCTGTTCTTTTAAGAAGATTAAGACATTATCAAGAATCTTACGACGAAATAGAAAAAGCTTCAACATTAGTGACTGCTCTGGATACAAATTCAAATGCGCAAGAATATGTCGCGATGATGATGAACGATATCACAAAAAATTTGTATCAAAATCCTGAATATAAGAATTATTTAAAATCTATTGTTGATAAAGAAAAAGTTAAAATTAAAAAGCATTCACCAAATAAAGACAAAGAAATTAAAGAAAATAAAGTAAATTTAATTAACGGAAAAATTGCAGTGTCGGATGAAAATGATAAAGCAATTTTGAGAAGTTTTGGTATTTGTCCATCTATACATTTCTTTACATTTGAATAAAAATACTAAAGTTTTAAATAAAATTATCCGTAATAACTTTTAGTGTGAGATAATAGAGAAAGTATAATGCAAGTTTCAAAGGTAGATATATACGGATTAAAAAATTATACATACAAGACTGATGATAAGTTTGCGGGTTCAGTTCCTACGTCTAATCTTAAAAATATAAAAGATTTGAGATGTATGCCTTATTACAGACCTACATTTACGTCATTTCAGAGTGCAGGGAAGCTGAAAACTCTTTTTGAATATGGTTTACCTTGCATGTATACCGGAGTGCCGATGATAGACCCTAAACAAGTTATGAGGCTTATAAAAAATAATGTTCTTAACGGTCCGGCAGTAAATGCTATTGAAGCGATTTCAAAGTATAAAGATAGTTTGTACAAAATGGAAGCGGATGTATTCGATATAATTGTTCAACGTGCAAAAATACATCCAAAATCTTCACTAAAATCATTGTTAAATGAAGTTGTACCATATCATAAAATTCTTTTAAAAAAGGAACAGTCAGTAATATTTAGAAAACTGTATGAATATTCTAATGAATTGCCGGCTCAGTATAAATCAAAGTTTAATTTACTAATGGAAGAAACAAAGGTAAAACTTTCTGATGAACCTTTAAAATCTCCATTCTCTGCTCATGAATTTCGATATAAATTGCTTAAAATACGAGATGATGTAGCGAGAACTAAAAATTTAAAACAGAAAAAAGCTATTGTAAAACTTATTAATGAATCCAAAAGACTTCCTATTGGAAAAAAAACAGACCCAAGTATTATAAAAATGCAGAAAGATATAATATTATCTTTTGAAAAAATGGTCGAAAAATCTGCATTAAAAGATAATGTTGAAATAAAACAATTAATAGACAATTCAAAATCTAGATTAATGAATGAAAAGATAGTTATACCATTTTCAAGAAAATCATTTATTCATGATTTAGGGAAAATCATTGAAACATTACCTGATGAAAAATTAAAACAAAAATTTTTAATAGAAGCATCAAAATTACCAACATCAAATGATAATATCTCAGCATATATTGTAAAAAGTGCTCGTGAGTCATCAGAAAAAATAGGTTACAGGCTTCTTTGGCCTTCTATGGCTTCAGTTGAACATTTATTCCCTCGTTCAAAAGGAGGAATGAATGCTATGGAAAACTATGGCGGTGCTACCACAAAAGCAAATACTGAAAGATCCAGTATTGATTTTCTCGAACAACTTGAAAAACATCCTGAAATTAAAGAATATTGTCAAAAATATGTAGATAGACTTATAGAACTTTATAAAAAAGGAGTTTTTGCACGAAATAATATAAGTACAAAATATATAAAAGATTTTAAAAACACAATTTATAAGCTGTCTGCAGGTAAAATTGATTTAGATATTTCTGAATATAAGCCTTTTCAAATGTCTATTCCATTCACATTGTCGAACTAAAATTATCCTTTAACTGCGCCTTCATTTTCTCCGGATATAAAATACTTTTGCATCGCAAGAAAGAATATAATTATTGGTATTGTCGAGATTATGGATCCGGAGGCAATGAATCTCCAATTTGAAGAAAACATTCCCTGCAAATTATTTACTCCTACAGGAAGTGTGTACATTGCTTCTTTGGTTAAGACAATGCTAGGCCACAAAAATTCTCCCCATGAACCGATAAATGTAAATATTGCAAGTACCGCTAATGATGGCTTAACCATTGGTAAAAGAATTTTCCAGAATACTTGAAAAACGTTACATCCATCTACGATTCCGGCTTCTTCCATTTCTCTAGGAATTGCTAAAAAAGCTTGGCGCATTAAAAATATACCAAAAGCACTGACAGCAAAAGGCATTATTAATCCGATAAACCCTAAAGTGTCAGAATAGGTATCAACCAAATGTAGTTTTAATGTAATTAAGTAGACTGGAAGCATAATAGCCTGAAATGGTACCATAATTGTTGCTAAAATAGCAAAAAAAGTTATTTTTTTCCCTTTAAATTCCATTCTGGCAAGTGGATATCCTGCGAGAGATGAAAGTATCAAATTTAGTAAAACTGTTCCGCCTGCAACAATAATTGAATTTATAAAATATCGCATTAAATTTACTTTATGCCAAACCCCAATATAATTATTCCAAGTAAAATCCTGCGGAATAATAGTTGGTGGATATGCAAAAATATTTTCACCGGCTCCTTTTAACGATGTAGATAATAGCCAAATAAACGGAAATATCGACAGTATTGACGCTATAATCAAAATTATATGCGTAGGAATGTTTTTAAAACTTATCTTCATATTTTGTATTTCCCTCGTTCAAAGCAGAATATATTTACTAATGAAAATGCCATTACTATTACAAGTAAAATTACTGCCATTGCGCTGGCATAACCTAAATCAAGGTTCTCAAAAGCTTTTTCATATATATAATAAACAATTGTTTTTGTAGAATTAAGAGGACCACCTTTTGTCATAACATAAATTTCTGCAAAGATTTTCATAGCAGAAATAGAACTTATTGTTGTAACTAGAGCAATTGTTGGCATTAAATGCGGAACCGTTACTGTCAAATGCTTTTGCCAGAAATTTGCGCCATCTATATCGCAGGCTTCATACAATTCTTTTGGAACACTCATCAAAGATGCCAAATAAATCATCATATAATATCCTATTCCCTTCCAAATAGTCAAAATTATAACTGAATAAATGGCATAATTCGGATCTGTAAGCCAGCTGACAGCAGGTAAATTTATTAATTGCATAAAATAATTAACAATGCCTTCTTGAGCATATAACCATTTGAATGCTATTGCTGCGACTACAATTGAAACAATTACCGGAAGATATATAAGGATTTTATATAATGTGACTCCTCTTATTTTTTGATTAATTAACACTGCTAAAAATAAAGGGAATATTGTCAATATAGGAACTGCAACTATTAAATAAAGTAATGTATTCCACATAACTTTGTAAAAAATCGGGTTATGCAGTATTTCTTTGTAATTATGTAGCCCTGTATAATTTGCGTGATAAATATTATTAGAATAATCAAAAAAACTAAGCCCAATTGTTTGGAAAAAAGGAATAAAAAAGAATACCAGTAATATTATTACTGCAGGTAGTAAAAATAAATACGGCGCAAATTTTCCATAATATTTGAACATAAACTTATTATTCCATTTCAAAGCGAAACAGTCAACTTTTTACATAATAAATATTAGCATGATATTTATTATGTAAATTTGTGAATTTTTATGTTAATATTCTTCTATACATATAAATACATAGGGGAATTAAAATGGCAGAAATTAAAGAAATAGCAAAAGATGCTGGTTCTTCACAAGATAGAATCCGTCAAATTAGAGTCGAAAAAGCAAATAATTTAAGAGAAAGAGGACTAAATCCTTATCCTTATAAATATGATAAAACAATAATGGCTCAAGATTTGCAAGATAAATATAAAGAACTTCAAGCAGGTGAAGAAACTCAAGATATCTATAAAGTTGCAGGTCGTGTTATGGCTATGAGAAATTCCGGCATGTTCATAGATCTTGTTGATGCTTCAGGGAAAATTCAAGTTTTTTCTCATAAAGAAAATTTATCAGAAGACGGTATAAAAACATTGAAAACACTGGATATAGGTGACATTGTTGGTTTTGAAGGTTCTGTAAGAAGAACTCCTAGAGGTGAACTTTCTATAAAATCAACGTCTATTGAAATTCTTTCAAAATCACTTCTCCCGCTTCCTGAAAAATTCCACGGTTTAACTGATGTTGAGACAAAATATCGTCAAAGATATGTTGATATGATTACAAATGAAGATGTTCGTAAAACTTTCCAAAAAAGAAGTTTAATAATACAAAAAATCAGAGAATTTTTGATATCCAAAGGTTTTATGGAAGTAGAAACTCCTATGCTTCACCCTCAGGCAGGTGGAGCTAATGCAAAGCCATTTATTACTCATCACAATACATTAGATATGGATATGTATTTAAGAATTGCACCGGAACTTTATTTAAAAAGACTTATGGTCGGAGGTGTAAGTGAAAAGATTTTTGAAATCAACCGTTCTTTTAGAAATGAAGGTATTGATACTCGTCATAATCCTGAATTTACAATGATTGAACTTTATCAGGCTTATGTAGATTATTTTGATATGATGGATTTAATTGAAGAATTGGTTGCGTATGTTGCTCAAGAAGTTCTTGGAACAACAAAAATCAAATATGGTGAGAATGAAATAGATTTAACTCCTCCTTGGGATAGAAAAACAATGCTTGGAGCTGTTGAAGAAGCAACAGGAGTTGATTTTAACAAAATAGAAACTTTTGAAGATGCAGTTAAAACAGCTCAATCTTTGAACATTGACACTGAAGAATGTTCTAATTGGGGACAGGTTGTAGAAAAAGTGTTTGAAGAAAAAGTTGAACCAACATTAATTCAGCCTATTCACATTTATGATTACCCAAGAGATATATCACCTTTAGCAAAAGTTCACAGAAACAATCCTCGTTTAACTGAAAGATTTGAAACAAGGATAAATGGTTGGGAAATTGACAATGCCTTCTCTGAATTAACTGATCCTATAGATCAGAGAGCACGATTTGAAGCTCAAATGCAGGCAAGGGCTCAAGGTGATGAAGAAGCGATGCCAATTGATGAAGATTATATATGTGCCCTAGAGCATGGTGTACCTCCAATGGGCGGTCTTGGAATGGGTATTGACCGTCTGGTAATGTTATTAACTGATTCTCCTTCAATAAGAGATGTTATAGCATTTCCGACATTGAAGAAAAAATAGTAATTGATTTTAAAAGACCGCATATAAAATGCGGTCTTTATTTTTACATAAAAAAAAGGGAGCAAATGCTCCCGTTGGAATTAAGAATAGCTGGAAGTATGAAAAAGATTATCTATATTTAACAAATAACAGACCCTTTTTGCTATAGGACAACTAGACTATTATTTTATTACCGGAGTGGAGAAATTCGATGTTTGTGATATGCTCATTTTATGATTTCATTGTTAAGTAATCCGATTATTATAGCAGTTATTTTAGTTTGCTTTCTCTGTCTTTGCAGGGTAAATGTTTTATTTGCATTAATAGTTTCTGCTGTTGTTGGAGGATTATCTGCTCATATTAGTTTAGATGAAGTTATGAATATTTTTATTCACGGTATGGGTGATAATTCTGAAACTGCTTTAAGTTATATTTTATTAGGCGCTTTTGCAGCTTCAATGACTCATACAGGATTAGCACCGATTTTGTCTGCAAAAATTGCTAAAGTAATAAAATCTAAAAAGTTTTTATTAATATTTATATTAACAGGAATTGCAGTTCTTTCTCAGAATTTAATACCTGTACATATAGCATTTATTCCTATATTAGTTCCTCCATTGTTAGTTATAATGAATGAATTAAAAATAGACAGACGTTCGGTTGCTTGTGGATTGGCATTTGGATTAAAAGCCCCGTATATTGCTATACCTGCTGGATTTGGTTTGATTTTTCAAGGTTTAATCGCTGATAATATGATTCAAAATGGTGTAGAGGTGGCGAAAAATGAAGTATGGAAAAGTTCTTGGATTATAGCTGCAGGAATGTTTGTCGGATTTTTGATTGCGGTATTTATCTCTTATAGAAAACCAAGAATTTATAATAATTGTGATGTAAAAATTGTACCTTCAAAGATAGATACTACTTTGCATAAAAATCATTATATAACTTTGATTGCTGCAATTATTACTCTTATAGTTCAATTATGGACAAAGTCATTGCCGTTAGGAGCAATAGTTGGTCTTGCGGTAATTTTTGGATTAAAAGCTGTTGATCATGACAAAATGGATAAGCTTATTAATGAAGGTGTTGGATTAATGGGTTATGTGGCATTTGTATTGCTTGTTTCTGCAGGTTTTGCGAGTGTTATGAAAGCTACAGGGGGTATCGATTCTCTTGTTAATATTATTGCCCCTTATATGATGTCAAGTAAAATTGTTGCGACATTGTTAATGTTATTTGTTGGTTTGTTTATAACGATGGGGATAGGTACTTCTTTTGGTACAATACCTATTTTAGCAGTTTTGTATGTTCCTATTTGTATGAAGTTAGGATTTAGTGTTCCTTCAATAATAATTGTTTTGGCTTCTGCCGCGGCCTTAGGAGATGCGGGATCTCCAGCTTCTGATACAACGTTAGGTCCTACTGCAGGTTTGAATGCCGACGGTCAGCATAACCACATTTGGGATACGTGTATACCAACATTTTTGCACTACAATATCCCTATTATCGTAACTGCCGTTTTGGCGGTTTTGGTACTAGGCTAAATCTTACTTGCATATGAAAATTATTTTATATAGTATATTTTTGTACAGAATTATGGAGAAAAAGTATGTTAGATTTTTTTAAACGAGAATTGAATGAATTTAGAGCTTTTGCTATTCGCGGAAATGTTATTGACATGGCAGTAGGTATCATTATTGGTGCTTCATTTGGTAAAATTGTTGATTCAATGGTAAATGATGTGATTATGCCCCCATTAGGATGGTTAATGGGAAAAGTTGATTTTGCAAATTTATATTTTACAATTCCTACAACTTTAGTTGATGGAAAAATCCCTACATACCCTTCTTTAGAAGCTGCTAAAGCTGCTGGGGCTGTTACAATAAATTATGGACTTTTTATAAATACTTTAATTAGTTTTATATTAGTAGCATTTGCGGTATTTTTATTAATTAAGGGTATAAATAAACTTCAAAATGCGGCAAAGAAAGATGCTCAAGATGCTGAAGCTGCAGCTCCAACAGTCAAAAACTGTCCTCGTTGTTTTTCTGAAATTGATATTAGAGCTACAAAATGTCCGCATTGTACTTCTGATATATAGTAAAATCGTGAAGAAATAAAAATAGGACGGTTATAAACCGCCCTATTTTTTTATGATTATTCTTGTTCTTCAAAATATTGTTCAATCGTATCTTTACTTTGTATTTCTTGTTTTTGTTCTGCAGTTAAGGCTTTATCAGCCAATTGGTTCATCATGGTTTCCTGTTTATTAGTTACTGAGCCTTGACCTCTTTCAGCTCCTCCTTGAGTTCCGTAAGCTTCTTCTTTTCTGTATGCTGAATTTATTGCTCCGGTTACACCTCATGCAATTACTCCGCCTATCAAACCTGTAACTGCTCCTTTTAATATTTTACCGGTGTCATATTTGTTCTCTACAGAGTAACCAAGTGCTTTCATAAGTTGTTTTGTTTCTTAGAGAATATATATAAATTTGTTAAGTGTATTAAGATAGATTAATATATTATTCAATCCATGGATTGAAAAAGTTTGATTTTTTTTTAAATTTTTTGTACAATAAATGAACTAACCAAGGAAAGCATGGGTGTAAGTCCCTCACTGGTCCGCAGCCGTGTCCTCTGCGCAGATGCAGGCGCATGACCTCAGCATAAGTAGTTGAGAAAGTCGGAATGCTTGGATAGTTTGTTATTACTTTACGAGACTGGAGGCTTTATTATGCAACAAAAAGTTATCAAACGTGATGGACAAGTAGTAGACTTTGATTCCGAAAAAATCACAAACGCTATTTGTAAGGCGTCAAATGTTACAAAAGAAATCGATGCGTTTACAGCTAGAAGATTAACAAAAAATGTTATTAAAATTGTCAATGATTTTGTAAAAGAAAAACAATCTAATCTTGAAGCTCCAACAGTTGAAGAAATTCAGGATATTGTTGAAAAAGTTTTATTATCTTCTGAATATAAGCAAACTGCGAAATCTTATATTCTTTATCGTGAACAACATAACAAAATGAGAGATTTTGCAAAAAATGCATCAATTGATATGGTTGATGATTATTTAAAACAATTAGATTGGCAAGTTAATGAAAATTCAAACATGGGTTATTCTATACAAGGTTTAAATAATTATTTAGCTTCATCTATAAGTAAAAATTATTGGTTAAATAAAATTTATCCTAATGAAATAAAAGAAGCTCATGAAAATGGAGATATACATATACATGATTTAAATATTATTTCAGTATACTGTGTAGGATGGGATTTAAAAGATTTATTGACAGAAGGTTTTACGGGAGTTCAAGGTAAAGTTGCGTCAAAACCTGCCAGACATTTTAGAACTGCGTTGGGTCAAATGGTTAATTTCTTATATACAATGCAGGGAGAGAGTGCAGGAGCTCAAGCTTTTTCAAACTTTGATACTTTGTTAGCTCCGTTTGTAAGATATGATGGACTTAATTATAAACAAGTAAAACAAGCATTACAGGAATTTGTATTTAATATGAATGTTCCTACTCGTGTAGGTTTCCAAACACCATTTTCTAATGTAACTATGGATTTGGTTGTTCCGTCTTATTATAAGGATCAATGTGTAATTATAGGCGGAGAGATGATGGAAGAGACATATGGCGAATTCCAAAAAGAAATGAATATGATTAATAAGGCATTCTTTGAAGTAATGATGGAAGGAGATGCTTCAGGCAGAGTATTTACTTTCCCAATACCTACTTATAACATTACAAAGGATTTCGATTGGGATAATCCTGATTTGGAAGGTCTTTGGGAAATGACAGCAAAGTATGGTATCCCTTATTTTTCAAACTTTATCAATTCAGATATGAATCCTGAAGATGCCCGTTCAATGTGTTGTCGTTTAAGAATTGATAACAGACAGCTTGAATACCGAGGAGGTGGATTGTTTGGATCTAATCCGTTGACAGGTTCTATCGGGGTTGTAACAATAAATCTTCCTAAAATCGGGTATCAAGTAAACAATAAAGAAGAGTTTTTTGAAGTTTTGAAAGACAGAATGGAAGTTGCAAGAGAATCTTTAGAAATTAAACGTAAACTTTTGGAACGTTTGACAGATGCCAATTTGTATCCTTATACTAAATTTTATTTGAGAGATATAAAATCAAGATTTGGAGTATATTGGAAAAATCATTTCTCTACAATAGGTTTAGTTGGTATGAACGAAGCTTGTGAAAATCTTTTGAATTGCTCTATTGCAGATAAAGAAGGTCATGATTTTGCGGTAGAAGTTATGGATTATATGAGAGATTTAATTGTTAAATTCCAAGAAGAAACAGGAAATAACTATAACTTGGAAGCTACACCGGCTGAAGGAACAAGTTATCGTTTAGCAAAACTAGATAAAAAGAATCTTGTCGATATAAAATGTGCAAATGATGAGGAATATTATTCTCAAGGAGCTGAACCATATTATTCGAATTCAACACAGCTTCCTGTAAATTGTACTGATGATATATTTGAATTGCTTGATCATCAAGACGATTTACAAACAAAATACACAGGGGGTACTGTAGTTCATATATTTGCCGGCGAAAGAATAAACGATACAACAACAATGAAAAATTTGGTAAGAAAGATTTGTGAAAATTATCATTTACCATATTTTACATTCTCTCCTACTTTCTCAGTATGTCCTACTCATGGATATGTTGCAGGGGAACATGAAGTTTGTCCTGATTGCGGTACTGAGTGTGAAATTTATTCAAGAATAGTTGGCTACATTCGTCCTGTTAAGCAGTGGAATAAAGGTAAAAAAGCTGAATTCGGTAACAGAAAAACATTTGATATGACAAAAGCCGGAGAACACTGCTGTTGTTCATAATTGGAGGAATTCAAAAAACTACTTTAGTTGATTTTCCGCAGAAAATTGCATCCATTGTTTTTACACAAGGATGCAATTTCCGTTGCGGTTATTGCCATAATCCTGAGATTCTTGACTTTAATAAAAAAACAAATTTTAAAACGGAGGATTTTTTCAAATTCTTGAAATCACGTGAGGGAAAACTTGACGGTGTTGTAATTACCGGAGGTGAGCCTACGCTTCAATCAGGATTATATGAATTTATAAAAGAAATAAAAAATCTTAATTTTTTGGTAAAACTCGATACTAATGGCACGAATCCGCAAATTGTAGAAAAATTAATTAATGACAATATGCTTGATTATATTGCAATGGATATTAAATCTCCGCTTGAAAAATACTCTCAAATTGTTTGTTCGCAGGTTAATGTAAATAATATTCAAAAAAGTATAAATCTTATAATGCAAAGCAATATTGATTATGAATTTAGAACAACAGTTATTAAATCACAATTAAGTTATGATGATTTTGAGATTATTGGTCAAATGATTAAGGACGCAAAACGTTATTATTTACAAAAATTTGTTCCTTCAAAAATATTGAACAGTGATTTGTTAATAGCTGAAACATATACAGATGAAGAATTTAAAGGTATTTGTCAAAATTTAAAAAAATACGTAGATATAGCCGAATATAGATAATAAAAATAAAGTTTGTATCTTTATAAGGGTTAATGTAATAAATATTTATATTTATTTTTTCTAATTAAAGTTTTTTTGTAATTGTGTCGACATATATTTGTAAATTAAGGAGCAGTTGATGTCGCAAATTGATTGGAATCGTTATGTAAATCATATTAATTCTAATAAAATTAACAAGTTGCAAACTCAAGCCGGCAAAGAAATTCAATCTGATACGTCTGCTTATGTTGTTAAAAAAGGCGACAGTATCACTTTGACTGTTGCAAGAATTCTTATTACTAGAGGCATAGAACCTACAAATGATAATATTAATAATGTAATTGAACAATTAAAAAATAAAAATTTAGCAAAAGAACAGGGAGGAGTTAAATATTTAATAGCAGGTTCTACAATTAATATAGATAAAATTGATTTAAATAATTCAGTCCAAAAAACGGATAGCCCCGAAGAAAATAAATCTTTACAATCTGATGTAACGATCAAAAGTGATTTTCAAGGGGATAAAACGGATAATTCTATCAGAACACAAAATGAATCTCCACATGAAGTTTTGGCAGAAGAAGTTACAATTTCAGGTGAAGTTACAGATTCATTTGAATTCGAAGGACAGAAATGTGAGATTAGGGGCGGTAAATGTTACATCAATGGTAAGGAAGTCCCTCGATTAGCTTATGAAGGTGCAAAAAACAAAGCAGAATCTTCTAAATATTGGGATAAATTTTATAATCAGACAAATGCATCTGCTGCTTCAAGTGAGGTTTTATCACAAGCATTACTCATGAAATAGGACATTCTCTGGATGATTTAAATGGAGTACACCAAACTGAGACTTCTGAATTTAAGGAAAATTTTAATAATTTACAAAAAATATTAAAAGATAAAAATAAGACATATGACTATATTTCAGGTGATGTTGAATATTATTTTTTAAATAATAATTTGGAATTTTTAGCAGAGTATTATACATATAAAAATGGGTATGAAAATGATGATCGTTATCGTTACATCAAGGTGTTACAAAATAGCAATGATCCGGAAATAAAAGAAGCTTTTTTAAAACTCGCAAATTCTTGTGATAAATATATTTCAAATAGCCGTTCAGCAAGTATTCAAGCAAAACAAGGTGAAACATTTGAGGCATTTAAAAACAGATTTAATGATAAAGTTAAGTATTTCATATTTGATAAAAAATCAGAACCGGCATATAGTTCTATAAATAATATGATTTACGATAGAAATGATAAATTTAGTACTTTCTTTAATAGAAGTGGTCAAGAAATAATTAAAGAATATCTGGTCTATATTACAAATGAAGATAATAATTCAGAAAGTTCTAAATTTTTTGCTCAACTTGACAAATCAAATGATTCAGATTGGCTCGCAATTAAAAATTATATGGATAAATATTTAAAAGATTTAGGTTATAATAAATCATAAATTTATTTTAATTTTCCGGAATTTAGCAGTTTTTCTGTCCATTCTATAAGATTCGGGAATAGCTCGTAGTGGTGTCCAAATTTAAACCATTCTTTTTCATTTTCAGCTAATGTACCTATATTATTGAGCATTTTGTAAATAAAAGCATACATGCCGGTTCTATCTGCTCCTGCTTTACAATGTATATGAGCTTTCCCGTTCTTATTTTTGATTTCGTTTATTTCGGTAAGAAATTTTTCAATATTTTCTATACTTGGATTTCTTGTGTAAGAAGGTATATGGTGATATTTTAATCCTTGTTTTATTACTTCTGCTTCTTCTTCAAAATTAATATTTTTTTCGTACATGGTTCTAAAATTAAAGACATCTGTAATCCCCTGTTCTTTTAACCATGCAAAATCTTCCTTTTGAGGTTGTGCAGATCGAGATACATATTTGTCTATTATTCCATAATTGTTTGGTTTACCGCAAAAACTAACATTAAAAGAAATCATATAATCTTGAGCCTATTTATATTTAAACATGCCAAATCCTATCATGTTAATTAAAAAAAAACAATATTGATTAAAAAAAATTTAACAAAAAATGAACAACTTAACAATTTTTTACAATTGGTAAAATTCTTTAGCAGAGCTAATTTCGGGGGAGGGGTGACTTTTTGATGATAATTTGATTAAAGTCTAAAAATAAAAATCCGACAACATAATTACAAAGAATGAAGGACTCGATTGATGGCAGATCCAATACAATTAGGAAAAAATGGAAATATCGGTAAGATTGATTTCACCAAAATCAAGGCTGGTGTGAAAAAAGAAGAACTTGCCAAAAATGATGCACGTCTTGAATCTGTCTTTGATATGGTAGATAAAAATAATGATGGTGTGCTTAATAGAAACGAATTAGAGGAACTGCAAAAAACTCTTGGAAGTTTAGCTGGAGAAGATGGCAATCTTGATAATAAAGATGTTAAAAACTTTGGGGAGCAAAAACTCTCTCGCAAAGACAGAAAAGCTGTCCTTGAATTTTTGAATAAACTTGATAGTGTGACTCCTGAAGATGTTGAAAAAGTAGAAACAAAACTTGTAGATAATAAACAAGTTGAAGTTGTAACATTTAAAGATGGACATACTGAAGAATATTATCCAAACGGACAAAAAATAACAGAAGTTGCCCAAGGTAATAAAAAGACTAAAACAACCGAAACGAATGGAACTGTTACATCTGAAGTCGTAACCGAAAATGAAGGTGAAGAAAATGAAATTATATCTACAACTTCAATAAATAATGGTAAAAAACAAACTGTTATAGATAATAAAGGTGATAATACTACAACAACAATAAATTATAATGGAGATAAAAAAACTGATGAAAAAATAGTTGGCAAAAATTCAACTACTGTTATTACATATGATTCTGAAGGAAATCCTGCAAAAGAAGTTGAGACTAAAGGAACTACTGTTACAACATATATTTATGAAAATGGTCAAAAAGTATTGCAATCTGTCATTGAAAATAAAGGATTAGATGGTAAAGAAACAACAACCACTTTTGATAGTGAAGGTAATTCTACTCAAATTCAAAATGTTTCAAATGGCAAGATTACTACAATTAAAGACAAAGACGGGAATGTAACTTCAAATGTAAAAACTGAAACCGTAAACGGACAAGAGTTGAGTTTACAATTAGACAAAGACGGAAATATTCCCGGTGTAATTGTTCAAAATGGTGAAAGCCCTGCTGCTATTGCAAAGAAATTTGGTTGCAGTGTAGATGAATTAATGCAATTAAATGCTGATCAGCTCAAAGGTAAAAATCAATATTTTGAAGTTGGTTCTGAAATAAAATTACCAAATACTGTAGGAATAGAAAAATTTACTAAAGCTCAGGAAGGCAGAAAACCTGCTGAAACTGCAAAGGCAGAATATGCACGTGATGCACAAATACGCAGACAAAAAGCTGAAGCTCAAAAACAAAAAATCGCGCAAGAAGAAGCTAAACTTAAAGAACTGGGTTTAATAGATCATAAAGGAGCAGGTCAAAAAGTTACAGGTGACTATTGGAAGGGTAATAAGAAAACCAGATCAGTTGAATTGACCAAAATTGGTAACGCTACTCATGGAAGAACTATTTGCAAAGATAAAAGTGGAAAAGTTTATGTTGTAGCCCATAATGGCGTAATATTAAAAGAAACTTTTGTTAAAGTAAGTGCTCACAGACAAACTGTTGTTATAGGAAATACACGCTACGCAGTAGGTGAAAGCAGACAAGACGGACATAACAGAAAGATAGTTTATGATGCAAGTGGTAATGCGCATGTCATGTCGCATGATAATAAAATTTTGAAAAATTCATATGTAGCTCAATCCGATTATGCTGATGTTGTGAGAAAAGATACAAAGACTGCTCGAAATGCTACAATGGACACTTTAAGTGAACAGATTGATAATGCTAATGAAGCTTTTGAAGCTCAAATGAAACAAGACGGATGGGCAGGAGATGTCGCAGATGGAGTAAGTGTTATTTGGGGCTCAGATAACAGAGCTTCTGTGGTTAGAGAAGAATTAGCACAATTTAAAAAAGATATTGCTGAATTAAAGAATTGTAAAACAGATTCAGAATTTAAAGTTAAATTTAAACAAAAATTTGGCATAGAATATAATCAAAGTGCTGTTGCAGATTATGTAATGCATCCGACTTCTGCCAATTATAAAAAAGCTTTTGGAACTAATCGTGACATTGGTGAAAGGGTTGCCAAATACAATGAATCCCAAGTTTTAGGAGCTCAAGTAGTCAAGACTACCGCTGAAGTTGCTATAGTAGCAGGGGCAACAATAGCTACAGGCGGGCTTGGTGGTGTTGCAGGAGTAGCAGCTGTTACAGCACTTACTGATGTAGCGATTGAAGGCTCTGACAGATTAAGTTCTGAACAAGGTCTGCAAGCCGGAGAAATGACAGAAATATTAAAAGATGCAGCTATAGATGGTGCAGTGGCAGGAGCCACAATGGGAGTTGGCAAAGTTATTTCCGGCGGATATAAAGTATATAAAGCTTCAAAAGCTGTTGGAGGCGTAAGAAAGGCGCTTAGCCAAGGAACAAAAGCAATTGCTAAAGATTCTTCTTCTGTTTCTAAAATTGCAAACAAAGCAAATAAAGTTACTTTATCAAAAAAAGAAGAGGTACTTATTGATGTAGGTGCTGATTTGGGTGTTGGCGAAGGTGTTGAAGTCGTGCAAAACGGCGATGTTTCTGCAGAAGGTATCGCTATGAATTCTGTAGGATTGTTAGGAGCAGGTGCAAAAAAATTATCTCGCAGTAAATTTGGACAGAAAGTGAAAAACGAAGTAAAAGATGCATTTCATTCTGCTTCTCAAAAGGTTGAAAATGCAGCGAGTAAGGTGAAAAACGAAGTAAAAGATGCATTTCATTCTGCTTCTCAAAAGGTTGAAGACGTAGCCGCTAAAGCAAAAAATGAAGTTCAATCTGCATACTCCGGAGCAAAAAGCAAAGTTAACAGCGCAGTATCCGAAGTAAAAGAAAAAGTTCTTGACGTTAAAGCAAATTATGCAGAAAGTGGTTCTCAAAAAACATATGTTTTGACTGATAAACAGAGAGAAAAAATAAATTATTTACGAAAAATTTATCATTCAGATCTTGATGATATTTCATATTTGAGAAGAGAATATCCTCAGTATAATGATATGTCTAATATGGAATTGCGTATCTTTTTCCAACTTGACGAAAATCATGCTGCATTCGTTAAAAATAGAAAAGATTTATTTGCAAATGGAAAAGCAAAATATATTGAACGTGCATATTGGAACGATTCACCTTATGAATTAACCAATAACCATAGTGCTTGGAAAATGCACTTATATTCTGTAGATGAACTTGATTACCAGCAGATGTCAGAAGTTGTATTACCATATTTAAATAAAAATAAAATTGCTCATAAAACATTGAGTTCAACTATGAGCCCTGAATTATTGTCAAAAACAGCTCCCGAACAAACAGGTAAAGCTTTTACTATTTATCCTCAATCTAAAGAGGAAATGGCACAAATTGCAAAAGATTTGGATAAACTAATTAGAGAGCGTAATCTTACAACTAATACTTCGCATATCACAGGTGATAACCAATTAGGTGATTCGGGTCGTTTATTCTATAGATACGAATATAAAACAGGAAAGCTTAAAGATAGAATTTATACCCCTGAAGAAAATCGCCTAATGCATGCTGCATACGATAGTAATCGTGGTGAAGGTCAATATTTAGCACACGACATGACTCCTGCAGATGATCCTTGGTTGAATTTCGATCCTTCAGATCCTAATGCTGTTCCGGGACAGAGCAGTGCTCATGTGAATAAACCTGCTGTTAACAAAGTATATTCTCCAAATTCACAAGAAAGAATGGAAATGGGGCAGATAAGTAATAATATAAATAGAGCCAAAACATCTAAAGATATCGCAAATGCTCAAGCTTGGCTTAATAAATTGCCTGAATGTCCGCAAAAATCTCGTTTACAAGCTCAATTAAATGAAAAAGCTAGAAATATTTCTTATTCATAAGTTGCTGTTGAACCGGAAATTGTAGGAATTGATTTAAGTAATTCTAAATAGAAAAAGCATTATTCCTACAAAAATATATTTGTGAGATTTTCGGAGGTAAGGATATAAATAACAGTGCAATGGAACTTTGGGTTAAAAATCACAAAGAACAAGAAGTTTTACTCGAAGATATAATAACTTTAAAGCCTCCTGTCGGAGTCTGTCGCCATAGAAGTTTGCTTTATAAAGTATTAGGTGATGAATTAGGATTAAAAGTTGAATTACAACGAGGTAATATTAGACAAGTATTAATAGATTTTGGAATGCCTGAATGGATGTTTAATATGGCTTTAAATAAATAAAAAACGGAGAAGCGGGGATTCGAACCCCGGGCGGAGTCACCCCCGCAACGACTTTCGAGATCGTCACCTTAAACCACTCGGACACTTCTCCATTTTATAATATGTAAATTATAATAAAACACAGAGAGGAGGGGATTCGAACCCCTGGTGGAATTGCTCCCACACAACCTTTCCAAGATTGCACCTTAAGCCGCTCGGACACCTCTCTATATTACTTTATTATTATTGTTCAAAACTGATTTACCGTCAAGCTTTTTTTATGTTAAAATCGCTATATGAAAACCCTTAAAGGCATAATCGAAATACCGTCTGATAAATCTATTTCGCATAGAGCAGTTATATTTTCTTCATTAGCCAAAGGAAAATCTGTTATAAAAAATTTCTCTCTCGCTCAAGATCCGATTTCCAGTCTCGAATTTTGCAAAAATTTAGGGGTCGATATTCAACAAAATGGCTCAACATTAATAATAAACTCCAATGGGAATTTTAATCCATTAAAAAATATTTTCAATTGTGGTAATTCAGGAACAACTATGCGTCTTATGAGCGGGATATTAGCCGGACAAAATTTTAATAGTACTCTTATAGGTGATGAAAGTCTTTCTTCTCGCCCCATGAAAAGAATTATTCAACCTTTGTCTTTAATGGGAGCTAAAATAAACAGTTCAGATAATCATGCCCCTTTACTAATTTCAGGATCTGAACTTCACGGAATTGATTATTGCTCAAAAATTTCATCTGCACAAGTTAAATCCTGCGTGCTTTTGGCAGGTTTGTTCGCGGATGGTAATACAATTTATACTGAGCCGTATCTTTCAAGAAATCATACTGAATTGATGCTTACTTCTATGGATGCGGATATAAAAATATTTAATAATACTGTATCAATTAAAAAATCCGAGCTAAATCCTATAAATATGGAAATATGCGGAGATATTTCTTCGGCTTCTTATTTTATTGCCGGAGCAATAATAACTCCTAATTCGGATATAATATTAAAAAATGTTGGACTAAATCCTACCAGATCAGGAATTTTAGAAGTATTAAAGAAAATGGGCGGGGATATTAAAATTCTTGATAAAAAATATATCTGTAATGAATTGGTCGGTGATTTGAGAATTAAATATTCCCCGCATTTAAAAGGTTGTGAAATATCAGGAGAAATTATTCCAAAATTAATTGACGAAATTCCTATAATTGCGCTTATTGCTTCTCAAGCAGATGGACAAACTATTATTAAAGATGCTTATGATTTGAGAAATAAAGAATCAGATAGAATAAAAACAACTGTTGCGGAATTGAAAAAACTAAGAGTTGATATAAAAGAAACAACAGACGGAATGGTAATAGAAGGCAAATCAGAGTTGATAGGAGGAGTTGAAACAGATTCTCATAAAGATCATCGACTGGCTATGACTCTATATGTCGCAAATTTAATTACAAAAAAAGAAATTTCTATTCATGATTTTGATTGGGTGAAAATTTCCTTCCCTAATTTTGTAGAATTATTTGAAAGTTTGTATTAAGGCAATTTATCCAATATAAATTTCCCAATTTTACCTTCCCTAAAATCTTTTAATATATATCCGGAAGTCCTTTCTATATCAGGCTCTTGTCCTTGTTTCATCCACTTGCGAGAAATCGCTATATTTTCAAGCGTTAAATCATTTTCAATATTATAGTATTGTTTGAATACTTGAGTTTGTTTTTCATCAAGGCAGGATAAAAGTTCTCTGGCAACAAGATCGTTTGAGTATGCATTTTCTCCGACAGAATTTACAAATGCTAATTTTCTTGCTCTTTCTTGATCTTCTTGCTTCATGGGAATAATTCCGGGTGTATCTAAAAGTTCAAGTTCAGGGTTTATCCTGACCCATTGTTGTTGGCGTGTTACACCTGCTTTTGCTCCAGTTTTAGTTTTTGATGAATGGGTTAATTTGTTAATGATACTTGATTTTCCCACATTAGGAAGTCCGACAATCATTATTCTTGCAGGTCTTCTTAATAGACCTTTTGCCATTATTGCTTGAATTTTTGGTTCTGCTAATCGAACTGCTTCTTTTACTATTATATTTAAATCTTTTGAATTCTTTGAGGTCGTAGAAATTACTGTTAATTCGAATGTGTTCTTTAAATATTTTATAAACTTATCTAGTTCATTTTTATCGACTAAATCTGATTTATTAATAAGCAAAAATCGGGGCTTCTGATTAAGAAGTCCCGAAATATTATCATATATACTTGATAGAGGTAATCTTGCATCAAGTACTTCAATCACGGCATCAACTAACGAAAGCTGTTCTTTCAGTTTCCGTTCGGCTTTTGCTATATGCCCCGGATACCAATGTATATGTGTCTTATCTTTTTTCAATTTTTTCCTTAATACGAGTAGCTTTGCCTGAACGTTCTCTTAAATAATATAATTTAGAACGTTTTACATCACCACGTCTTAAAACTTCAATTTTATCAATTCTTGGAGAATGAATTAAGAATACACGTTCTACACCAACTCCTTGAAATACTTTTCTTACAGTGATTGTTTTATTCAAGCCGGCACCGTGCATTTTGATAATAGTACCTTCAAAAGCCTGAATTCTTTCTTTGTTTCCTTCAACGATTTTTACAAAAACCTTAACAGTATCACCTGCGTTGAATTCAGGTAATTCATTTTTTAAATATTCTTTTTCTAATGCATCAATAACAGGGTTATTCATTTTTGCTTTCCTTTATATTTCTAATTTATGCTACTTACAATTCCTTAACCTGCGTTTAAAAGACTTTTTCCACATAAAAATCAACACAGGCGCACGCTTGCATATTTAACGTTATAATAAACATATTTATTTTGCAAGTAGCGAGTAAAGTTTTGTAATATGTTTTTGTGTTATATTTTTTTTATGAGTGGAGATTATAAAAAACTGCTTAATAAAAAAAAGAAGAAATATTGCGATACTAAAACTATGGGTGTAAATATTGATAAAAATGAATTTTACGAAATCATTTTGTCAAATTCTGCGCATCCTGAGAATATGAAAAATTTTAAATAAAAAAAAGACCTTTTAAAAAGGTCTTTTTTTTTGTTCATTTTTAAATATTAAAAGCTTAAATTCATAAGGGCTCTAACAGAACGAGCATTTTCAATAACATCCTCAGCCAAATCCTCAGAGGCAATAGTTTCTTCTAATATTTTCATTGCTTCTTGTTTATCTTCAAGTGATAATAAGCAGTTTATTGTGCTCATTGCAACAACTGTTGACATATCATTGATACCTTTACCTTTTTGGGATATTACTATAGAAAGTGATTTTGTTTCGTTCCTTTTTACTAAAGCTTTTGCAGTTAACTCTCTAACTTCATCTATTGAAGAATTTGTCCCAATTTCTTCTAATACATCGATGGCTTCCGGATTAGGGTTAATAATTAGAGAATCTACTATATCAACGATTCTGTTATAATTTTTATTTGTCTTAATTTCGGTATTGTTCATTTAAATTTTCTCCTTTTAAGCAGCAACTGCTAAATCTTCTTCTAATGCTTTTAAACTTTCAACAAACATTGGTTTAATAACTGTTTGCGGATCTAATTTCGATAATTTATTAACTTTTCTCACATGTGTATCTATTAAAGAACTTACATCATATGAAAGAATATTTTTAATATCGTTCAATCCGTTTTTTATTCCCTCTATTGGGTGAACTTCTTGGTTTCCGAAATCTTGAACTTTGTTCCACATAGAAACAATACCGTCTTTCATTCTGTTACCGAATTCTTTAATTGATTCTATCCCGTTATAAAATCTTTTACAAAAATCGTTTATTGAGCCTACAAAAGTAGAATAAATTCTTTTTGTACTTTGTGTGATATTATTGCCTGTAAATTTAACTTCATTATTTCTGCTTGATTCAAAGGTATCAACAGTCAAAATGTTTTTTTGAAATTTAGAACCCGCAAATGGATTATTACTATTTTCTCTGATTGTCTTTTTTTCGTTTAGCGATGTATTAAAAATACGATGACTCATTTGACTGATTCTTTCAGCGTTAATCATATTATTCCCTCTTTCTTTTCATATTTACACTTTAAGTCTATCATAGGACAATGTTATTAAATCCACCTTTTGTATGATTTGTGTTAGAATATAAATATGAATTATAAAAATTTGGAAGAATTAATAGGTGTAATAGAGAAATTGAGAGCTCCTGACGGTTGTCCTTGGGACAGAGTTCAAACTCATGAGTCTCTAAGACCAAATATGATTGAGGAAGCTTATGAAGCAGTTGATGCAATTGATGAAAAGGACATGCATCATTTAAAAGAAGAACTTGGAGATGTCCTTTTACAGGTTCTTCTTCATGCTGAAATCGCCTCAGAACATGGTGATTTTGATATAGAAGATGTTGCAGAAGAATTAAAAAATAAACTTATACATCGTCATCCGCATGTGTTTGGTAATACTAAGGTAAAAAACGCGGACGAAGTAAAGAAAAATTGGGATTTGCTAAAAGCAGAAGAAAAAACCGAACGTAAATCTGCTATGGATGGTATTTCAAGATCTATGTCAGCTCTTATGAGTGCTCAAAAAATTTCTAAAAGAGCTGTAAAACAAGGTTTCGAATGGCCTGATGAAAACGCTTTATATGAATGTTTATATTCGGAAATAGAAGAATTTAAACAGGCAGAAGTCGAAAAAGATAAATATCATATGGAAGAGGAGTTCGGGGATATACTTTTTTCTGCTGTTAATTTGGCACGTTGGAATAAAATAGATGCAGAACAAGCTTTATTAAAAGCTAATAAAAAATTTGAAAAACGCTTTCGTAAAATGGAAAAGTTGGCTGTAAAACCTTTGACAGAATATACTTTTGACGAATATGATAATTTGTGGAAACAAGCAAAGAAAAATTAAGGAGATGAAGTTATGAAAAAATTAGTTGTATTATCTTTATTTGTATCAATTTTAGGTATGTTTACTCCTTCGTATGCGGGTACTCATGGTACAAATGGAAATGTAAGCGGACGTTCAGTTGGAGCTGCTGCGTTGTCTTTGCTTATATGGCCCGGTATAGGTCAAGCAGTAAATAATAACGGATATGAAAAAAATGTAACTCATGCAGTTCTTGGATTGACAGGAATCTTTAGAATATGGTCATGTTATGATGCTTTGGTTGACAGAAAAGGCGGAGTATGGAAAAACAGAATATAAAGGCTATGAAAGACGTACAAAATACCCAAGATACCAGAAATGTCGATATTCAAAGAGTCGGTATCAAAAATATCGATTTGCCTTTAACTATTCAGCGTAAAAATAATACAGACCAAATTGTTTCAGCTATAGCAAAAGTTGCCGTTTCACTTCCAAGAAATTATAAAGGAACTCATATGAGCAGATTTGTGGAGGTTTTAAATGAATGGGAACATAAAAATCTTTTGGGAGTTGACATAAAAGGCTGTCTCGAAAAAGTTATACAAAAACTTCATGCTCAAAGCGGGATATTGGAGTTTAAATTTAAGTATTTTATAAATAAAAAAGCTCCTGTATCAAAATTATCTGCACCTATGAGTTATGAATGTTTATTCAAGGGCAAAATTGAGAATAATAAGTATAAGTTTATATTAGGAGTAAAAGTCCCTGTAACAACTCTTTGCCCTTGTTCAAAAGAGATTTCTCAAAACGGAGCTCATAATCAAAGGGCAATAATCGATGTAAAAATTTCTTATCCTGAGACTGATCATATTTGGCTTGAAGATTTGATTGATTTAATTGAAGGTTGTGCTTCTTGTCCTTTATATTCACTTCTAAAACGCCAAGATGAAAAATATGTTACAGAGCGGGCATGGGATAATCCGAAATTTGTAGAAGATGTTTTACGTGATGTAGTTGTCAAATTAAGACATCATCCAGTTATAACAGAGTTTGAAGTAGATTGTGAAGCTTTTGAAAGTATTCATAATCATTCTGCTTGGGCTTATCAAAAGGAAGAAAATATAAAAAAATAAGGAATATTTATTCCTTATTTTTTTTTCAATTTTCTTATTTTAATAATTGATCTGCAAGTTCTGTTTCTAACTGCCCGTTTAAAGTCTTATTTATCTTTTGAAGTTTTTGGGCTATCAAATCCATTTCGTCTGTCCAGACAAATAAGTCATTTACGTATTTTTCAGCTTTGTTAAAATCTCCGTCAATTTGAATTCTTATTATTTCAGCAAGCATATCTTTTGCTATCGGAACAACCTTGTCTATATTTACATGAATTTTGCCGTCTTTAGTAATTTCATAACCGCCTCTATCATGCATATATTTATTCTGCATAACAGTTCTTACTCTGTGAGCTTGCGCCATAGTCGGTTTTGATTTTAAGAAATTGTCAACTACAAATGTTACTATAATTTGTTTTCTTTGTTCAGGTGTGTACATGCCAAGTTCTGTTAATAAATCAACAAATGCCAATGAACCCATATCTGCCTTATTTTCTTCAATAATATTTCTATATTTACCTAATTTTTCACTGCTTTCTTTTGGCCCAAGAGAGTGTGCATTTTCATGGCCGATAGTAAACCAGTGATCAGCTTCATCAAGATAATATTTGTGTTGGTCTTTATCCAAAACGGCATCCAATCTTTCTTGCAACTTGGACATGTCGCTTATAAATCTTATTTGCCTGTGATAAACATTTCTGCGTCCTCCGCCGATTGTTAAAGATAATTTATCAGAATTCGGGAGATTTTCAGCTAAAGTAATTCCCCCTCTGTATTCTCCAACATCGCCGGAAGCCATTACCATATCAACATCAACCATAGTTTGTTTTGTATCAGCATCAGCAGATATTGTTTGTTCATATTCATCTTTATATGGCATATTATCTGCTAATGTTGGCAGATATTCTTTTATCGCCATTAACGCTTCTGTTCCTTTTTTGTTTATAATACCTACTCTTCCACCTAGGAAATCTTTTGGAATCGGTGAAATACCGTACTCTTTAAGAAGATTAGAAAGTTCTTCATTTTCGACTATTGTTCCTGTCATTTCATCTTCATAGTTTTCTCTTGTTATTGTAAATTCTAAAGGAGTGTCTTGCAAAGTTGCCCATTTTTTATCGGCATAAGCATCAAGCATAGGATCAGCTTCCCTTAGAGCTTTAGCTTGAAGTTTTAAGTATTCATTGAAATCTACATTTGTGGAAACTTCGCTTGCTTTGTCAAGTTCGTCTGCCATTTTTTCAAAATCTTCTTTAAAATAATCTATATAATCAATCCCTCGTAATATATCTCCATCGCGAACAACCATAGAACGCTGAGTTAAAATGTTTTTAACATCTTCAATTTTTCCTGCTTTTAACATTTTTATTAATATTGAATGAAATTCGTCCTTAGTTAAATCTTCCGGATAAACGCCTTTACCGGGTTTTGAAGTTATACCTTTCGCAAGAGATATTTGATTTGACATCGAATCTATAGCATTCATTCCTTTTTGAGCATCAAAAAGAATTTTTGTTAATTTCGCTTGTTCATTGCCTTTTTCTATTTCTTTTTCAAGAAAATTTTTGAATGCCAGATTGTATTTGCAATCAATTTGCATATTTATTTTTTCT
Organism: bacterium; assembly: GCA_017941035.1. Taxonomy (GTDB): domain Bacteria; phylum Cyanobacteriota; class Vampirovibrionia; order Gastranaerophilales; family Gastranaerophilaceae; genus Zag111. The sequence continues at coordinate 13,494 of JAGAXG010000033.1, read as the reverse complement.
AAAATTTGTGATGCTTTGCAAAGATGTTTGAGTGCTTCTTTGTCACCTTGAGCAAGAGCTAAATATTCAGGGGCATCAGCTTTTAGAAATTTTTTAGTCATAAGATAATCTTTATGCGTGCGTTTCTTTAATTCCTCCATTGATAAATTTAGTTCAAAAGTTTCCATTTTCTCTCCTTTATTTAATACTATTGGAACTATTATAGCATAATTCGGATAAAATGTTTCTTTCTTGTCAAATTCTTTAATTTCAGAATTAGTTATTTTATTATTTCTCAAGTTCCCTTTGTCGCGTGTTCCCCTAAAAGAGGGATAAAAATTATTAATTGCTGTGATTTTCATTAAATAACCCCTTTTATTGTATGCAGGTTATATATAAAAATGTAAAAAAAATTTTTTGCGTTTATTTATGGTAAGTTGCTCCTTGAATAATTTTATATGCTCTATAAATTTGTTCAATAAGAATTAGTCTTGCAAATTCGTGCAAAAATGTCATTTTTGACATACTCATTTTTAAATTTGCGCGTTGAGAAACATTTTTCCCTATTCCGTACGAAGAACCTATTACGAAAACAATTTCTTGCTCACCTGAATTTGTTAATTTAGTAATGTATTGTGCGAATTCTTCACTAGAAAATTCTTTACCCTTAATCTCCATAGTAATCAAATAATCAGTAGGCTTTATGTAAGATAAAATCTTTTCACCTTCTTGCAAAAGTACTTTATCTTTAATGTTTATATCTTTAACTTCAATAGGATTAATTTCGATGATTTCAACTTGAGTAAACGGATTAAGTCGTTTTAAAAATTCATCAATCCCGCTTTTTATGAATTTTTCCTTAATTTTGCCGAGTGCAATAATTTTAATTTTCAATTTTGTCACTTTCTATATATATTGACCTTGAAGGGAATGCAAAATCAATATTATTTTCTCTGAATTTTGCAACAGCAAGTTGTAAAAATTCTCCTCTAACTTTTAAAAATTTAAAATAAGAACCTGTTTTTACATATCCTACAAATCTTATATTGATAGAGCTTTCTCCTAAATCATGTATAGCAATAGTAAAATCGTTATGTATATCTTTGTGATTTATCGCTATTTCTTTTAGGATTTCATGAACTTTTTGAATGGAATCATTAGAAGTTGAATAAGTCACTCCAAAAACAATTTTCAATAATCTTTTTTTTGCTTTAGAAACGTTTGTAATAACGGCATTTGCGGCCACATTGTTAGGAACCGTAATTAAAAAATTGTCAAGGTCTCTAATTTTTGTGGAACGTATATTTACATCTTCAACATATCCTTCAATTCCGTTAACTTTTACATAATCACCAATTTTATACACGTGATCGGTTAATATTGAAATGCTACCAAAAACATTGGCAATAGTTTCTTTTGCAGCCATACCTACTGCCAAACCTCCGATTCCGAATCCGGCAATTATTGATGACATTGAGTATCCTTGGCTTTGGAGAATTCCTGTAATAGCAACAAAAATAATCAAAACTTTTAAAATTTTCATAAATATTGGAATAAATCTTAAAAGTGGAGAATTATTTTCCTCGTTTCTGATTTTATTCATAACTTTTGTATTAACTATGTCAATAATTCTGAATAAAATCGCTATTGCTACTATATTTATTCCGGTAGCAATAAGTCCTGCCTGTAATTTTGTTACCATAAAAACCTCTGTATTTTACTAAATTATATTTGCTGATTATTTGTTGTAAATATTTATGTTATAATTTTAGAGCAATAGAGTAGATATTATGTATAAATTACCAAAACCTGATAATAATACTATAAAAATAGGAATAATTGTACTGAGTTTGCTTTTTGGGATATGTTGTGCAAAACTTTATCAACCGAGAAAACATACTATAAGAATTTATGAGCAGGCACTAAAAGATTATAAAAATAAAAATTATTCAAATGCTTATTACCTTTTTTCAAAGATTAGTCGTTTTTCAAAATTAAAACCTGCGGCATTATACAGGCAAGCTTTATGTGCAAACGCTTTAGGAGATGAGAAATCAGAATTGCTTGCCTATCAAAATCTTTTTCGACATTATCCTGCTAACAAATTAAGCTCTGAAGCAATGTATAAAGCAGGACAGATTCTTATATCAGAAAATCCTAAACAAGCATTAAAGTATTTTAAGGAAATATCTAGAAATACCTCAAATCAAGAATATAAAACAGCTTCTGATTACTATATAGCAAAAATATCTGTACAGAAAGCTCGTAACGTTGATAAAGAATCTGAAATTGCATTTAAAAATTATTTAGAAAAATATCCTGATGGAAGATTAGCTGTTGAAGTTTCAAATACTTGGCTCAAATATTCTAAAAATATGACCTCTTACGATATTGTTCTTGCAGGAAAAGCTTATTATACTGCAAATTTGAATAAAAAAGCCGAAAGTATTTTGTCAAAAGCGAACTTAAAAGAAAGCTGGGCTTTAAGAGCTTTGAATTTTTACAAGTTATATAAAGATAGTGATGCTCGATATTTAGTAAATATTGGAGTCTCTCAATTTGGTTCAAATGCCAATATAGAAGATTATGAAAAAGCAGTTACTTCTTATGTTAAAAAGGATGCTAATCCATATTTGGCATCTTCTTATTTGTTTAATATCGCAAATGGCAAAAATAAAGATTTTATTTGGTCATTAAAATGCAGGTATTCTCCAAGTTCTCAGAAAGAAGGCTGCTATAGTCAGCTTTATGCTAATTACCCAGATGGAAATAGCTCTCAAGATGTTATGATGAATCTTATTTTATTGCGTGTGATAAATAAAGATTTTGAAGGCGCAAAATCTGTCGCTGATGAATTTGTTACAAAATTTCCGGAATCTGATAAGGCTCCTATGGTTATGTTCTGGAGAGCAAAAATTGAACAGCAGTATTCTCATAATCCTAACTACGGAATGTTTTACAAAAATATAATAAATAATTATCCTGATACATATTATGCCTATCGTTCTTTTTGGATTTTGCAGGATTTTAAAAACGGTGTAATTGATACAGATTTTGAATATAAGCCTGTTGAATACCCTTATCAATATCCGACAAGGGCAAATATTTTATATAGTCTTTTGTTGGTTAGAGATTATGATATGATAAAAAAATATACAAATGATGATTTTATAAAGAGTTGGGCAGAATATAAAAAAGGCAATTATTCTCTTTCTATTCACTTGGCGCAAAATGCTATGAACAAGATGAAGAATAAACCTCCTAAAAACGATGTAAGATGGCGTCTTGTTTATCCTATGAATTTTTACAAGCAAATTAAAAGTAATGCTCAATTGTTTAATAACAATGAAGCTTTGATCATGGCAATAATAAAAGAAGAAAGCTGCTTTAATCCTGATTCTCAAAGTGGTGCGGGAGCAATAGGTTTGATGCAATTAATGCCTGTTACTGCTCATGATGTAGGAATTAAAAACGGTTATCATTTTAAAACAACGGATCTTTTAAATCCTGAATTGAATATTAGAATTGGAAACTTATATTATGCGACTCTTAAAAATTTGTTAAACGGAATGGATGTTTCTGCAATCGCTTCATATAATGGCGGTATCGGAGCGGTAAAACGCTGGAAAAATAATATCCAATATTCTGATACAGATGAATTTGTAGAGCAAATTCCTTATGATGAAACAAAAGAATATGTAAAAAAAGTTTTTAAAAGTTATTGGAATTATACAAGGATTTATCAAAAGTAAGTATGATAGGACAAGTTTACAAGATTTATTCAGATTCATATTTTGTTAATGCAGAAAATAAAATTACTTCTTGCAAAATACGAGAAATTATTAAAAAACAAAAAACATCTATTGTCACAGGCGATTATGTCGAATTTTATGGTGATGTAATCAACAAAATCCTTCCTCGGAAAAATTTTATTATACGGCCTTCAGTTTCAAATGTTGATCAAATTGTTGTGGTTTCTGCATTAAAGCAGCCAGAGCTTGATTTTCATCAGTTAAACAGATATATTTCACTTGCTAAATATTATAAAATTCCGGTCGTGCTATGTTTTAATAAAGAAGACTTGGAATTTGAAAATAATTTAAAAGATAGAATAGAAAAAATATATAAACCTTTAGGATATAAAATATTATTTACTTCTGCGTTGGAAAAATTAGGTATTCAAGATTTTTCCAGTGTGTTAAAAGGAAAATTATCTGCTCTGTGTGGTAATTCAGGAGTTGGGAAATCAAGTCTTATTAATGCGTTAAATCCAAAAGTAAAATTAAAAACAAAATCCGTTAGTGAAAAATTAAATCGCGGAACTCATACAACTCGTCATTGTGAAATTATTCCTATTTCTAACGACACTGCAATAATTGATACTCCGGGATTTAGTAATGTAAAATTTGATTTTATACTGCCAAGAGACGTTGATTTATTGTTTGATGACATTTTCCAATATAAAAGTTTGTGCAAATATTCTGATTGTCTACATATAAATGAACAGGGATGTGAAGTTTTAAATCACATGGAACAAATAGATCATACTCGTTATGAAAGTTATCTTGAATTTGTGAAAGAAGCGTTTGAATATAAGGAAAAAGTAAAATACAACGGGATTAAGGAAGAATCATCTCAAAAATTTCATCATAACAGAACGGTTGCAAAAATTAGTGAGAAAAAACGTCAAGTTTCTCGGAATACACAAAGACAAAGAGTTTATAAGGAAATTGAAAATGAATATTAATGATTATATAAAACTTGTAAATAATAAATTAGACGAATATTTACAAATCGAATATCCGCAAAATCTTTTTAAATCTATGAAATATACGGTTACATTACCAGGGAAAAGGCTTCGCCCAATTATGTGCTTAGAAACTTGTTCTATGTTTGGGGGAGAAATAGAAAATGCCTTACCGTCAGCTTGTGCAATTGAAATGCTTCATGCTCAAACTTTAATCCACGATGATTTGCCTTGTATGGATAATGATGATTTCAGACGTGGCAAACCTTCTAATCATAAAGTTTTTGGAGAAGCAATTGCTACTCTTGCCGGAGATGCACTTTTAACTTTTGCACCGCAAATTATTTCTAAATTTTCTGAAAATTTGTCACCTACAACAAAAATAAGAGTTTTAAATGAGTATTTTAATTATGCGGGAGCACGTGGTGTAATAGCTGGTCAAGTATTGGATATTGAAAGTGAGCATAGTTCTGTTAAAAATAAAGAAGAAATTATACATTATCTTCATATACATAAAACATCAGATTTATTCCAGCTTGCTATGCGTACAGGTGCAATTATCGCGGATGCAGATGATGAGACCCTTGGTCAAATTACTGAATTTGCGAAAAATTTTGGACTTGCTTTTCAAATAGCAGATGATATTTTAGATGAAATTTCTACATTTAAACAAATGGGAAAAACTTTAGGAAAAGATAAACAACAAGGTAAATTAACCTTCGTGTCATTATATGGTTTAGAAGAAGCAAAATGTAAACTCTCTTGCACTCTTGATTATTGTCGTGATATAATGAGAGAACAGAATTTTAATTCTGAGATATTTAATGAAATTATAGATAATTTATCTAAAAGGGTAGGGTTGTAATGTTAATTGAAACGTTTAAGCATATAATAGCAAATAATGGTTATGAAGTTTTGACTTGTGGGCTTTTAGCTGCTTTAACCGGCCAAATAATAAAATTTATTTTATTTACTGCGAAAACCCAAAAAATTAATTTTAAAATTTTTACAACAACAGGCGGTATGCCAAGTACACATTCCGCAGGAGTTATGGCATTGTCAACTTCTATTGGTATTATTCAAGGTTTTGAATCAATGACATTTGCTGTTTCGTTGGGTTACGCCTTAGTGATAATGTACGATGCCGCAGGATTAAGACGCGCAGCAGGTAAGACAGCAGCATGCCTTAATAAAGTAATGGAAGAAATTTATAATCATGATCTAAAAGCTGTTGGCGGTAAATTAAAAGAACTTTTAGGTCATACCCCTTTGGAAGTATTTGTTGGAGCTTCATATGGCGTAATATTTGCATGTTGGTTTCATTCTTTTATAATTGGATAATTTTACATTAATTTTTATTTATTCTATAATAATCTCGTTATATATATGAGGGTTATTATGAAAAAATTTTTTTCGATTACGGGGTATATTGTCGGTGTAATACTTCTTTGTTTATATTTTTCGTTTTTATTTATACTCCCATCCAGAATAGATTTAAATTCTTATAAACCCGAAATTCAGAAGCTTGTTAAAGAAAATTCCGGACTTAATATTAATTTGGGAGATATAAAGGTTATAACAACCCCTTTATTAGAGGCAGGGATTAAGACAAACAAACTAGAGGTTTTGCTTCCTGATGGTTCTACTGTTTTAAAAACAGGGAAAATTAAAACTAAAATATTTCTTCCTTCTTTGTTGTGGCTTACAGTGAGAATTACTAATGTTCAAATTGATAATCCTAAATTGAATATTGATATAAAAGATGGAGAACAGTTTGCAGTAGCTCGTGTTTATGAGGATTTGGTAAATAAGCGAAGACAAGATAAACTCGCACACCCTGAAAAATATGAAATAAAGGATCCTGTAGAATTACCTTTTGATATTACAAAAATAAAAGTTATTGTTCCAAATTTTGTTTTGAATCGTTATGATGCAGGGATAAATGACATTAAAGCAGGACATAGCCTTACTCTGAAAGGTGATAGATTGAAACTTGCTTATTATAACGGTGTTAAGGGTATAATCAAAACTGATGCAAAATTATATAGTGATGATAATGTAAATATAAATGCGAATATCAATATAGATTCAATATTGCCGAAATTTATTTTTCCACAGCGTGAGCAAGAGGATTTAGAAGCTGTTTATTCAGTACCTTTTGTTAATCCGGTAAGTGCGTATAGAGATTATGATTTAAAATCTGATATAGACGCTAAATTGAAAATTCGAAAATTTAAACGTTATGATAATTTAAAAATCGATGGTTTTTTAAATGTAAATAATACTACTGTAAAGCTTTCAGGACTGCAATTACCTAAGTCTTATTTAAATTTAAATTCAAAAGGTACAAAAATAAATATTGATTCAAGTCTATATGTGACAGGGAGTGAAAACATTAAACTATTTGGAGTGTTAAATCATGGTAAAAAACCTTTTGCTGATTTAACATTAGAATCGACTAAAATTAATTTTATAAATCTTTTGAATATTGCAAAGGCTTATCTCGCTACTATTCACATAAAAAATGATTTTGGGAATATGAGTGCATCCGGTTATTTTAATGCAAATGCTCATATAAAAACAAATTTTAAGGATTTAGAATCATCAGGAATAATGATTGTCCGTAATGGAAAAATTTCTGATAATAATATAGGATTATTGTTTGATGATATAAGGGCTAATTTAATTTTCGATGATAATATTTTTAAGATCGATGATACTCATCTTCTTATAAATCAAAGACCTTTGAATGTATCAGGACAAATATCAACTGATACAATTGCAAATTTTAATATAGATGGTGATAAAATCCCTATATCTGGATTATATAAAGCATTCGCACCACGCGAAATCAAAAATAAATATAATTTAGATTCCGGTGATGTAACTGTAAAGGGTAAAATTTCCGGTCAAATCAAAAATCTTGTAGGACTTTTGAAAATAGATATGAATAATTTTCAAGTTTCCGAAAAATCGGGTTTATTTAATCTAAAAAATGAAAATACTCGTATTGGTATTGTAAAATTCTCTCAAACAATGAAGGGCAGAATATCAAATAAAGGATTTAATTTAAATCTTCCTTCATTACACTCTGTTTTTTATAATGGATTGTTAAATATTGATATTGATGATAGCAATATAGTTATAAACCCTTTAAAAGTAAAATTTAATGAAAAATCAAATATAAAAATCAGCGGTATTATAAATGATTATCAAACAAATATGAATGCAAAAATGAGTGCAGACGGGTATCTTGCATCGTCTGATATTGCAATAGTTTCAGGACCGGTTGCAATTCCTTACCTTTTACATCAAGGTAATTTACCATTAAAGGCTCAGGTTTATGTTGATAATCGAAAAACTGATTTTACTGCTCAAATACTTGCGGATAATGCTAATTATATTACTCCTGTGATTATGAAAGATTTGGTTGGCAAACAGACTATTTTGCAGATAAATGCTCATAAAGCTGGAGATACAATAAAATTCGAAAAAACAGGGTTATTTTCAAGAACTCCGTCGGAATTTACAAATAGTTTGAAAGCTAATATGCGCGGTACAAAAGAAATTGCTTCTGTCAAGGCAATATTGACAAATCTTTCTATACAACCTTTTATAAGTTTATTTAAATTGCATCTTGCTCATCAATTGCAGGGTTCTATAGGAATATTCCCTAATTCAGAATTCAGTGTTGGTGGTAATTTGTATGCTTATGGTAAACCATCATCCCCTATCATTAAAGGGATTTTTGAAATAAAAGATTTCAAAATGCCTGATATTTACTTAAATATAAAAAAAATAATTGCCAATATAGGTTCTTATGAATTAAAATTTAATTTTGATGGTATTGATGCTAACGGTTCTGATTTTAAAGTTGAGGCAAAAACTAATTGGTATTTACTTTCAAAAATGACTTTATTTGACGTAAATGTAGTTTCACGTTTCATTGATGTAAATAAATTAACTAAAATGTCTGAAGCTATAATAAAGTTATTCCCGACTTCAGAACCTAACAGAGAAAAACTTGGTATTGAACCAAGAAAAGATTTTCCTGCTCAGATTATGAATGGACATTTACGATTGAAAAAAATCGTTATGGATAAAATCTTAATCGAAAATACAACTTCAAAGTTTGATTTAATAAAAAATATTGTTCATTTAACAAATCTCAAGACAAATCCGTTAAAGGGTGTTGTACTCGGTAAAGCATCAATGAACATTATAACTCAGGAAATATGGGCAGAAGTCAGTGGTAAGGATTTTAACATAGAAAAAATCCTTGCTGATTTAATGAATATGAAAGATGCAGTTACAGGTGATTTAAATTTCTTTGCTGTTTTAAAATTGAAAGGCTTTTCACAGGAAGAACAATTAAAAACTTTGAGAGGTATTATTGATTTTAATATTAAGAAAGGTCAATTAGGGCCATTCGGAAAACTTGAAAATTTTATTATGGCTGAAAATATCAGAGAAAATAAGTTTTTCTCTTCAACAATTGGGTCTTTAATAACTAATTTGTTAACTTTCAACACTTCCAGATTTAATGAATTATATGGGCATTTGAAAATAAATAAAGGAACAGTTGAAATATCTCCTATAAAATCTCAAGGAGATGTAATGTCGATGTATATTTTCGGGAAATTAAATATAATTGATTACTCCGCAGAAATGAAGATTCGCGGTAAACTTGCATCTGCTTTTGCAGATTATTTAGGCCCGCTTGCTAATTTAAATCCTGTTAATTTAATTAAGCATACTCCAGGTTTAAATGTTGCAATGGTAAAAGCATTTTCTCTATTCTGTGAAGAAGTTTCTCCTGAAGAAATGAAGGCAATTCCTTCTCTTGGAGAGGGTAAATCTGATGAAAATGCAACAAAATTTCAAATAAGATTAAAAGGTGATACCCGTAAGCCTTTAAAAATGATAAAATCGTTTAAATGGTTAGCATTAGCTTCCGAAATCCAATCTGCAAAAGACTTCGTTGATACAATCCCGACTCCGGAACCTGGGGAAGAAGGATTATCAGTTGAAGAATTGATCAAATTAAGACAAGAGCAAGCTCAGCAGGCTCAAGAAGAAGCCAGATTGAGAGAAATTGAAGCTAAAAAACCTATAAATCGTATTAAAAAGATTTTTGGTTTCGGACAGTATAAATAATTAAGCTATAAGGAAAATCTTAATATTGAACTCAAAAATTTGAGCTAAATGTTAAATAACTTCAAATAACAGTGTAGGTTCAGGAATATTATTTTCGAATTCAGGTTCAAGGTTAAGTTTTTCAGCTTCTTGCATGTCTTTTTGCGCGTCTTTTTGTTTCCCAAGTTTTTCATAAACTTGGGATCGTTCATAATACAAACGGTTTTGTAGCAAATAAACTCTATCGCTTTCTGAATTTATAAGTAATTTATTATATATTTTCAAAGCTTGGCTATATCTTTGGATGTTATATAAAAATTGTGCTTTATCCCACAACAATAAATCTCTTGTAAAATCATTATCTGCATTTTTAATTTCTTCATTAAATTCTTTTAAAGCTTCTTCATAATCTCCAAGATAATATCTTATATAAATTTTATTATCAAAATTCATAAATTTATATTCATCATTTTCTAATGTATATGCAATGTCGTAATCGTTAATTGCACCTTCATAGTCTTGAATGTTGAACTTTGAGTATGCTCGAAGTGAATACCATTTTGCCTCCATAGGTAATAATTTTGACCAAATTGTTGACATCTTTATCGCATCTTTGTATCTGCCTTGTTCTACAAGATTTTTAGATGTTTCGTATGGCGAACCTATATAAAAATATATTCCACATAAAAATAATAAAAGTAAAAATATTTTGACAAGTTCAAACTTAAATTCTTTATATGATTGGTTTTCAAATGAACTTGTATTATATGGGAAATTTGATTTTTCGAAATCCCCGAATTTATTTTTTAAATATTTTTCAAAAATTTTGGAGTTAAGATAAGAAATCCCAACTGCGATCAGAATTGCTGAAAGAGTAATAATAACGACAAGAATATTCATCTGTTCAAGTAAATTGTAATTTGGGAAAATAAATCCGTATACAATAGCAATATAACAGATTAAAATAGTAACGGTCGAAAATCTTTTAAAATTTTTAACGATTTTTCTCAAGTTTTTTATTTCATCAGCTTCAAAAATTCTATTATATTTGTATCCTGTAGAAGTGCTATTTATAGATTTTATTACAGTTTCACCAGTGCTTGTTGTTGTGTAAAAATTTATTGGCGAGTGCTTATAGAGCCATTTTAAAATATGAAATTTTGTCATGCTTGTCCTCTTATTTTGAAAATATGTTATCACAAAATTTCTAAAATTTTACTTTTAATTTCTTCATTTGACAAGCCTTTATAATTTATCCCGGAAGACGTTATCGGCTGTTTGTAATCATACTTATTGATAGAACGAGAATCAACAATTACAGAAGGCGGAAGGATTGACCATTTATATAGTGCGGAAGCCATTCTTCTATAAAATTTATCAAGCCATTCTATTTTTTGTTCTTTTGAAATCGGATGTTTTTTTTCGTAAAGAAATTTTGAATTTAGCATATCAAAATAATGTTCTTTTTTGTTTTCAATTCTCCATATTATTTCATCTAAAAATTCATAAGGCATAAGTGCATCTTCAGCGATAAGCGGTTTTCCTGTTTTTGGGTCGATAGCTAATTCTGCTCCCGGTTTTTTATCAATAATACTTTGAGGAATTGCATTTTTAATTTCACGATTTTTGTTTATCCAACGTGCAAGAGCAAAAAGTTTAGTTTTAGGCACATCTGCAATCGGGGCAAAACCTCCTGACATATCACCATTAATTGTTGCATAGCCCATATAAAGTTCTGATTTATCTGACGTTGCAATAGGGAGAGTCTTTCCAAATTCGTTGCTTATGCCCCATAAAAACATCGCTCTTGAGCGTGCTTGGATATTATCTGAAGTAAAAGATTTTTCATATCTGCTATCCCATTTTTTCTCTATACTTTTAAATAATTTTTGCAAGCAATTGTTAGTTGTTTCAAACATTTCCTTTATAGAAGCTTCGCAAAAATTAATTTCTAAATTCTCCGCTAATTTTTGAGCATCAGATTTACTTTCTTGTGAAGTAATTTTTGACGGCATACTTATTCCAAAAACATTTTTACATCCCAGAGCATCTGCCAGTAAAACTGCACAAACCGTAGAATCTAGTCCTCCTGATAATCCTAGAACGGCACGTACAAAACCTGTTTTTTGGAAATAATCGCGTATCCCTTGAATGATAGTTTTGTAGGTTCTTTCTAAATCAGGTTCGTATTCAAGAGTATAAACTTTTGTCTCTGTTAGACTTTGTTCTAAACCTTTTGTCAAAGGATAAATTTTCCCAAGATTTTTATCAGGATTTACTATTAAAAATTGCTCTTTAAAAGATTTCGCGCGTGCTAAAAGTTTCCCATTTTTATCAAAAACTCTGCTTGAACCGTCAAAAGAGCTATTATCTATTGCACCGACTTGGTTGACGTAAACAATAGGAGTTGTATATTTTTTAGATATGAATGAGAGCATATTGTGTTTCAACTGTTCTTTTTTTGCCCGGGTAGGAGACGCTGAACAATTTATAAAAACATCAGGTTTTTCTTTTGCGAGTTCTTCTATCGGATCAAGCGAATATAGAGTTGTATCATTAAAAAATTCTTTATTATTCCAGCAATCTTCGCAAATGGAAATCCCGTATTTTCTACCATTTATAATGTTTGTTTTAGGGCAAATTTGGACTTTTTTTGCGCTGAATTTTCCTAATGTTTCAGCGCTTTGAGCCCCGACAACAGGCGAAGGTTGAATATATCTGTAATCATTAAATTCAGAATATGTAGGAAGAAGTGATTTTCTGATTACAGATTGAATTTTACCTTCGCTAATTACAGCGACAGAATTATAATATTTTTTACCTGTTAATTTGTCATATTTACGGGGTTCTACGAACCCGACAAGAGCAGTTGTATTTGTAGTGATTTTTGCGATTTGTTTTAACCATTTTATGTTTTCTTCAACAATAATAGGATGTCGATCTATGGTATCTTCAATCGGATAGCCCATTAAACAAAGTTCCGGAAATACTACTAAATCCAGACCTATATTTTGGGAATGAACAATGTATTTAACGATTTTTTTTGCGTTGTATTCAATATCTCCTGCAATAGGATTAATTTGTGCAATACCTATAGAACCTTCTTTATATGGTTTTAAAAGTTTTTTTAATTTAGATTCAATATTTAGAATATCATTTTTATCAGTAGTATTATCGTATAATTCCGAAAGTTTATAAATTTGTTCTTTGCTCACAATTTTCTCCTCTAAATTATTATACTTGAAAAAGAAAAAATGTTTGGATATAATTAGCATGTAAAAACGAAATATAGCGGTATCGTCTAGTGGTTAGGACGGGAGATTCTCATTCTCCAAACAGGGGTTCAATTCCCCTTACCGCCGCCAATAATAAGTCCTCTTTTGAGGGCTTTTTGTTTTTGGGAATTGAACCCGCCATCACTCTCGTGATGTGGGGTTCGCCCCTCTCGAGAAACGTGACATTTAGTCACCTTTCTCTCGGCAGAGTCCTTACCGCCGCCAATAATAAGTCCTCTTTTGAGGGCTTTTTTGTTTTTGGGAATTGAACCCGCCATCACTCTCGTGATGTGGGGTTCGCCCCTCTCGAGAAACGTGACATTTAGTCACCTTTCTCTCGGCAGAGTCCTTACCGCC
>JAGAXG010000001.1 GCA_017941035.1 bacterium | reverse complement strand
GTTATTCGGTACTGCAGGGTTCGCAAATGCTAAAATCCCGACCAATAATATTGCCAATAATCCTTTCATAAATCCCCTATTTCTTTTTTATTCGATTACCATATCTATCGATTCTGTCAGTTTATTTTTCATTCTTAACAAGAATTCTTTGAATGTTTTTAATTCCTCTTTTGCATAAATATTTTCTAAATCTGTTACAAATTTTTCCCAATCACCTACAATAGTGTGATAAATTTCTTCACCCTTTTTAGTAAGTTTTACTGTTTTAACCATTTTTTTATTTTTTTCTGTTAATTTCCTTTTTATTAAGCCTTTATTTTCCATTCTTTCAAGTTCTTTGCTTAAATTAGCTGTACCCATAAGCAATGCTCTTGCAATATTTCGTTGGTGAATATCAGGGTTAGTAAACAAAAGTTCAATAATTAAGAAGTTATTATATGTAATATCAAATTCGTTATGTTTATCAAAATATCTTGCACCAAGAACTCTTGAAATCTTTGCAGTGTTATCAAGATGGTGCATTAAGGTTTCCGAGAATTTAAAGTTTTTTTTCATATTTCTTCCAAATATTTGTTTTTTATTGTATTTATTATATATTGTAAATACAACATGTCAATTAGATAATATTTAACAGAAAGAAAGGGAAATGTTATGAAAAAATTATTAACACTTATTATGGTTTTAGCAGTATCTTCATCTGCAACTTATGCTTCATCTTTTTGGAAAGAAGTGAGAAATTCATTTAAACAAGATGTTCAAGCAACAAAACAAGCAATAAAAGCAGATATTGAAAAGTCAAAGATAGAACAAGAGAAAGCTCAAGCTCAAGAAAAAGCGACAAGAAAAAGAGATGCTCTAAAGGAAGTTAATACTAACTTATATAATTTAAATAAAGAAATGAAAGACGTTAAAGCAGATAAAAATATCTCTGAGACAGAAAGAACCATAAAAGTAAAACTTCTGCAAAAACAAATTGATTTTTGTAACAAGCAGAAAAAAGATATACAAAAATGGTAATAAAACAAATTAAATTCTGTTAAAATCACATAGGTCCAAGCATATCGTCTTACGCAATTATTTGTCAGACTAAATGCTTGGACTATAAATTATTCAATAAAAACTCTGCATAATCTTTTGTTTTTGTTCCTTTACGTTTATGCTCGGGGTCAATTTTATCAAAGAAACAATTTGGCATTTCATCCATTTTTAAATTCTTTTCAATACAAGGCGTGCAGCCTAAATCGTGATTTATCGGGTGTAATTTGCATTTTATATTTTTGCAGGTACATAATTCTTTTGCGTTCATATTTACTCCTCTGCTTCAATCTTAAAAATTACAGGACGAAGTCCGTCGTTACAAGAACAAATAGCAACCCCCGGTTTTCTAATCCAATCACCGTAATAGAATAATTCTTTTGTCGCACCTCCGTGGGCAAGTGTAAAAACATATTGATAAATTGCTTTCCATGCCTCATTGCAAAACCCTTCGGGACATTCCCAATCAGCATAGAATACTTGTCCTTCTTTTAGCATCGGGCAAGCAGTTAAACCTTCTACGCCGTATTCTTTCGCCAGTTCTTCATCAAAATTTCGTTTCAAAACTGTTATTTTACATTTTTTCATTATTTTTTACCTTTATTTTTGTAATAACTTAAACCAATTTTTATTATATTCAAGCATTCCTTCATTTTTAAGTTTGCTTAATTCTGCACTCATAGCACTTCTTTCAACCCCTAAATAGTCAGCTAAAGCCTGCCTGTCGTATTGAATATAAAATTCTTTTGAATTTTGTTTTATTGATTCTAAACTCAAAAATGTAAGCAATTTTTCTTTTGTAGTTCTTTTTGCCATGCATTCAATTTTTTCCGTTAAATTGACATTTTTGTTTGAAATTATAAAAAGCAAATTTTTTACAAGCTGTTTATGAAAACTGCAGCAATTTTGACATGGACTTGATAATTTATCGGAATCTAAAAATAAAACTGTACTATCAACAAGCGCTTCCACGTTCATTGAAGGGAGTTTATTAACATAAGCATAAGCTTCTGCAAATATTTGATTAGGTTCAATTATTGATAAAATAGACTTATTCCCAAAATGGTCATATTGAACAACTTGCAATTTACCTTCTATTAAAAGACCGAATTGTTTAATTTCAGCACCTTGGGATAATACTTCTTCTCCTTTTTTATAATGCTTTATTACTCCTCTTAAACACCCAAGCATAGAGGATAATTCCTCTACTTTTATATCTTGCAATAGAACGCTGTCTTTTATTTTTTCTAATTCATTAATCATAATTATAATCCGTTGTTTTTCCAACATACTTTTATTCTAATTTAATATAAATTTGACATGTAAACAAGAGGGGAAATAAAAAAAATGTTAAACCTCTTAAAATGTAAAAAGGAGGAATTATTATGTCAATGTTTTGTTTTCAATGTGAGCAAAGAGGTAAATATAAAGGAGCTGATGGTACCTTACTGGACGGTTGTACTGTTTGCGGTGTATGTGGCAAAAAAGAAGATACCGCAAACTTGCAAGATAAAGTTATCAGTTCTTTAATTGAACTATCTAAAACTAAGCCAAATGATGAAACAACTTTAAAAATTATAGAAGGACTCTTTACAACAATCACAAATGCTAATTTTGATAATGAGTCATTAAAAACTATGATAAAGAACCCTGAATATGATATGAATAAAATTTGGCAAGGAAATGAAGATGTAAGAAGTTTAAAATCTTTAATTTTATTCGGGCTTAAAGGTATGGCTGCTTATGCTCATCACGCTTGGGTCCTTGGATATAAAGACGAAACAGTAAATAATTTCTTTTATGAAGGTTTATCTGCTTTGGAAAAAGATTTATCAACAGATGAACTTATTGCTCTTGTTTTAAAAACCGGAGAAGTTAATTTTAAATGTATGGAAATGCTTGATAGAGCTAATACCGAAACTTACGGTAATCCTGAGCCGACAAAAGTTACAAAAAACATTGAAGCAAAACCTTTTATTGTTATAACGGGACACGACTTGCACGATTTGAAAATGTTATTAGAACAAACAAAAGATAAAGGAATTAATATTTATACTCATGGCGAAATGCTTCCTGCTCTTGCGTATCCGGAATTGAAAAAGTATGAGCATTTAAAAGGCAATTTTGGAACGGCATGGCAAAATCAGCAGAAAGAGTTTGATAATATTCCGGCGCCAATTTTATTTACAACAAACTGCATTATGCCTGTAAAAGACAGTTATAAAGATAGAGTATTCACAACAGCTGCCGTACATTATCCTCAATGTACTTATATTAAAGCTGATAATAACGGCTATAAAGACTTCACCCCTGTTATAAATAAAGCATTAGAGCTTGGCGGTTATAAAGAAGTACAGAAAATGCCCGGTATTAACGGAGGTGAAAGTTTAACTGTCGGTTTTGGACATCATACAGTTTTGTCTGTTGCCGATAAGGTCCTTGAAGCTGTTAAATCAGGAGCTTTAAAACATATCTTTTTAGTCGGCGGATGTGACGGGGCGAAACCCGGAAGAAATTATTATACGGAATTTGTAAAACAAACGCCAAAAAATACGCTCGTTTTAACTTGTGCTTGCGGGAAATACAGATTTAATGATTTAGAATTAGGCGATATAAATGGTATTCCAAGATTGTTGGATTTAGGTCAATGCAACGATGCTTATTCAGGTATAAAAATTGCGGTTGAACTTGCTAAAGTATTGAATTGCGGTGTAAATGACCTGCCTTTATCTATAGTTCTTTCGTGGTATGAACAAAAAGCAGTCTGCGTTCTTTTAACTCTGCTTTATTTAGGTATTCAAAATATCAAACTCGGACCAAGTTTACCTGCATTTGTTTCACGAAATGTTTTAAATGTCTTGGTTGATAAATTTAAAATCGCTCCAATAACAACACCGGAAGCGGATTTAAAAGAAATATTGACAAAATAATTTCTGTAAAGGGCGGTGTCGCCCTTTTTATTTAAATTTATTATTTGTTGGAAAAACAACAGAAATTTAATAAAATACATCTTAAAATAAATATATAGAAAAGAACAAATCAAGAGGTAATGCTTATGGAAAAGAATTGTTTAAATTGCACAAATGTTAGAAAAGTAGTTATGATCGGCTGCGGATTTGTCGGTGCCGCTTGTTCATTTGCAATAATGCAATCAGGTTTATTTTCAGAAATGGTACTTATAGATGCCGATAAATCAAAGGCAGAAGGAGAAGCCTTGGACATAAGTCATGGCGTACCCTTTGCTAAACCAATAAATATTTACCCCGGGGATTATGACGATATAAAAGACGCAAGTCTGGTAATCATAACGGCAGGGGCAAACCAAAAACCCGGTGAAACAAGACTCGATTTGGTTAGGAAAAATATTTCTATTTTTAAATCAATAATTCCGGAAATCAAAAAAAGAGATTTTAACGGTGTTCTTTTAATTGTTGCAAATCCTGTTGATATTTTAACAACAATTGCCCTAAAACTTTCAGGACTTCCTGAAAATAAGGTCATTGGCTCAGGAACTGTATTAGATACCGCAAGATTAAAATATGAGCTTGGAAATCATTTAAACGTAGATTCAAGAAGTGTTCATGCATTTATTATCGGTGAACACGGTGATTCTGAAATTGCTGCCTGGTCATCTGCTAATGTTTCAGGTATTCCTTTGCATAAATTCTGTGAAATGAGAGGACATTTTAACCACGAAGAAGCAATGAATAGAATTGCTGAAAATGTTAAAAATAGTGCCTATGAAATCATAGAAAAGAAAAAAGCAACATACTTTGGAGTTGCAATGGCGGTAAAAAGAATATGTGAAGCAATAATTAGAGATGAAAAATCAATATTGCCTATTTCATCTATGATGAAAGGTGATTTTGGTATCAACGGAATTTCATTAAGTATGCCTGCAATAGTAGGTAAAGACGGAGTTGAATGTTTAGTTCCGATTCAATTAAATGAAGAAGAAATATCTAAACTTCAAAAATCAGCCAAAACATTATCTGATACTTTAAGTCAAAACGAAATATAGGGACAAATGTATGAAAGAAAAAACAGGTGAAATATTTTCAATAAGTAATGATAATCCTACAGTTAAAGGCTGTACGGTTTCAAAAACGATATATAGTGAAAATTGTTATGATATAAACTATTTTTCACTTGCAGAAAATACTGATATCAGTGCCGAAACTTATGAATATCCGAAAATCTGTATAGTTAATTCAGGCGAAATGGAAGGGGTAAATGTAAAAGGGGATATTGTCTGGAATGCCAAATCTTTTGAAATTATTGTTTGTCCTCAAAATGAACCTATTGGAATGAGAACTAAGACAGGTTGTATTTATACCGAAATAGCCATAAGAAAGGAGTCAAATATGAACGAAGTTTTAGAAGCAGGGAAAGTATTAAAATTAGCAGATTTGCTTCCATATCAAGAAGGCAGAATTGTTAATATGGATTTAATCAATGACCCTAAATTAAAATTTGTTATTATGAGTTTTGATGAACGAACTGGGCTTTCTGAACATTCTGCTCCAGGGGAAGCATTAATATTTGCTCTTGACGGTCAGGGTATAATCGGCTATGAGGGCAAAGAATATACAATTAAAGCAGGCGAAAACTTTAAATTTGCTAAAAACGGAAAACACTATGTCAAAGCAGACGGAAAATTCAAAATGGCATTATTATTGACATTAGAATAAGCAGTTTGTTTGAGTGAATTATATTAAAAAGCCGAGAGTTTTTAAATTCAAACTTTCGGCTTAATATTTTTACTCTAAGTATTCAAAATAATTGGACTCGAAACATTTAAAATACTGATAATTTTTGTGTAACTTCAATTTTGATAAATTTTAATCGAGCAATGGTAAACATTTGTCTTTAATTTCAAAGGCAATTTTAGGAATCCTGAATAAAGTAAACATTCGCTACAGTTTATTTGATTTATCATAGGTAAAGATTTTATTAATGAATTATTTCTTGTTATAATTTATTCAAGATATAAATAGAGATGATTATGCAAATATATGCAGATAAAGTATTTAAAAAACCTGTTGAAACTATCGAAATTTTTGAGCCTGAAAACGTAGAATCCGCATTAGATAGAATTGAAACACTGAAAAATGAAGGTTTGTATTTGATTGGGTATATACGGTATGACATAAAAAACGTGTCAAAAGAAGCTCCTCTTGTTTATTTTGAAGCATTTGAATCATTTGAGACTTTTAAACAAAAGAATCCTAATTATAAAATCGGTACTATTGTTAAACCTTTAATATCTAAAAAAGAATACATAAAGCAGATAGAATATATAAAAGAGCAGATAAAAGAGGGTGTTACCTATGAGGTTAATTATACATATCCCTCTGTATTAAAAACCAATGCAAACGAGATTGATTTATATAACTATCTTTTGCAAAATCAAAAAACACCATATAACGCATTTTTGCAAAATAAGTACGAAACAATACTGTCATTTTCTCCGGAGTTGTTTTTTGCTTTAAAAGGCAGAATGATATTGACAAAACCAATGAAAGGGACCGTAAAAAGAGGGAAGAATGCACAGGAAGATTGGGAGTTGAAAAACTTTTTGTATAACGATATTAAAAATCGTGCTGAAAATATTATGATTGTTGACCTGTTGCGAAATGATTTGGGCAGAATATCTAAAACAGGAACTGTTAATGTTAATAAACTTTTTGATATTGAACAGCACAAAACCCTGTTTCAAATGACATCAGAAATATCGTCAGAGTTGGAAGATGATATTACGCTCTACGATATTATTAATGCAATTTACCCTTGTGGTTCAATTACAGGTGCTCCAAAACTATCAACAATGAAGGTTATTTCAGAAACGGAGAAATTTCCAAGAGAGGTTTATTGTGGTGCAATTGGGTATTTGCACAAAGATGAAGCAGTTTTTTCTGTTCCGATAAGGATTTTACAAAAGAAAAATAAGGATGAGGTTTATACATACTATGCGGGTGGTGCAATTGTCTGGGATTCAAATGCTGAAGATGAGTGGGAAGAAACCTTGATTAAAGCAAAATTTTTGAATACGGAATTTTCGCTCATTGAAACAGGGATTACGGATTTTGAGATGCATATTAAGAGATTAAAACAGTCTGCAAAAGAGTTAGGGTTTGTTTGGAATGACGATATAGAAAAACTCTGTTTTAATGAAAAGGTTGTAAATAGAATAGAATTATCCAAGGACGGCAACTTTGAACTCACTACAAGGAACATTCCGGAATTACCTAAGAATCCAAGAATAAAGATTGCAAATAAAACAAATTCTTCAAATCCGTTTTTGTATCATAAAACAAGCATTCGAAAGACAGCTCAACAGGATGTTTTTGAAGAGATTAACTTGAATGAAAAAGGCGAAATTACTGAAGGGACATTTACCAATATCGCAGTTAAGAAAAACGGTAAAATCTATACACCTCCTTTACAATGCGGACTTCTAAACGGTATAACAAGACAAAAGCTGCTCAATAGCGGAAGGATTGAAGAAAGAATATTATATCCTGAGGATTTAAAAACAGCCGAAAAAATCTATTGTTTTAATTCAGTCAGAGGTGTTGTTGAGGTGGAACTATGCTGGTAATAGATAACTACGATTCTTTTACCTATAACATAGTACAATATGTCAAAATGCTTGGGGTTAATCCGGTTGTTATAAATAACGACGAAATGACACTTGAGGGAATAAAAAAACTTGATTTTTCAAAGATTATCCTTTCTCCCGGATGGGGAAATCCTGATAATTCCGGGATTTGTATGGAAATTATCGATTTTTATCAAGATTTTAAACCTATATTTGGGATTTGTCTGGGTATGCAGTGTATAGCAAAATATTTTGGTGCAAAAATTATTAAAACAAAAGAACCGTTTCACGGGAAAAACTCAGATATATATTTTGATGAAAATTTTGAGCTTTTTAAGGGGTTGAAACAGGGGTTTAGTGCTACGAGATATCATTCTCTTATTGTATCTGAGCCAACAGACAAAATAGAAATTACTGCGAAAACAACGGATGATATCCCGATGGCGATAAAAATTAAAAATAAACAAATATATGGTGTGCAGTTCCATCCGGAAGCAATACTTACAGAAAACGGAATTGATATAATAAAGAACTTTATTATGCAGAGTAATCGTTAAAACATAGACCGTTTTGTTACTTCGCAGAAATGGGCAAAAACAAGAAAAAACTCCCCGAAAAGTGCCAGAATCGAACTTTTTGTGAAGAGTTGTATTCCTCTATCATCAACACTCCTATGGCTTTCTTCTATAAATTGCAAGGATATAAAGCGTGTTTATAAAATGTTTAGGCAATTTGATTATGTATTGATATAATCAAATAAGCGTGTTAGTTTTGTATTATGAAATGTTGTCAAAAATCCAATTGGGGCGGAAAACGTGAAATGGCAGGAAGAAAGAAAACCTGTCTTAAAAAAGTACCGTTCAATAGAAGAATTAACGAAAACATTTTAAATATTTTGCGAGATTACGCAAAAAGGCATAATCTCACAGACACTGAAGCTTTAGAAAGTGCCATTCTATTACAGAGTAACATTGAAAAATTAAAAGGAGATATGGTTATGAAAATTTGTATTCCGACAAGAGTGGGAAAATTATGCGGACATTTCGGGCATTGTGATTCTTTTACATTTGCTGAAATTAATCCTGAAACAAAAGAAATTTTAACTATAGAAGAAAAAATACCGGAAGAAGGAATTTCTTGTCAGAGTGCTGCTTGGATATCAGAACAGGGTGTAAGTAAAGTTTTAGCCGGTGGAATGGGTGGCAGACCAATGATGATGTTTGCTCAAAACGGGGTTGAGGTTGTTGCGGGTTGCCCTGAATTACCGATTAGAGAAGTTTTAGAAAAATATATGGCAAATTCTCTTGAAACAGGTGAAAACGCATGCGGCGGCGAAGGTCATGATCACGCGCACTGCCATCACCACGGCGAAGGACATCATTGCAACCATTAAGGAGTTATATTATGAAAATTCATCAAATCAGAAACGCAACAATAATTGTAATTTATAACGATAAAAGATTTTTAATTGACCCATGGTTAATGCCGAAGGACTTTATGCCGGGGTTTGAGGGTGCAATGAACAGTGAGGTTAGGCAGCCAAGAGTTGATTTACCAAAGGATTTCGATATAAATCATTTACCCCTGGATGCGGTTATTCTAACCCATTTTCATCCTGACCATTTTGATGAATTTGCAGTAAATGTATTGGATAAAAATATTCCGTTCTTTGTTCAGAATGAAACAGATTTGAATATAATTAAAAATTTTGGGTTTAATGATGTTCGTATTGTTTCTGAAAACGGAACAGATTTTGAGGGGGCAAAACTATTAAAAACACAATGCCAGCACGGCAGACGTAAAGTTGTAAAACCGATGTGCGAGAAAATCGGTATGCCTTATGATGCTATGGGAATAGTGTTCAAATCAGACGCAGAAAAAACATTATACGTTGCAGGCGATACAATTTGGTGCGATGAAGTTAGAACGGCTATTGATAAATTTAACCCTGAAGTTATTGTTATAAATGCTTGCGGTGCCACTGTATTAGTGGGCGAGGGTGAAAGGTTAATTATGGATATTGAGGACACAAAATCAATATCAAAGTATGCAAAAAATTCAACTATAATTGCAAGCCACATGGACACAGTAAGCCACTTAACCGTTACAAGAGAAAATATAAAATCTCTAAAACTAAATAATGTTATTGTACCTGATGATGATGAGATTTTGGAATTTAATAATTAAACACATATCAACACAAAACTTATCAATAAAGTATCAGTGACTTTAAGAATGAATTATCAAAGAGTTTAAGAATTTTTATCAGTTAGTTTTGAAAGATTTCCCCCAGAATGTAAAAAGTTTGAGAATTCTCTCAAACTTCCGGGGGTAGTATTCTTAATCTCTCTGATAATCTACATTTTCAAATGTCCCTGTAAACAGAGTCCCATTAAAACCCACAAACACAAAGCCGAAAGATGGCAAAAAAATAAATTTTCAAATGTCCCATTAAAACCCATGTTCAATTTTAACTGTCTATTTATAACCAATATACCTAGGAAGTATCATGAGTATCTATATACATAAACTCTTAAAACTGCCTGGGTTGGACCCGAACCTGCGGAGTCTTAAAACACTTGCTATGTCACTATTCATCTTAACTCCCTTTTACAACAAGTCAAGTCTATCAATCAATAATAACGCACATTTCAGACACATATTTTAACATGGGCTGAAAACGAACCAAGTTTATAAATATTAAATTATTTCTTCTGAAATTTAAGATTTTAATAAAAACATGTTTTTTATTTATATGTTGACAGGTTTTTAATAATTTGTTATTATATTTAT
>JAGAXG010000032.1 GCA_017941035.1 bacterium | reverse complement strand
TTTTAGCATAATTCTATCTCCTTTCAATTTGAATTACTTCCGCGTATTTATATTCTTATTATAAACTATGTTTTAAGTTTTCGCAAGAGGGTAATTATAATAAAAGATCTTGATTTTTTATGTATTCAAAATAATCTAAAAGTTTGAGATAATTTTCCTCAGTCATTAATACACCTCTAATTTTAGAAGCGTTTTTTACTCCTGAAATATAAAATGGATAAAATTTTCTAAAAAATTTTATTGCAACGCTTTCCCCTCGTAATTTTATTTCTTCTTCAAGATGATGTTTCATTATTTCAATTTTTTCACTCAAATTTGGAGCCGAAATAATTTTACCTGTATCCAAGAAATATTCGATTCTGTATAAAAGAGTAGGATCACCTAATACCCCTCGGCCAACAGCAACGCCATCAGCCTTAGATTGCTCTAAGCACATAACAGCATCCTCAACAGTCTTTACGTCTCCATTGGCAAAAACAGGTATGTCTACATTTTCTTTTAATTCTTTTATTTTTTCCCAATCAGCATGCCCGGAATACATCTGAGCCTTTGTTCTTGCATGCAAAGTAATAAACTCTGCACCTGCTTCCTGCATTTTTTGTCCGAACTCAACAAAATTCATCTCTTGAGCTGTATAACCTAATCTAAATTTTACACTAACAGGTTTATCAGTCTTTTCTTTTACCGCTTGAACAATATCATACGCGAGTTCAGGATTACGCATCAAAGCAGATCCGTCATTTCCCCCAACGACCTTCCTGACAGGACAACCCATATTAATGTCAATTATATCAGCAAATTCAGAAAGTCTTTGTGCAGAATCACCCATCATCCAAGGTTTATGACCACATAATTGATAACTTATAGGATGATGATCTTCATTAAGCATCAATATATCGTCCTGCTTTCTATTTTGAGCAAGAAATTCAGCGCTAATCATTTCTGTAGTCAACAGACATTTTTTTGAATATTCTCTTATTAAACTTCGCAATACATAATCCGTTATCCCTGCCATTGGAGCTAACGAAACTTTACTTTTTAATATTTCAACTATACTATTTTTTTGCCGTTGAGGCTGAGCTTGCATAATTCTTTAATTCCTCGGCTCTATCTCTTGCATACTTTTTATACTCATCTTCTTGGACATTTTCATCTTGCGCATAAGCTTTATAATAATTATAAGCTTCCTTGTAATTTCCCAAAGCATCATAATCAGATGCGATCAAATAATTACATATAGCAAAATCTTTGTTTAATGAATAAGCTTTTTTCAAATCTTCGATGGCAGATTGCTTATTATTCTTTGAATCATAAATCATCCCTCGGTAATAAAGCGCGTAGTCATTATTAGGATCTTTAGCTAAAATCTGATTAAATTCTTTTAAACTTTCGTCCAAATTATTTGCTTCATACTTTGAAATCGCATCATTTAAAAGAGTTGAGAATTCGCTTTCTTCAATAGAATTTAAATAAGATATAGCATCTTTATTATTACGATTGAAAGTAATTGATTTTTGTAAATATTCTTTTGCACTTATATAATCTTCTTTTTCTCCATATAACACTGCTATATAATAAGCAATATCAGAATCAATAGGTTTTAATTCAAGCGCTTTTTTATAGTATTCAATCGCCTTATCTTTATCGCCAAGCTGCTGATATGATGTCGCAATTCCAAGTATCGTATTTACAGTCGGAGGATTTATACTTAAATAAGTTGTTATAGCGTTTTGAAAATCCTTATTAATATAATACTCTGAAGCTTTTTGGATTAAATTATCAGTTTTCATTCCGCCAATATTTGCAAGAGTATCTTTTATATTTTTATCATTCGGGAATTTAGATTTTGCCATATTCAAAGTAGAAATTGCTCCATCATAATTACCTCCCTGAGCTTGAACAAGCGAAAGATTCACGTACATATCCGGTTCCACATTTGCACCGGCCAACTTTATTGCTTCATTATACATATACACAGAATCATCAATTTTACCTGCTTTATGAAGTTCTATTGCATAATCATAAACGAGCTCTGAAGGATTTGAAAAATTAGTTTTTGCATACTCAACAAACTGTAATGGTGAAGATGTTTTCTTAACATTATCTATCATTTGCTGTTTTATTACAGAATTATCAGGATCTATTGCTAAAACTTTCTTGTAACCTTCTTGTGCAATTTTTGTATCTCCTAATTTATCAAAACATTGTGCTCGATATAATATAGCATTTACATTATCCGGATAAAGTATTAAAACAGAATCATACGCTTTTATAGCAGTTTTGTAATCTTCTTTTTGCTGATATAAAGTACCTACATTTATTCTTGTATTAATATTGGAAGGATCAAGAGCTTCAGCCTGCTTGTAATAACTTAAAGCTTCATCAAAGCGGCCCTCTTTTTGTAACACTGCACCCATATTCGCATTAAAATTAGCAATATTTGGTTTTTCATCAAGCTTTTTCTTAAAAGTCCTTTCCAAGACATACAGAATTTCTTTATTATCAGCTGTCGATTTTGAAAGAACATAACCATATTCTTTTAAAGCTTCATCATTTTTTCCGTTTTCATCAAGAGCTTTTGCATAAGTAAGCCTTAAATCTAAATCTGTGGGACTGACAGCGACTGCTTTTCGGTAATAATCTTCTGCTTTGGGTTTATTACCAAGAATATTCATAATATCTCCAATTTGTTTAAAACTATCTTTCTGGAGAGATTTACTGCCAAGTGCTTTATTAAATTCGTAAACAGATGCACCAAATTCTCCTTGAGCACGAAGCCTTTTTGCGGTATCATAATGATTTTGAAATGATTCATCAAAATTTATAGCACGCAAGCACTTCTCTAAATTTGATTGTCCTTGAGAAATAGCTTGCGAAGAATTTTTCACCTGATCCTGATTTGGATAGTACATCAAGTAAAACAGAGCATTTCTATAAGAATCTGAAGCTTTTTCCCAATCATTATTTTTATTGGCATACTCAGCTCCCTGTGCAAAATAAGCATTTACAAGACCAATCCTTGCCGATGTGTCCATATAGTTTATTCTTAATGCACTTCTGAATTCTTTAATTGCACTTGCATACTGGTATTGAGATAAATAATTTTGCCCCAAATCAAAATGTTCTCTGAAATCAGCATGAGAAACAGAACTTAATAATGCCATAATTAGTACTAATTTTCCGAATTTACTATACATAATTGCTCCCTTTACTGACAATATTTTATTACAATCGTTCAATTATGTATATATACAAACGGGTAAATTGTAAAATTACGTAAGAATAACAGAAAGAACAAGAATAATATTCTTGTTCTTATAAAACTTTATATTTTAAAATCATTAACTGAAATAAAATTTAAACAATTGTCAAATAAATCTTGAATTGGCTTACCCATATTAAAATCTACCGAAACATCTTCTTTAAGTTTAAAACTCATTTTTTCCATAGTTTTTAACATAACACGTTCTTGCTTGTTCATCCGCAAATACTCCTTATTTATATTTCATTTACTAA
The DNA here is from genome assembly GCA_017941035.1 of bacterium. Lineage (GTDB taxonomy): Bacteria > Cyanobacteriota > Vampirovibrionia > Gastranaerophilales > Gastranaerophilaceae > Zag111. The sequence goes on along the minus strand of JAGAXG010000032.1, from coordinate 12,186 downwards.
TACTTTTATTCACAATATATATATCGGATATAAATATCTATAACTTTAATATTTAAGTTGTTTTTATTAACAAAAATTAATAAAAGATTTAATTAAGCAAAGTATTTGATTTTTAGATTTTTATGATATTATAAGTTCATTGAGAATTAGGACATATAGGAGACAGGACAATAAATAACAACGCAAAATCAAAGGACAAAACAATCATGAACGAGTTTATCCGTTCTAAAGAAGTGAGATTGATAGATGAAAACGGAGAAAATCATGGAGTAGTTCCGACATCAAAAGCTCGTCAAATGGCAGAAGATGCAGATTTAGATTTGGTATTAATTAGTCCTAACCAAAATCCGCCGGTAGCAAAGATATTAGACTACGGGAAATACAAATATGAACAGGCTAAAAAAGCCAAGGAAGCTAAGAAAAAACAAAAAGTTGTTGAAATAAAAGAAGTCAAAATGAGATATAAAATTGATGTGCATGACTATGAAGTTAGAATTAAAAGTGCTAGAAAGTTTATATCTCAAGGCAATAAAGTTAAAGGCGTAATAATGCTTAGAGGACGGGAAATGCAACATTCAAATTTAGCCTTTGATTTAGCAAAAAGATTTATTGATGACATGCTTCAAGGAGAAATTCCTGCCGTATTAGAAAAGAAACCTCAACTTGAAGGAAGGAACGTGACCTTTTATCTTACAGGTCAGTCATAATTTAATTCTTGACTTTCAAGTTTGAGTAAGTAATATATAGGTGTGGCACACATGAATTGGCAATTAGCAATATGCAGCCACATAATTCTGAAACATGATTTTGGATAAACAAATTTAAAAAATATGCCGCAATAGCTCAGTTGGTAGAGCAAGGGACTGAAAATCCCTGTGTCCTTGGTTCAATTCCGAGTTGCGGCACCATTAAAAAAAACACCGAATGGTGTTTTTTTTTTAGTTATATCAACTTTTAAATTATATTACCTTTTAACTGGACATTTGGTCGGGAGGGGTAAATATTTTTAATCGGCATAAGTGCCAAGTTTAGTAAATTTTAGAGATTTATGAGGTTGGAAATCGGTTGAGTATAAAAGTCCGAAATGTCCGATTATGGTGACAAAAACGTCCACAAATTTGCACTTTTTGTCTAATTTTTGTACTCAAAAGTTATTGTTGGGCAAGTATGCCCAACCTACAAACTCCTTTTATTCTTTTACAAATTTTTATCTTATACCTACTGCAGATTGAACGAAATTAGCAACCTTTGACACACCCTTTTGTGCAACTTTTCCTACACTATTCCAAAACTTGCCATTTACTTCTAATATTTCATCAAGACTATCAGTATTGTTTTGGCTTGCTTTATGTGTTGCTCTGCGTTCTGCAATAAGATTTTCTTCATTTTTAATCATATCTTGAATTGCTTTTTGGTAAGTTTCAGTTGCACCTTTTGATTTTAGCATACGATTGTGTAAAACTTCATATCCGTTCTCACCATAAGAACGTGTCATTAAACTCAATACTACTGCTTTTTGTTCGGGCTTTTCAGATACCCCGACGTTATATCTTTCTTGATTAGATACAAATTCTTGAATTTGGCGAACGACCTTTTTGGCTTGCTTTCCTAATTTCCCATTTGTAATAACTTGTCCGCCATTACTTCTTCTTACTTGTGTTAAATCTATTTTTACTACCATTTTTATATTCCTTTCGAGTTTATATAATTATATATCAAAAATCAATGAGTTTTCTCTGAAAAATGGTTCTACTCCACCTTTCCAGCCTAAACCTCTGATGTATGTATTTAGCATTTCTTTATCATCTTTATATAACTGTCTTATAGATTGCACATAGTTTCTTTCAAGTTTATCTATTGCATGAATATCTTTTAAATCAGTATTTTTTATAGCCCTACGAGCATTCTGTTTTAATTTCATTCCTTTATAAAGTTTAGTAAATCTATCTGCCAACTGCTCATCAGAAAGACGCATTACCCAATCAAAAAGTTTTTTAAATGGTAATGGTAATGAATCAAAATAATTATTATTATGATCTAATGTTAAATAATAAGAACCATCTTCACAAGAACCTACAATAAATTTATCATTTGGAGCTTCAATTGTATTTACCTTAAATATTTTTTCCACATTTTTCCACCTTGAAGAACCTAATTTTACATTAGCTCTGACCAATCTGGCTCCGAATTGAGGTTTATTAAAATTTTTAGAAATTTCCATACTTAATCCTTTTATTTTAACATACCAGGGATATATGGTTTTACTTCCGGCATTTTTATATTTCTTCTAAAATTAAAAAGTTTAGAATCAATTTCATCTAAAACATCACTAACTACAATCTCTAAATCATCATTTTTTGAATGACCAGAAGATAAATATTTATTTTTACTTCCATATACATCTAATTCATGAGCAACTCTATATGTGTAATTATTATCCAAAAATTTTATATTGAAATGACCTTTTTCAGGAAATGAAACAATTTTTCTAAATTTTTCACCGGAAAAAACTATTCCGTCGAACATTGTTTTCCCTATATATTCAATTCCTAAATCTTTTAATAATTGTTTATTATTAAGCATCAAATCTGGAGTATAATGTTCATACAAAACTTTGAAACTATATGCAATATCCCTAATTTGAGTGCTCAATACCGTTTTTGCATGATCAGAAATATTTCCGTATACATTTTTGAAATCTAATATGCTAATGCTATTTAACTTTGATACATACATTTTTTGTACTCCTAAAAAATTTTATACATTTTTTATAAACAACAAACAAAAAATAATTTGCTAGTTACGTTCTAAAACTTCAGGAGATAAAACTTTCAAATCTACAAATGTTTTTGCATATTTTTCCATTGGTCCATCAGACTTTAACCAACTATGATCAAGTTCATATGAATTTTGTAAAACCTCAGCAAAACGTTTTTTGTCTTTGAATAATTCATAAGCATTTTCTATAGCATCACAAAATGCTTTTCTATTAAATGCCAATGCATCATTATAATTTTCGAATTTATTCATAAATTTTGCAAAAATAGCATTTACGCCATCTTTTAATCCATCAGTTAAACCACCGACAGTATTCACTATAGGAATTGCTCCACTAAATGCAGCTATTTCTTTATGAACCAATCCGCAAGGTTCGAACCAGCTTGACATTACTGTAAAATCAGACATTAACTTACATCCGTCATATCTTCCAGCTTCTGAGAATAATTTTGCGAATACTATTCTATCTGAAGCCTGTTGTCCGTATTTTTGAGCAATATTTCTTTTTACCTGTAATAGTTTATCTATATATATTTTGTCGCCTACACCTTGAGCATAAAATACAGGCAAATTACCATCCTGAGAATGTTTTGATAAAAATTCCTCAATAGCTTCTGCGAAAATATCAAGACCTTTCTGATCAACAATTCTTCCGGCCGTTGAAACAACCATAGTATCTTTAGTAACTCCGGAAAGGTTTGTTAGCTCCGGAAGTTCAATATTCATTGGATTTTCTTTTCCGGCTCTTGCCATATCTACTTCTTGAATTACTTTATTCAAATAAACTTCTTTGTTATGGCGATGCCAATTATAAACACTTTCGTTTTGTCTGCGAAGTCTTAATGAATGTGTCTCCAAACCAATTGCTTTTTCTATCTTTCTTGCAGATGCATCTGTAAGCATGTTATTAACCCTATCACATCCATTAGTTATAGGTCTATATGCGATATTATTCTCAGATACTAATTTGTCATCTATACCATTTTGACGTGCTATGTATTTCAAATGTTCAATATCTGAAAATTCATGAAATCTTCCACGCATTCTGAATATATCATGGTTATTTCCCCCAAAACCGCTGTGCGAAGCCATTTCATTACCATACCCAACTGAAACAGGAGTAATAACATCAGAATAAGCTGCTGCCATTGTTTGAGGATTTAAATTAGTTCCGTGGAATAAACCATTTAAACTATCTCCGTTCAAATTAGCATTAGACGGCATCCATGCATTTTTTGTAATCATCGCAGAATGTTCACCAAACATAACATTTAGAAGTTTTGGCTGAGAATGCCAAACATCTCCTGATAATCCTGCATTATGCATTATTGTCATAATAGGAGTGTTATATATTTTATCTGCGACTTTTGGATCAAGTCCTGAATATTTACGTGCAGTGGTCAATAGCTTCATCATGGCACTTATACCACCTGACTGCCAATCATTACCTATAATCAAATCTGCACGCAAAGGTATCTTTGATGTTTCTTCATTCTTCAACAAATGTTCATAGAAAAACTTGTCAAAATAAATAAATCTCTCAGTTTCGCCGGATTCGTGAGTAGCATTGTTATAAATATTTTTTGCACTTCCATCAAAAACAGGACCATTCATTCTAAATTTATCATGCTTATAAAAAACAGCATCGTATTTTACAATCGCAAAAGGCTTTGATATCCCTCTATCAGGATCAAATTTTATTTTTAAAGAACTTATATTTATTTCAAATGGTTCTGCCTTTTTTAAATGGTTCTCAATATTTGATAAAACATCTTTTTTCAACCAAGGTTTTAAAAGTTCAAAATCAACAATTTGCTCATTATCTTTTGCAATAAACACATCAACAACTTCATCAGTTTTACCTTTATCAGTGTATACAGGAATACGCATAGAATCTATCTGTTCCAATTTCGCAATAGGTTTATCAGATTTAGAACTTATATAATCGTATAAACCATCAGACCGACGCTTTATAGAATAAAAAGCATTATCTTCAACTTGTCCTAAATAAAGTGGAGTATCTACAATAAGTTTTGCATTTTGCTTATTGTTAATAATGCCTCCGAGATTTGCAATAACTTCTTTCGGGACAATAGACATCCCTCCTGTGCTGGTAAAGCCTTTAAATTCCGAAGTCGGTACACGAATCATTAAATCTTTTGCCGGTGTAATATTTGAGCGGTCAACAAATCCAAAAATTCTTCTTGTTGCTTCACTACGCAAAGACTTTTCCAGTTCTTCTGTATGTTTACCGTAACCATTTAATACCGTAGCTAAATTTAATTGCATTCCGTTAATATCAACAGGCGAAACTTCTATGGCCTTCATTCCTGCAGATTGTACAGACATAACTACATGTTGAATTCGTTGAGATAAATCTTCTCTTAAACCATTTATTTGACCATCTTGCCATTTACCTAAATCTGAAACTCTATCTTCAATTTTTTTAGAAAGCCCTTCTTTTGAATTTGCAAGTTCATTTTTCAAATTTATTATTTCTTCCTCTGAGTTTTTCAGTTTTGAAGATAAATTATTTACAACTTTTGAAAGTTTACCGTTTCGAACTGCAATATATGTTGCAGATCCCAAAGAGGCAAGAGCAATTGCGGATGTAACATATGAAGTTTTTACACTTGGGGGTATTTTTTTTAACTCTGCCTGTTTATCATCCGCAGCCAAAACTTCAGACTTATTATTTGTCTGATATTTTGTCAGCAAATTTGTAGAATTTTCACCCCTAAAAGAAATTTTTTGAATAGAAACCATAAGAACACCTGCCTTTAAAGCCGAAAACGCATAAATATTTTTTTTGCTAGTAAAGATACAAAAATTTACAAATTAATAATTATTAGCTTTTTTCTGAAAATATGCTTGAGGGTGATCACACACAGGGCACTTATCAGGAGCTTTTTTACCAATAACAATATGCCCGCAATTAGAGCATTCCCAAATAGCATCATCATCAGAAGAAAACACTAAATCTTCATTAATATTTGCCAAAAGTTTACGATATCTTTCTTCATGCTCTTTTTCTATTTTTGCAACTTGATCAAATAATATTGCAATATCGTTGAAACCTTCTTCTCTTGCGATTTTTGCGAATTCCGGATACATATTTATATGTTCAAATGCCTCACCTGCAGCCGCAGACTCAAGATTTTTTACTGTATCATTTATCCCATTCAAAAGTTTGAACCAAATTTTAGCATGTTCTTTTTCATTATTAGCAGTTTCTTCAAATATTTTACTAATTTGAACATAACCATCTTTTTTAGCTTTTGAAGCGAAATAAGTATATTTATTTCTTGCTTGTGATTCCCCTGCAAATGCAGACAACAAATTTTCTTCAGTTTTTGACCCTTTTAATGCAACCATAATAAACACTCCTTCTTTCGACTTTAATTTTAAATTATTTTACGGGGAAAAGTCAATAGCCCACTAATAAAAAAACTATCCAATTTGAACAAGCGTCTTTCAAATATTATTTTTTTTTACTATCAGTAAATCCCATTTTTATTATATTCTTAGAGAATTTTGCTTCCAGTTTATCAAAGCACTTAGTCAATTTTGAATATTTATCCTCTGCAGAATAAAAAGACAATTGTTCTGTTCCATGTTCTCCAATTTTTTCTAATACAACTCCCGTACTTCTATATAAAATATTAGGATTATAAATTTCTTTTAGTAATTTTATAGCAATCTTTGAAATTTCCAGTTCAAAATCAGAAGGGTAATGTAAATCTTCTTTTGCAAAAAATATTTTAAAATCTTTTGTTCTCAGCATTACACCAACCTGCAAACACTTTGTATCATAAGAACGAAGTTTTCGACAGGAAGTATGAATATGTCTGTTTAATTCATTTTTTATAAAATTGAAATCTGATGTAAATATGCCAAAAGCTTTAGTATTTTGAATTGATTTCGGAGTTTTTTCATCATTAACAACCGGAGAGGTTATATTCCCGAGAAGTTCATATTTCATTTCTAATCCATGAATACCAATTTTTTTATCTAACCATTGATCAGATTTATTCACAAGTTCAACTGCGGTTAACACACCCTCTTTTTTTAATGAAAGAGTTAATTTTTTACCTATCCCCCAAATTTCTTCAATTTTTGTGCTTTTTAAAACTTTACCTATTTTTCTTTTACCTATAAGAAAAACATGACTTTCAATTTTTTTTGATTTATCCGATGCAAGTTTTGCAAGCGTTTTTGAAGAACTAACTCCAATAGAAACAGGAATATCAACTTCATTTAAAATTTTTTGCCGTAACATTTTCGCCAAATTAAAATAATTACATTTATAAAATCTTGTTAGACCTGTAAAATCAACAAAAGCTTCATCAACGGAATATATTTGCACATATGGGCTAAAATCTTTCAAAATAGACATTACATGAGCAGAAATCAAAGAATAATATTCGTGATCAGCAACAATATAAGAAGCTTTTGGATGCTCTTTTTTTGCCATAAAATACGGTTCACCCATTCTAACACCCATTTGTTTTGCCTCTGCTGAACGAGAAATTACGCATCCATCCGCATTTGAGAGTACACAAACTGCAGAATTTTTTAACTCCGGATTACGCTTTTGCTCACAAGATACAAAAAACGAATCACAATCTACTAATGCTATAATCTTTTGCTTTGCCATATAAATATTTATAACATATTTTTGATTTTACTAGCAAAAAAAAACTTGATGTTTTTTTACAAATAGTGTATCATTAAAAAGTTAAAAAGGAAAAGCATATGAATAAAAGTTTTGTACTTGCTAAGAAATCCAATTATCAAAGTATTTCAATCAAAGACATTGATATAAGTCTTCCTGATTTAAAAAATATTTTTGAAGCGAAATCAGTTGTTATAGCGAAATGGCTTATGGCATGGATTGAAAAAGATTTGAAAAATAATAAAATAAAAGTTAACAATCTTTTACCTTCCAAATCAGATTTTGCATATACATTAGGTGTAAGTATCGGAACAATGCAAAATGCGTTCAGATATATTGAAGACCTTGGTTATGTTGAGTCAAAACAATGCATTGGGACAATAGTTAGAGACCACAATATGCCTGTTACGACGATGAGGAAGCTTACATCTAAAAGAGATATGGCAGTTGAAGCAATCAAAAGATATCTTTTATCCGATGGATTTAAAATCGGATCACAATTACCTTCTTCTAAAACAATATCGACAATTATAGATTTTTCGCCTAACACAACAAGACTTGCATTAGAAAATCTTACAGCTAAAAAAATTCTTGAACATAAATACAAAAATTCTAACGAATACGGCTGGGTTATTAGAACTCTTGATTTTAATACAACATCTGCTAATAAGCCTGAAACACTAGTAAACATGGTTGTTAAAGATTTAGAAAATTATATTTCAAATAATTTGAAAATCGGAGAAAAAATTCCTCCACACTCTGTTTTATCCAAAGAATTAAAGGCTAGTGTAAAAACTGTTCACGATGCACTAAGAATCTTAATTAATAAAGGAATACTTCTTGCTAGGCGAGGAAGATATGGAACAACAGTTATAAAATTACCGAATCAAAAGGAAACATATATCAAACCTGAAACATCTATTTTTGCACCTGCAAAAGATACTGCTTTTTATCACTATGAAAAAACTCAAAATCACATAAAGCGAATGATTGCTCAAAATTATGAAATAGGGGACAAACTTCCGTCTATTATGGAACTATCTAAAAAAATGGATTTGAGTCCGAATACTGTTAGAAAAGCTTTTCATAATATTGCAAAAGAAGGATATCTGGTATTTTCAAGAGGAAGATACGGAGGAACTTTTGTAATTGATATTCCTGAAATTGATACACAAACTTTTAAATGGATTGCCGTAAACCCTAAATACGCAAAAGAATACAATAATTAATATTTTAATTTCTGTATGTAATAATTTGCTAAAAAAAATTTTTTGTAATAGTATAAATCACAGAAGGGAGAAATATGGAACATTGGGTTTATACGGTTTCATTGCTTGGTCATAATGTATCTTTCAATATGGATACTATTTTAACCATGTGGTTTTCAATGTTTTTATTAATTATTTTGGCTGTCGTAACTACGCGCAATCTCTCTTTGATTCCTAATAAGCTTCAGCTTATTGGGGAAGGAATTATTAAATACTTTAATGAAATTGCAAAAACAAGTATGGGAAATGATAATGCACAAAAACATATTGCAATTATTTTAACCCTATTTATGTTTATTTTAACAGCTAATCTTTTCGGTCAGCTTCCTTTAAGATTAATTCACTTAAGTACAGGGGAATTAGCATCTCCTAATAACGATATAAATATGACATCAGCAATGGCTATTGTTGTATCAATTTATTATATATATTATGGTGTAAAAAAAAATGGAAGAAAATTCTTTTTCAAAGGATTCAGTATTGACGGAATAATTATTACTCTTGTTGACACTTTAGAACTTTTTGTAAGACCGTTTTCTTTGGCATTGCGACTTTTTGCAAATATACTTGCAGGAGAATTACTTGTTTCAACTTTTATAGGACTTTGCTCGGTTGCATTGCCTTTACCGTTTATGTTATTTGAATTATTTGTTGCATTAATTCAAGCTTTAGTTTTTACATTATTATCGACAACATACATATCTATGGCTATACAAGAAGAATAAATATAAGGAGAAAATTATGGCAATTGAACAAACATTGGATTTAGCAAAATTAGGCGCTGGTATTGCAATAGGTTTTGGCGCAATAGGTGGAGGTTTAGGTTTAGGTATTGCAACAAAAGGTGTTTTAGACGCTATTGCAAGACAACCTGAAATTAAGGGTGAAGCCTTTAAAAACTTTATTATCGGCGCAGGTTTAGCAGAAGCAACAGCAATTTATGCATTATTTATAGCTATTATGTTATTATTTTCTAAATAAAGGTTAGTTTAATGATTGAATTTAATGCGACATTTTTAATAGCAATGATAAGTTTTGTGGTGTTCATGTTTATTATGAACGCAATATTTTATCAACCGATATTAAATATTATCAAAAAACGCGAACAGTACGTCAGTTCAAATTATCAAGAAGCAAAAAATATCAATTTGCAAGCTGAAGAATGTAAAAATGAACATGATACAAAACTTATAAATGCAAAAGAACAAAGTCGTCATCAAATATCCATTTCTGTTGATATAGCTAAAAAAGAAGCATTTGACAAAACTCAAGAAGCAAAAGAAAATGCAAAAAATGAAATTCTGTCAAAAAAGGAAGAACTTTTACATCAAAAAGAGAATTTTCACTCTGATTATTCAGAATTATCTGATTTAATAGTAGAAAAAATATCCAAAGGAGCGATTTAGTGTCTGTTTCAATTTTTCAATATCTTGCAAATACTAATACCATAAATTTTTTAATTATGGCACTTTTGCTTGTTTGGATTTGTAAAAAAATCAATTTAAAAATTTCATTAAATAAATCTATCGAAACAGTTAAAAATGCTATTTTAAACTCAGAAAATGAAAAGACTAGTGCTAAAAAGAATCTGGATGATGCAAAAGAAACTTTAAAAAATCTGCCTAAAGAAATAAACACAATAGAAACTTTGTCTAAAGAAAAAATTGATGTTTTTAAAAAACAAGTAAATGAAAACACTAAGAAAACAATAGAAGCTATTAATGCAAATATCGACAAAGTTACTGAAATTGAAGAAAAGAAAATTTCTAATGCAATGACAAAACAGGCACTTGAAGTTTCAGTAGAAACTTCTAAAAATAAAATTATAGAAAAATTAGCTTCTAATCCAGAGTTACATGAAAAATTTATTGATGAAAGTCTAAAAGAATTGGAGAACATTTTATAATGAGTGAAAAAATAATATCTTCAATTTCAAAAAATTATGCTCAAGCGCTTGTTGAAACAGCTTGTGAAAACAATTCATTTGACTATATAAAATCTCAATTAGAGGAGATTATAGAAATTTTTAAAACCTCAAACGATTTAAAAATTGTTTTAGAAAACAGCTCTATATCTCTTTCTAAAAAAATTGAACTCTTGGACGCAATTTTTGTTGATAAAATTGATTTAAAAATTATAAATCTTTTAAAAATATTAGTTGAGAAAAATAGAATAGATGAGTTCGAAAGTATTTATTATGCTTACGAAACATTGATCAGTAAATATACAAATCAAAAGCGTATTGAAATTATTTCCGCAACAATTTTAAATGAAAATCTAAAAAACAAAATTATAGACAAACTTCAGAAGAAGCTTGAATGTGAAATTCTGCCAAGTTGGCAAGTTGATAATAGTATTATTGCAGGACTTGTAATTAAATTTGATGATAATTTGATAGATACAAGCGTACGAACAAAATTAGAAAATTTAAGTAAAAATATAATGAGGTAATAAAATGGCATTGATTCAACCAGATGAAATCAGTTCAATTATTAAAAGTAAAATAGAAAACTACGAACTACAAACAGAAGTTACAAATACCGGTTCAGTATTAGAAATTGGAGATGGTATAGCAAGAGTTTACGGCTTACGTAATGTAATGGCAAATGAGCTTGTCCAATTTGAAGATGGACATTCTACACTTGGAATTGCAATGAACCTTGATGAAGATAATGTCGGAGTTGTAATTTTGGGTGAATATACGGAAATTAAAGAAGGTACTGTTGTTAAAACAACTGGAAGAATCGCATCTGTCCCAGTTGGGGAAGGATTAATCGGAAGAATTATTGATCCTACAGGAAGACCTTTAGATGGTAAAGGAGATTATCATTACGAAAAAACAAGACCTATTGAAAGGGTTGCACCGGGTATAGTTGCTAGACGCTCAGTTTATCAACCATTACAAACAGGTTTGACTGCGATTGATGCTTTGACTCCAATTGGCAGAGGACAAAGAGAACTTATTATAGGTGATCGTCAAACAGGAAAAACGGCTATTGCTATTGATACAATTATTAACCAAAAGGGCAAAAATGTTATTTGTATTTATGTAGCAATTGGTCAAAAAGCATCTACTGTAGCTCACCTTGCTAAGACTTTGGAAGAAAAAGGTGCGATGGATTATTCTATTATTGTTTCTTCAACAGCGGATGAATCAGCTCCGCTCCAATATATTGCACCATTTGCCGGAGTCACTATAGGTGAAGAATTTATGGAACAGGGGAAAGATGTTTTAATAGTTTATGATGACTTATCAAAACATGCTCAAGCATACCGTGCTATGAGTTTACTTTTAAAAAGACCGCCTGGACGTGAAGCTTATCCCGGAGATGTATTTTATCTTCATTCAAGACTTTTGGAACGTGCCGTTAAATTAAATGACGAACTTGGAGGAGGAAGTATTACTGCTTTACCTATCATTGAAACACAAGCAGGAGATGTTTCAGCTTACATCCCAACAAATGT
>JAGAXG010000031.1 GCA_017941035.1 bacterium | reverse complement strand
CACATCTTGTTAGCTCGTCAGGTTGGTGTTCCTAACTTGGTTGTATTCTTGAACAAATGTGATATGGTTGACGATCCTGAATTGTTAGACCTAGTCGAGATGGAAGTTAGAGAACTTCTTTCTTCTTATGAATTTGACGGAGACAACATTCCATTCGTTAGAGGTTCTGCATTGAAAGCTTTAGAAGCTGTTCAAGCAAACAATAAAATTGCTAGAGGCGAAAATGAATGGGTTGATAAGATTTGGGAATTGATGGATCAATTAGATTCATACATACCTGAACCTGAAAGAGATTTGGACAAACCATTCTTGATGCCTGTTGAAGACGTATTCTCTATCACTGGTCGTGGTACTGTTGCTACAGGTAGAGTTGAACGTGGTATCGTTAAAGTTGGTGATGAAGTTGAATTAGTTGGTTTAGGCGAAACTAAGAAAACTACAGTTACTGGTGTTGAAATGTTTAGAAAATCTCTTGACCAAGGTCAAGCTGGTGACAACATTGGTGCTTTGCTTCGTGGTGTTGACAAAACTGAAATCCAACGTGGTCAAGTTTTGGCAAAACCTGGTTCAATTCACCCACACACTCATTTTACAGCTAACGTTTACGTTTTGAAGAAAGAAGAAGGTGGACGTCATACTCCATTCTTCCCTGGATACAGACCTCAATTCTACATCAGAACAACTGACGTTACAGGTGAAATCAAATTTGACGGCCAAATGGTAATGCCTGGTGATAACGTAGTTATGGAAGTAAATTTAATTTACCCTGTAGCTATCGAAGAAGGTATGAGATTTGCTATCCGTGAAGGTGGCAGAACTGTTGGTGCCGGTGTTGTTGACAAAATTATTGAATAATAATTTTTCGATTTACATAATTAAAAAAGACCTTGGTTTTTACCGAGGTCTTTTTTTTACTTTCTAATAAACCTTTTACCTTTTAGGAAGTCCCTTAATTTAACAACAATTCTAATATCTGTGCATTTTTATCAGCTCTACGCATTTTGGATAAATAATTTTCTGCAGCATTGCGAATCTTCTTTTCTTCAGGTTTTAAATCATTTTCAAGAAGTTCTACATATTTGTAAACTGTTGTCATTTCATAATCACGCTTAGCCATTTTCTTTTTCCCCTAATTTATTTAACCTAATAGTGAATCAAGTAATTCTGCATTTGAAATTGATTTTTGCGAATTTCTTAATTGATTTCTGTACATATATGTTCTAAGAGCTTCTCTAATAAGTTCAGAACGTGTGCGATTTTCTGTGGATGCAACTGAATCAATTTCATCTAAAAATTTTTCCGGCATCGAAATTAGTACTCTTGCCATTTGAATTTCTCCTTTATTTTCCCTATTGTTTCCCCGACATCTATATAAAGTATTTTATACTCAAAAAATTGCTTTTTTTTATCTAAAAAGTATATAATTTTAACATAACTTCACAATACGTATATTATCAAAAAAGGCTTGATTATTTTAATCAAGCCTTTTTAAACCGTTTTGTATGTATATTAAATTATTTACTTCTTGCAAATCTTAGTGCTTCTATTTCTAATTGTACTTCGTTGCGTTTTTGTTCGTATTCTTTTGATAATTTTGAGCTGAATTCTCTAACTGTTAAAAATTCCAATTTATAGCTTTTTATTGTTTCGAGTTCACTTTTTTTATTTTGAGCTTCTTCTGTTGCACTTATATACTGTGGTTTGAATACTTCTAGTTTGTTATATAAGTAATCGCTACTATTTTTTTCTGTTTTTTTATATAAATTTTTTAATTTTTGAAATTGTCCCATTTTTATATTCCCTATTTCTCAACAATATCCCTTGCATTTATATAAACGAAATATTTATGTAAAAATTGAGTAAAAAGTATATATCTTGTAATAAAAGTTTACAAAAATTAAATAGCTAATTTCTTTTGGGTTAAAATGAAAAAAGGGAGAAATAATAATGCTAAGAACTGGAATAGTAGGACTACCGAATGTAGGTAAATCAACTTTATTTAACGCTTTAACAAATACAAGGAATGCTCAAAGTGCGAATTACCCTTTTTGTACAATTGAACCTAATATAGGTGTTGTTGAAGTCCCAGATGAAAGGCTGGCTATTCTTGCTAAGTTATGCAAGACAGAGAATATTATTCCGACAGCTATTGAATTTGTTGATATTGCAGGTCTTGTTAAAGGAGCAAGTAAGGGAGAAGGTTTAGGCAATCAGTTCTTACAAAATATTCGTGAAGTTGATGCTATTATTCAAGTTGTAAGATGTTTTGACGATCCTAATACTATTCATGTTGAGGGTAAAGTTGATCCGATTAGTGATATAGAGGTAATAAATACAGAATTGGCTCTTGCGGACATGGCTTCTGTTGAACGACGCCAAGCAAAGATTTCTAAATTGGCAAAAGGTGGGGATAAATCTGCAGTTATAGAAAATAATGCCTTAACTAAATTAATTGATTTGTTGCAAAATTGTTCTTTTATAAATATAAAAGAACATTTTGATGAGGATGAAATACCTTATGTAAAAATGCTAAATTTAATGTCTACAAAGCCTGTTATTTATTGTGCTAATGTTTCTGAATATGATTTAAAAGACGGTAATCATTATACAAAAAAAGTTGAAGAATATGCGAATTCTCATGGTGCAGAAACAGTTATAATTTCTGCAAAGATAGAAGAAGAACTTGCAGAGCTTGGGGCAGATGAAGCTCAAGAATATTTAAAAGATTTAGGTATTGAAGACAGTGGAATAAATCGTATGATAAAATCTGTTTATAGCCTTTTAAAATTAAGAACTTTCATTACTGCAGGAGAGAAAGAAGTGCGAGCTTGGACTATTACTTCCGGAACAAAGGCTCCTCAAGCAGCAGGTGTTATTCATACGGATTTTGAAAAAGGTTTTATTCGAGCAGAAATTACGCCTTGCAAGGATTTTATAGAGCTTGGCTCTTATAATGCATGTAAAGAAAAGGGTGTAACTCGTCTCGAAGGTAAGGATTATGTAATGCAAGACGGTGATTTAGCTCATTTTAGATTTGCGCTCTAGGAAATTTTATATTTGTTGTGCATAAGCTTTTGCAACAAATTTATATGAAGGTTTTATATCAATATTACCGGTGAAAGATAATGGTTTTTTATCAGGAACATGGTATAAAACTAGGGTAGGATCGCAAAATCTTATCTTTCCGTCTCCAGAGCCATGTTTAAGGTAGTATTTACCTTCAAACTCATTTACATAGTAAATATCTTTTTCATCATTAGCATTAACAAATTTTGTTCCGTTTTTAATTCCGGAAATTCCAATGCCGAGTGAACCGTCCATTATGGTTCCGTCTTTATCAAAATTAAATTTAACAGAGTCAATCTCAATGTTATTTCCGCCTGTTGTGTTGAATAACGAAATAGCCATTCTTCCGTCTGTGCTCTGTCTAAATACCGCAGGAATATTGCAATGATAATTGTATTCTTCAACTATTGCATCTTGTTTAGGTAAAACAAAAGGTGCTCCATTATTTAGCGCATTACATTTAGGGTTTTTACGAATGGACATTATTCTGTCAAAGTCTTTTTTATTGTCAGCTATAAGTTTTTTATATTTTTGACTGTTTTTATCTTCAATCCATTCATCGTGAATTCTTTGTCGTCCTTGAAGGTACATATTTTTGGTTTCAGAATCATATCCTGTTGCTCCGAGATCATCTCCATCAAACAATGTAGGCATTCCAGGTAGTGCAACAAGATATTCCATCATTGCTTTTACTTTGCCTATTGCCGGAGTCATGATATTGTCAAAAACGTCATTTGAATATGCTTTTTCCAGTTCTTTATCCATTTGTAAATTATATTTTTCTCGAGCTTGTTTAAGAACCATTTCAATATTGATATCGATAGGTTTTATTCCGAAAGCATCGGCCTCGAATTGTTTTCCGGCAAATTTTCCTTGCGCAAGATCTGATATTGATTTACTTATTGATTTAAATGCATTATCAAATTCTTTTTGGGAAAGTTTATTTTTATTTTTGTAGTTATTTAATACATCAATAAATGATTTTCTAAGAGCTATGCCCATAGCGATTGCTTTAGGAGAAACCGCACTAAAATCATAATCATCAATTTCATATTCTGGTATTTCTCTAAAATAATCGTCTTTTATTAATTTATAAGCTTCCATTCTTTTTTCTTTGTTTTCAGGATATGTTAAATCTGTGTAGAACATTCCCATATCAAGTGCCGAACAGTGAAGTGCTCTTGCCTTATCATGATTGCCTATAAATGTATATGAATAGATTATTGACTCAAGTGATGAAGATTTAAAAAATGGATTTCTTCCTTTTTCGTTAATAAGTATTTTATATAGATGATCTGTTAATATATTTGGATCAGAACTTA
Organism: bacterium; assembly: GCA_017941035.1. GTDB lineage: Bacteria > Cyanobacteriota > Vampirovibrionia > Gastranaerophilales > Gastranaerophilaceae > Zag111. The sequence goes on along the minus strand of JAGAXG010000031.1, from coordinate 17,595 downwards.
AACTTTCTCCTTTTTCAAAAGTAGAAGTGAACATTTTAATTATATCGTTATAGTAATAAGAGTAATTTGCAGTTGAAGTTAAACCTGTTTCTCTAAGAAATTTTTGTATAATATCACTTTTATTGCTGAATTTTTTAGATTTTTTACCCCAACCCATATCATATATGCCTATTTCATTAGTTACTTCTGCGACAGTGTATGCGTTTGGATTTTCTTTTTGGACATTCGAAACGAATTTCTTCCAGAAGTTTATCACCGTATTCCAAGTATAATCAAAGTTTGTATTACCGTTTCTTAAGGCCTCTATATCTGCAATATCTTTTGTTGCATCAATTCTCCAATCTAAGCCTGATTGAGTTTTATCTATTATTAAATCAGCCAATTTGAAACTATCTGCATTAGTACCTTTTAAAGATTTACTGATGGCTTTTTCAAGTTCTTCTGAAGATAATTTAATAATACCTTTTTTCATTATAGAAATAAGAGAAAGAGCTTCATCTTCAGGAGACGCAGGATTTTTAATCCCTATTCCTTGAAGTGATAATTCTTTTAATTTCTTATAGTCATAAGAAATTTCGCCGGAATTGTTATCAACTTTTACTTGTGATTTAGGAGATATTGATTTTATTACTGCAAACTTTGCAATTTCAGGAAGAATAAGAGGAAGAACGTATTGTCCATATTCTGTGACTTTTTCTCCATCAAAAATTTTAGCTTCTTGAGGTTGATTTGAATTAACTTTTTCTAAAACTTTTAATGCAAAATTAAGCATTTCCTCTTTATATATTTTTTCCATTTTTAAATAGGTTTTGGAATATTCTTCAGGTAAATTTGGATTTCCTGCTTTATATAAATCATATCTTGATTTTCCTATTTCATCTGAGACAGAAGCTCTTTTTGATATTAGAGGAGATGCTAAAACAGCAACTATATTATCTCCAAATTCAAAAGAATCAAGTGGTGTATTCATTAATCCTTCAAGTATTTGTGATTTCTTGTCTTCTTGTGAAAAATATCTTGTTTTTTTATATAAATTATAAATTACGTTTTGTACTTCTTCTTTAGAAATTTCGTGTTCAATGCTTTTCGGGAATATTTTCCCGTTTGCAAGCTTTTTAATTTTAGTATACGTAAGCAGTGGGTTATTGGAATCAATATTTTTTAAATTTTGAGCAATATACATTCTATAAATATCGGCTGTTTTCCTTGTCCAATATTTCCCTGATTCTATTGTGTAATCTTGAACCTGTGCATTTGCACGTTTAAGCTTATCTATTCTGAATTTGCGATATTCTGGATAAATATTTTTTATAGCTTTTGTATCTGCGCTAGAATATACAAAATTTAATTTAGCAATATCAGGATTAGCATCCCAAGTTTCAAAACCACTTTCAAATTTTCCGTCCCCGTACCAATTTTCAAATTTAGATAAAAATCTGGCAGCTTCGTAATCGTCCAGTTTTACAATATTCTCTTTTGTTTGAACTGAATTGTATTCATTTAATCTTTTAACATTTTTATCATATTCTTCAGGTTTAATTTCAATGTAATAAGGAAACATTGTATCATTATGCGTATGTGATTCATAAACATTTTTTGGTTGTTTTGAATATGATTTTATTAAATATTCAGGATCATTTATTTCTTCTTCTGTTACACAATTTTTATCAAAAAATTGAAAATATGTTGGTTTATTAGAATCATAATTTTCATTTCTTGAAGAAATTATTTTACCTGATTTGTTCTGGTGATAAATATATGGACCATTTACAATTTTATGAGATATAATATCTTTTTTCTTAGGAAATGCTCCTATAATCCAAGGACCGTCAGCTAATGGCTGTCCTTTAAACCAATTGAAATATGGAGAATCTTCACCCCATCTTAAAACATGTTGAAAATGAACTCCTTCTAAGCCTTCATTTACAAAAGCTCCATCAGACACAAAATTCAATCCATGAGCAAACATTGCACGCTGGAGCGAGGCATAGTTGTTTATATTTCCTAAAGTGCTTGCAATTTGGAAACAATTTTTGTTCCAATAGGCATGTGCTGAAAAATCATCATCTGTAAATATAGGTAACGAAATTATTCTATTATATACATCATATTCGCCGTCTTTTACGGCTTTTTCTATCCCCGCAAGTGTTCCGCCAAATTTGTTTGTAATTGTTTTTGATATATTTTGAGAATTCTTTTTTAATTTTTCATCTGTAATAATGACATTTTGATCATTATATACAGTTCCAACTTTTTGAGAATCAGGAATAACAAGCTTCATGTTACCTCCGCGTGATAAACCTGATTTTATAGGAGGTACTATATTATAAATATTAAAATTCCCATAAGCTCTTTCATCAATGCTGTCTCCGGCATCAATTTCCACTTTTGCATCAGAGCCGTCTTTATTTGTAATTATATAATGATAAGCGAAAGGTGTGTTTGATGTAATTCCAAATTCTCTCGCAAGATTAATTTTTGATCCGTTTTTATCTAAATAAATACCGTCTAATCCATTGCGGGAACGTGCAATTCCTTCTGTGTAATAATTATTGTATTCATCTTGACCTAAATTAAATATCTCAAGTTTACAATTTTGTCTTTCAGGGTCAAATGGATATGAAAATTCATATTCATAAAACCCGTTTTGATTTTTTACCGGTTTATATCCGGTAAAATTAATTCTATCATTCCCAAGACAACTTTGTTTTATTGAAACTACCTTCACACAATACTCCTTAGCTCTAATTATAACAATTCTGAAAAAATTTTTTTGCCTGCCTATTGCTTAATATTAAGAAATATTTACATTAATTTGGGATAAAATTATTTTTATTTGTTATAATTTTGTTAGTATCAGACAATTGGAGAAAAATATGTTATTAGCAGATATAAAATGTGATATAAAAGATATTAATTTAGCAGAGCAAGGTAAAAAACAAATAGATTGGGCATTTAAAGATATGCCTGTTTTAAAAGCTATAAGAGATAGATTTATAAAAGAACAGCCGTTTAGGGGGTTAAAGCTATCTGCATGTGTTCATGTAACAAAAGAAACAGCTGCTTTGTGTACAGTTATGCAGGCCGGAGGAGCTGATGCAGTGTTAGTAGCTTCTAATCCTTTATCAACTCAGGATGATGTTGCTGCCGCTCTTGTTAAATTTTATAATATTCCTGTTTATGCAATTGCAGGTGAAACAGTTGATCAATATAAACAGCATATTATTGAAGCGATTAATCATAATCCGGATGTTGTAATTGATGATGGGTGTGATATTGTTTCTATGATACATGATAAGCGCCCTGATCTTTTAGGTAAAATCATAGGTTCAACAGAAGAAACTACAACAGGGATTATAAGGCTTCAAGCGATGGAAAAGCAAGGAACTTTGGGTTTTCCTGCTGTTGGAGTTAATACAAGTTTAACAAAACATCTTTACGACAATCGTTATGGAACGGGACAAAGTTCTTTCGATGGGGTTTTGCGTGCGGCTAATATTCTTATTGCAGGCAAAACTGTTGTTGTTTCCGGATATGGTTGGTGTGGAAAAGGTGTAGCTTTGCGCGCAAAAGCTTTAGGGGCAAACGTTATTGTTTGTGAAGTCGATCCTTTGAAAGCTCTTGAGGCTGCAATGGAAGGTTATAGGGTTATGCCTATTGAAAAAGCTTCATTAGAAGGTGATTTATTCTTAACAGTTACCGGAGATAAACATGTAATTGATGTAAAACATTTGCTTGCGATGAAGGATGGTGCTTTTGTAGCAAATGTCGGACATTTTGACTGGGAAATAAATGTGGGAGATTTAAAAACTCACACAAGAGAAATTAAACAAATAAGACCGAATTTAGAAGAATATATTTTGGACAACGGGAAGTCTATATATGTATTGTGTGAAGGTCGTTTGGTTAACCTTATAGCCGCAGAAGGTCATCCTGCAAGTGTTATGGATATGAGTTTTGCTAATCAGGCTTTGGGTATAGAATTCCTTGTAAAAAATAAAGGTAAATTAGAGAACAAATTGTATACTTTGCCATATGAAGTAGATGTGAAGATTGCTCAATTAAAACTTGATTCAATGGGTATTGCAATTGATAAATTGACAAAAGAGCAAGAAGAATATCTGAATAGTTGGAAAATAGATTAATCAGTATATCTTTCAGCGTTTCTATCTGTTTTGTCAGATGAAGATGTGCTTTTCCTGTGGCTGAGAATAAATTTTCCTGCAGGAGTTGCTGGTTCAACTATTGAATTGTGAAAGACAACAGGATATATATCAGTTGTATGCAAAGGGTCGCTATTAACATTGCATGTTGATGTTGGATTTAATACTAGCGGGTCTTCGTTCTCGCAATTTACAACTTTATTTGGAAGTGAGATCCCGTTTACATCAATAAAACCTACGCATCTCTGATTTTGTTCTATCCATTCCTTTGTTAAAAGCATTGCTTCAGGGAGTGCACATCCGTATGCATCTTTATTAAAGGCAATTAAAGAACCATCTGCCAACGTGTAAGCAATATATTTATCCATATCTGTATCAAGTTTGACATCTGTATCCTGTGTCTCATAGGTTTTGTCTGGAATATTAATTCTATAATTTTCAAATTGGGCTAATAATCCTCGATACGTTGTTTTTGCTGATAATGTTCCATTAATTAATGCACAAAAACTAAGGGTTTGATCAGGTGCTTCTTCGGCACAGTTTTCTATATTTGAAACCATAATAGCAGATGCGTAATCTAAATCAAAATTTGCTTGTCCGAGGACAGCAGATTGGCTAAGTGTCGCAATATCTTTTTTAAATTGCGAAGTATATTTACCAAGCTGTATATTTGATATCAAAGTTGGAATGGTCGCAGAAGCAATTATCCCAACTATCGCCAATGTTATAAGTACTTCAGCAAGAGTAAATGCTCTTTGCTTCATCTCTTTTTTTATACCGATAAACTCTTTAATTTTGCCAACCATAGGATGTTCCTTCTCTATATTATAAACTATTTTTTACTTTTTTTCAAGTCTGTTGTATTTGATAGAAGATATTAGAGAACTTATTATAAGTACAAATCCTATAAGCCCTGTTACTACTTCTGGGACAGATTTAACAGTTGATATTAACATAACAATTGCAAGAGCTCCAATTGCCCAGTGAGCTCCGTGTTCAAGGTAAATAAATTTTGCAAGAGTTTTTGTTTTAACAATTACTAAAGTCAATGATCTTACAAACATTGCTCCAATTCCAAGACCAATTGAAATAATTATAATATCATTACTCAGAGCGAATGCGCCCAAAACTCCATCTAAAGAAAAAGATGCATCAATTAATTCAAGATATAAAAAGCTTATTAGTCCGGAGCATTTTATAGTGTTTGATGTGCATTTGCTCAATCTGGATTCTTCTCTTTTTTCAAGAAAACTTGATACCCCTTCTATACTTAAATAGGTTATTATACCTGCAATTCCTGCTAATATAACTGAAATTTTTTCTTCCATTTGGATAAAATTTTGTAAAATTATAATTATGATTAATGTTATAATGATTTCAATACCTCTAAAATTATCCATCGTGGATAATGGCTTTTCTATTGGTTCAATCCAATGAATTTTTTTTTCATTATTAAAAAAGTAGTTTAAAAATAGCATTATTAAAAATGTCCCGCCGAAAGTTAAAATTGGAGCATGAGTTAGTTGCAGATATTTTTCATATTCTTTTGAATTCCCGATTGCCATATTTGTAACAGAAACCATATCCAAATGGGAAAATATGGAAACTATTAATATTGGGAATAAAAATCTCATTCCAAATACTGCAATTGCTATTCCCCAAGTTAGAAATCTTTTTTGCCATATTTCTGACATTTTTTCTAATTTCATTGCATTTACAACTGCATTATCAAAAGATAAACTTATTTCCAGAATCGCAAGTATTGAGGCTATAAAAATTGCCATTAAACCACTTCCCGGATTTATGTGTTCTCCCCAAAAGTATACAGCAGTTATTCCTGCGATTGTAACTATTGCTGAATCTATAAAATATTTATACATAATCTTCTACTCTCTTTTGTAATATGATACAAAATTATAAAAAAAAGTGTATCATATAAAAAAACGATAAAAGATATAATTCTTTTATCGTTTTTTTTTAGTAATATATTTATTTCTAACCGTTTATGTCACTTGAACTTGGTACATAATATTGAAATGTATCAGGTCCATTATCAGGGAAAGATAAAAAGAACGGTTGATTTTGCCTTACTATACCTTGTCCGCCTCTATAAACAGCAGGAAATTCCTTTTTTAGAGGGATTTGTTCTTCTTGAAAATTGATATAACTTACAGGAATAAATGCAAAACCTCCATTTTGAGCTACTATTTTTCCTGTTACCTGATAACCTTGAAACAACATTACATCGTAATCAAGTCTTGTGTTTGCGTTCATTTGTACATGCAAAACTGCAGGCGGGTTAGCAGTAGAAAATTCTTCCAATGCTGAAACTTGAACTGTTTTTGCTTCTACTGATTGGGTTAAACTAAATGCTATAATCAATCCTGCAAATACACTTAACAATTTTTTCATTTTATATTACTCCTTTTCTAATTGGTATGTATAATTTTGTTCTTTTATCGTATTTATCTTCTGTTTTTGTGTTAGGAAATTTTAGATAATAAAACATAAAAATAAAATTTTTTGCTTCATTCATTACCTGTTTTCGAAAATATATTAACAGATTTTTACAAAGAGGTCAAATTTTTTTTTATAAATTGCATTTAGACAATTGTAAATAGTTTGACATGCCTGTTTTGTGGCTGTAAAATGTACATATTACACTTGGGAAGGCTATGTACATAAAAAAACTTGAAATAGACAATTTTAAATCATTTGCAAACAAAACAGATATTCCTCTTTTGCAAGGTTTTACTACTGTTTCCGGTCCGAATGGTTCTGGAAAAAGTAATATTATTGATTCTGTTATGTTTGCATTAGGTTTGCGTTCAGGTAGTGCTTTGCGTATAGAAAATCTTTCTGATTTTATTACAACTTTCAACAATAAAAATGAAGCTACAGTAAAGGTTACTTTTGGCGGAGTAGAAGAACTCGGAGAATTATCTGTAACACGTCGTATACGTAAAAATTCTCAGGGGTACGCCAGTACGTATTATTTAAATGACAAAGTTGATACTTTGACAAATATTAAGTCTGTTTTGGAAAAATATAATATTACCCCAAACAGCTATAATGTTATAATGCAAGGTGATGTTAACAGTATTATTGGTTGTTCTTCCAAGGTCAGACGCGGTATTATTGATGAAATAGCAGGAGTGGCAGATTTTGATCGTCGTATTGATCAGGCGAAATCTGAACTTGAAAAAGTTGAGCAGCGTGTTGAATCAGCTAATTTGATTCTCACGGAAGTAGCTTCCGCTTTGGAACAATTAAGAGAAGAACGTGAAGTAGCCTTAAAATACAAAAAATTAAAAGACGAAAAGTCTGGTTTGGAATCTCAGATTAGTACTGTAAAATTTTTTGATTTAAGAAAAAATCTTCAGCTTGCTCATGAAAATATACTGAAAGCAAATAAAGATTTGAAAGAAAAAGAATCTGATAAAAAGGATTTGGAAGAACGTATTAGGCTTGTTAACGAAAAATACAAAGAATTAAATGAAAAACTTAAAGAACAAGGAGAAGATGAACGCAATAAGCTTAAAGATTCTCAAAGTGAATTGTCAGCAAGAATTCAGACTAAGAAAAATGCAATAGATTATTCAGATACCCAAATTCAAAAAGGACTTCAATCAATAGAAAATGCAAAAAACGGTATTGAAAAATTTAAGAAAAATATAGAAAACGAAAAACTTAATATAAAGCTTTCTCATGATAAAGTCGGAATTATAGAAGGACAGTTAAAAGAAAAAAAAGATGAACTTGCAAAGAAGTTAAAAGACATTTCCGGTTTGAATTCTACTGCAGATAAATATATTCAAGAACGAAATGAAACATCCCGAAATCTGGATATATTAAAAGATAAGGATAATGAACTTTTAAAGGAATCTTTACCGAAAGAAAATGAACTTAAAAATTTAAAAGCAGCAATTGAAGACGCTAAAGAATTTATAGAAAATGCCTTAAAAGATAAGGATAATTTTACGGATAAAAGATCCTTAAAAGAACTTGAAGTTTCAAATCTTCAAAAAGAGATGGAAGAATTAAAAGGCATTCAAGCTTCTACAATGAAGTCTCTGGATGATGCTAAAACTGCAATAGAAGATTATGATCACGATGTTCGCACTGCATATCGAAAATTTACTGAAATGGAAGCGCAAAAAAGTGCAATGTCCAATTCTCCATCAACAATGCCTATTAACACAGTAATGGATGCTGGCTTAGAAGGTGTTCATGCTCCATTGATGCAATTAGGAAAAGTTGAAGAAGAATACGAACTCGCTCTAAATATTGCTTTTGGCGGTCGATTAGCTCATATTGTTGTTGATGATACACATGCTGCATACACTGCAATGGAATTATTAAATTCTTCACGTGCTGGACGGGCAACGTTTATACCTTTAAACAAAATAAAAAAAGCTCCTAATAAATTGCAGTTGCCTAAAAACTCCGGAGTTATTGATTTCGCTATAAATCTGGTAGATTTTGACGATGTATATATTGACGCATTTTTTTATGCTGTCGGTGATACATTGATTGTTGAGGATGCCGAATCAGCAGAAAGTCTGATGGGTAAATATCGCATGGTAACTTTAGATGGTAAACTTTACGAGAAATCCTCTGCAATAACAGGTGGTTATGTTAAAAAATCCATGTTCGGCTTTGGTAAAAATGATGACGTAGAGCTTGATAATGCAAGAAAAAAACTTGAGGAATTGCAAAAAAAATATAATGAAGCTGTTTCTAAACGCAGAGATTTAGAAGAAAAACTTGATAAAGTTCGTGTATCTTATTCGAATGCTTCAACAGAGTATTCAAAAGCTAAAATTGAACTAAATAATATGGTTTCTCAGTTTGATAATAGTCAGGGGTTATTGGATGTAAAGCAAAACTTTATTGTTGAAAATGAGCCTAATATTGAAAAACTGAATTCCGAGCTTGATAAAATAGAATCAAAGAGAGTTGATTTAGCTTATAAAATTCAAACTCATCAGGACAGGCTTGTTGAACTTGATAAATTGTTGGGTGATAAAGATTTAAAGGAATTAAAAGAAAAAACTCAAGGAATTGAAGATGAAATCAGAATTTTAAACAACAATCTTTTAAAAGTTAACAATGAAATAAATGGTTTTGATAATAATATTAAGTTCAATGAACAATTAATAATTACAAAAGAAGAAGATATAAAAAATATTACAAAGAATAATGAATCTTTGGAGAATGATAAAAAAACTTACAGTACAGAAATCGTTCAATTAGAGGAACAATTAAATGCCCTATCTGATAAAATAGCCGTAATTGATGAAAAAATAGGCGCTCTTGTGAAACAAAAAGAAGAAATTCATAACAGTTTGCTTGAACTTCAAACAAATAGTGCGGTCAAGTTGTCTGAAATTGAAAGAATAAATGAGCAAATAGAGTCTTTTAAAGCTCGCAGACGTGAACTGGAACCTCAGTTAAAAGAAGCTGAACAAATTCTTACTGAGGGTGGTATAGAAGTTGAAAAACTTGAACCTGTAGAAATATCAATTGACGAATTAAATGCAAAGATTCAAAGACTCGAAAAGAGAATGTCTGAGCTTGGAGATGTTAATATGCGTGCAATAACTTCTTATGAAGAAAAATCAAAACGCAAAGAAGAATTAGATAATCAAATAAAAACGCTTTCAACTGAACGTCAATCCATTTTAGAGAAAATGAACGGTTTTGAACAACAGAAAAAAGAAGCGTTTATGACAACTTATACCGCTATCAATGAAAATTTTAAAGATATTTATCATCAATTATCAGAAGGTGAGGGTCGTTTGATATTAGAAAATGAAAAAGATCCTCTATCTGCAGGCATGACAATAGAAGCAAAGCCTAGAGATAAAACTACTAATAATAAATTAGGTGCATTATCCGGTGGAGAAAAAGCATTAACTGCGTTGGCTCTTGTTTTTGCAATTCAAAAATATCTTCCTGCTCCGTTCTATGCTTTAGATGAAGTTGATGCAAGTTTAGATACAATGAATGTTGAAAGAATAGCCGATATGATTCAAAAGCAATCTATGGATACTCAGTTTATTGTTGTAAGTCACAGACGTCCTATGATTGAGGCAGCTTCAAGAACTATCGGGGTCACCCAAAAAGAAAAAGGTAAAACAAAAGTTACAGGTGTAAAACTAAGAGAAGATGACAATGAATAATAGCATTATAAATTCAGAAGATTTATCTATATATAATCATTCGGAAGATGCGGATGGTATTGGTATTTTGGTCGAAATGGCAAAATCAGGGAAAATTGACCCTTGGAATATTGATATTGTTGATGTTACTGAAAAATACCTTCAAAAAATGATTGAAATGAAATCTTTAAATTTGCGCGTAGCAAGTAGAACACTGTTATTTGCCGCAATATTGTGCAGAATGCAATCAAATGTCCTTGCAGGTTTAACTTTGGAAGAATTTCAAGATGAACCGCAAGAAGCAGTTTTTGATGAAGATGGATTTATTGTTGAGTATCCAGATGAAAACCAAGAGTTTGTTCCTACCAGTAATGTTGTAAGCTGGGAAGAAGCTCTTCAAAGACGTACAAGTATTCGTTTAAATCGTAATCGTGTTGTAACTTTGAAAGATTTAATCAAACAGTTAGAGTTTTACGAAAAACTAGAAAAACGAGCTTCTTTGCAAAGTGCTCATGAACGTGCAAAGCGTCATGTAAGAAATTATTCAAGGCTTACTCCTGAAGAAATTGTTTCTATGGCCCACGAAGAATACATTGAAGAAGCTGTAAAAAAATTAAAAGACAATTTAGAGCAAATTTTTCAAAATAATGACAAAATCGAATTAAATGAACTTCGTGTTTTGGGATTGGATAAAATCAGTGCTTATATGGCTTTATTGTTTTTAAGCAGAGATACTGATTATGAATTACAACAAAAAGAATTTTATTCTGATTTGTATGTTGTTCGCGGAGGTAGCAATGCAACAACTTAAATCAAGAATTGAAGCAGTTTTGTTTGTTACGGCAAAGGCTTTAACTTTGGAAGAAATAGGTGTATATCTCGATGTTGAACCTGACGTTGTTGAAGAAGCTATATTAGAGTTAATAATGGATTATGCTTCAAGAGATGGGGCACTGGAAATTGATGACGAAGATGGTTATATATTACAAGTGAAATCTGATTATAGTGATATTGTAGAAAAAATTTGTCCGATAGATTTGTCACCTGCAGTTTTGAGAACACTTTTAGTTATTGCATTAAAAGAACCTATAAGGCAGACTGAGCTTGTTAAACTTCGTTCAAATGCTTATGAACATGTGGCAGATCTTGTAGAAAAAGGTCTTATTTCAAAACATAAGGATAAAAACGGAAGAAGTATTAATATTAAAACAACATCAAAATTTAATGAATATTTTAAATTAAAAGGTGATACCAGAGCGCTTGCGCTTCAATTGGAAAAGGATATTGAAGAAAAGAAAAATGCTTCGTAAATTTCTTTTATTAATTTTAACTGCACTTTTGCTCTTTCTTATTTGGGATAGAACGTCTATAAGTTATCCTTATTATTATAGCAAAGCTAAAAAAGCATATAATGCGTCGCAGTATAGTGTAGCAATAAAGTATTTTGACAGGGCATTGTCGGTTAAACCTAATGATAGTGCGAGCAGGTTGTATTATGCTTATTCGCTGGCAAAATCTGAACATAATTATTATGTTCAAAAAGCACTATATGATATTTCTCAGTCTGAAATAAATGATCCTGCAACCCAATTTGCTACTCAGGAAATTGTTTCTGTAAAAAAAGAAATTATGAAAGGATTAGAGGATAATTATATTTTTAATGCTCTTTCAGGTCAAGATATTGTTCATTGGGATATAAATTCTTTTCCTTTGAAAGTATTTATAACAAATCAAAATATTGTCCCTGAGTATTATATTGATAATATCAAAAAAGCAATGATTCAATGGACAAATCGAACAAGTTTTGTAAAATTTGAAATTACAAATGACAAAAAAAATGCTCAAATATATATAGAATTTAAAAACTTCAATAAGTCATGTCCTGAAAATGAATTTTGTCATTATACAGTAGCTCATACAACTCCTGTAATTACTTCAAGTAACTTGTTAAAGAGGATGAATTTGACTTTTTCTATTACAAATCCGAATGGAGAGAACTATTCTGATTTAGAAATTTTTAATACTGCTTTGCACGAGCTTGGTCATACATTAGGAATAATGGGTCACAGTGATAATTCTTCGGATGTTATGTATGCAAGTAATGACAAAGCTTCCGATATTTATGCAATTTATCGTTCAGAACAACAATATTTAACAATAAGAGATCTTAATACAGTTGTTCTTTTATACCGTTTAGCTCCTACAATAACAAATGTAAGAGGATATTCAAAAACAAATTTGTATTATCCTGAGATAATTTTGGGTGACAGTAATGTAATTCTTGAGAAAAAATTGTTAGAATTACAGAAATATATAAAAAATTATCCGAATTTATCTTCAGGATACATAAATATTTCTTCTGTTTATGCAAATTTAGGTGAAATAGATATGGCTTTTTTGTCATTGAAGCAGGCTGAACAATTTGCAAATTCTGAGGATGAAAAGTATTTGATTGCATATAATCGAGCGATTTTGTATTTTAATTCTAAAAATTATGCAGAAGCTTTGAATTATGCAAACGAAGCAAAAAATATAAAACGTTCAAGCGAAATTGATCAGTTAATAGATGATATAAACAGATTTGCAGAAAATTAAAAGTAAATGACTTGTTTTTCTCCCATTTCTGAAAAGATATTAATTATTTTTTTTAGCAATAACAACAGCATTTGAAAGAGCGATACCTCCAATTTGTGGTGGATTATTGACAATTTGTCCATTAACATACATTACGGTTGAACCTCCTCCGTCAAGGTTAATGGCATTTACACAACCTAATTTTTTCATAAATGCTCCGAGCTCTGTTAATGTGAGTCCGACAGAACTTCCTTCTCGACCGTCAACCGCGACAAGAATTAAATCATTATTTTTTGTATAGCCAATTGCAGTGCGTGGATTTCGACCTCCGATAGTTTGTAATTTTTCTGCATAAGTATCAATATAAATTTCTCCATCTTTTACAAGATACGGACCGCCGCTTATTATGTGTTTTACGTTTTCCCACTTTGGATTTGTACCTATTTCAATATCAACTTTTTGAGCTCCAAATAATTGCCCTAATACAGATTTTGGACCGACTAGTACGTAGCCATTTTCAGGAATCAAAAGAGAATTGGCAGAAACAGCTGTAATTTTGTCCTCAATTATTTGGAACTGTACACCATATCGCGGTGAAGCGGGAGCAAATTTTCCCCAATCTCTTGTGTATGCTAAAACATAAGATGATAACATTCTTGGTTGATTAATATTGTCAATTTTTATTTCAGTATTGTTGCCTTTTATTGATCCTTTAAATTCTACCCTTCCAACATCATATCCATTTTCAAAAATACCTAAAGCAACTCTGTTATATATTGGTCCTGTATAAATTTTTTTATCAATCATTAGTGTCCCCAACGGTACACCTGTTTGAGGTTTGAAAAATCCCCCGTTTATTGCAACGATTGAATTTGTTCTTCCTGCAATTGTTCTTAATGTAGTTTTGTATTGAAGAGTTTTTGTTGATGCAGTTGCGGGTTTTACTTCATAATTGTTTGCTACTTTTTGATTAATTTCTACTATATTTATTTTTACCGGTCGTCCTGAAAAGTATTTAGTCATTTTAATATGCTTAATACCATCATCGATATTTGTAATGCTGTAACCTTGATATTTTTCTTGTATTCTGGAATTAAATTTATCTTTTTGAACTTCCGGATTAAATTCTTCTTTTATAAGTTTAGTTTTATGTATTAAATTTGGAGCAGAAATAACAGTATTAGCAATCAAATCGTTCGCATAAATTGGCGGCTGATATGACATTTGTGCTAATACCAAAATTAATAAAAGCGAACCCCCTGCGATAAATTCGCATACTCTTAAATATTCAAATTTTTGTACTGAAAATGTATCCATATCGTCACCATATTCTTTTAGTAACCGGATACCTTTTTGTTTTAAGAGTGGGGTGGGGAATAACACTCATCAGAAACCTATGTGGGCAGATAGGATATTCCTATCTATATTGTAACATATTTTAACATATTTTTCAATTGTTGAAAAGCCTATTATAGCAATATTTTTACAAAACTAAATAGAGGTATAAATACACTTATAAAGGATTGACAAATATAAATCAGCGTAATAATATGTAATGGTCAGAAGTTAAAAATTTAATACGTTTTTAAAACGCACACATTTTGTTTTGGCGTATTTAGTTAATAAGGAATATCCCAAAGTTCCTGTAAAAGTATTATTTTATGAAAGGTAAAAATCAATGGAAAACAATGAAGAATTAAAAGTTGAAGCTGTAGAAGAAACTGTTGCTGAAGCAGTTGAAGAATCTGCAGATGAAACAGCTGAAGCTCAGGCTGAAGCGATTGAAGAAAAACCATCAAGAGGCAGACGCTCTCGCGGTAGAAAACAAAAAATCGAAACAACTGAAGAAAAACCACAATCTGAATGGACTGAAAATGTTGTTCAAATCAGCCGTGTAACAAAAGTTGTTAAAGGTGGTAAAAAATTATCATTCAGAGCTATTGTTATTGTAGGTAACAAAAAAGGACAAGTAGGTGTTGGTTGTGCAAAAGCTTCAGAAGTTATTATTGCTATTCAAAAGGCTATTGCTGATGGAAGAAAGAATGTTATTAACGTTCCTATTTTTAAAACAACTATTCCTCATCCCGTTCAAGCAAAATCAGGAGCCGGATGCGTTATGTTAAGACCTGCTTCTCAAGGTACAGGTATTATTGCAGGTGGTGCTGTTCGTTCAGTATTAGAACTTGCAGGAATAGAAAATATTTTAGCAAAATCTTTAGGATCAAAAGCTCCTTTGAATGCTGCTTATGCGACTTTGGAAGCTTTAAAATCTTTATCAACATTTAACGATGTTGCTGCTAAACGTGGTTTGACTATGGCAGAATTTTTAAATTAGTTTGAATTTTAATATAAGGAATTGATATTATGGCAAATAAAAAATCAGAAAATATTCAAATTAAACTTGTAAAAAGTTTAATAGGAACACCTGAAAATCAACGAAGAGTTGTTAGAGGTTTGGGTTTAACTAAAAAAGATCAGGTTGTTGAACATGCTTCAACTCCTACTATCTTAGGTATGGTAAACAAAGTTTCTCATCTTGTTGAGATTGTAAAATAATTGTTATCACCATAAAATATATTGAGTACAAAGAAAGAAGGAAATAAAATGTCAAATATAACATTAGAAGATTTAAGACCTGCTCAGGGTGCTACATCTAAAACTAAAAGAGTAGGCAGAGGACGTTCATCAGGCAGAGGGAAAACATCTTGCCGTGGTCATAATGGTGAAGGTCAAAGATCAGGAAACTCATCTAAAAGAGGTTTTGAAGGCGGACAAATGCCAGCTTATAGAAGACTTCCTAAATTGAAGGGTTTTCAAGTTTATTCAAAAGTTAATTACTTCGCAATTAATGTTGGAAGATTGGATGCTTTAAAATTGAAAGAAGTTTCAATTGAAACATTAAGAGATAAATTGACTGTTCATCCGACTTGTATCGGATTAAGAGTTTTGGGTAACGGGGAATTAAAATCTGCTATTACAGTTAAAGCTAATTATGTTACTCCATCAGCAAAAGAAAAAATTGAAGCCGCAGGCGGAAAGGTTGAGTTAGTATAATGGCGCAGGATCTAAAAGCTCCTTCTACGGAAGATTTGATGTCAATGTGGAATGCTTCTGGTTTGAAGCAGAAAATCATTTTTACATTGATGATGATTGCGGTTTGGAGATTTGGTGTTCAAATGCCTTTATATGGTATTAATAATCAGATTTTCTCAAATATTGCATCAGGAAACAATATTATCGGATTTCTTGATTTATTTTCAGGAGGTGCGTTAGGTAAAGTTTCAATTCTTGCATTAGGTATTGGGCCGTTCATCACTGCTTCCATTATTGTTCAGTTGATTTCCGTTGTTATTCCGTCAATGGAAAAACTTCAAAAAGAAGAGGGTGAAGAAGGAAGAAGAAAATTATCACAGTATACAAGATTGTTTACTGTTGTACTTGCTATATTTCAGGGTTTTGTATTTATGCTTTATCTGCATCACTTGCCTGGTGCTGTTGTACCTGGGGTGTCTCATATAGCATTTTATTTTAACTCTATTTGTATTTTAACTGCAGGAGCTGTTCTTGTTATGTGGATTTCTGAATTGATTACCGAAAACGGTATAGGTAACGGAGGTTCATTAATAATTTTCTGTGGTATTTTGTCTGGTATTCCTGTCTATGCTCAAAGAACATTTCAATTAGTTAAAGCTAGTACTCAAATGCAGTTAGGGTTATTTATTTTACTTGCTATTTTCTTTGCAGCAACAATTCTTATTGTAATTATGCAAGAGGCGGTAAGAAAAGTTATTATTGTAAATCCTAAGCGACAAATTGGTAACAAGGTTTATGGAGGTATGAATTCTTTTATACCATTTAAGCTTAACCCGGGCGGAGTTATGCCGATTATCTTTGCTATTGCTATTTTGTTGTTCCCTTCAACAGTCCTTGCAATGGTAGGTCAAGCAAACTTTAAATCTGCAGCGGTTAAAAACTTTGTTATGTCATTGAATCATTATTTGAGTCCTGATGGAATAACTTATTATATTTTGTATATCGGATTGATTATTGCATTAACATTTTTCTATGCTTCAATAATGCCGAATATGCAACCAAAAGATATTGCGGACAACCTTAAAAAATACGGTTCGTCAATTCCTGGTATAAAACCTGGAAGACCTACTGCGGAAGCTTTAGATAAAATACTTTCAAGAGTAATTTTCATCGGTGCTATAGGTTTAGGTATTATAGCATTAGTTCCATCTTTTGGAAGTTATGTTACTCATATTGAAACCTTGCAAGGGATAGGTGCTACTTCATTAATCATCATGGTTGGTGTTGCATTGGACTTGATAAATCAAGTTAGGTCGCATTTATTGGCAAGAAATTATGAATCTTTCTTAAAAGAAGATTAGTAAAAAAAAACAAATAAAAAGAAGTGTACATTTTAAATGTACACTTCTTTTATTTGTTAAATTATTCACTATCACTGTTAGAGCGCTAAAAGAAAACGACTTATTACTAAGTCGTTGGAAAATCAATAGGAAAAAAGGGAAAGGAAAGTCTTTTATAAATTAGTAAGTGTTTTTTAATTATTCACTTACTTACTTGGTTATGCATTGAATGTCTTGAAAGAAGATTCTACGTTCTTTGAAATAACTTTTTTAACTGCATCCATTTCTGTAGATATCGCATTTTCTTCTGTATCAAGCTGT
>JAGAXG010000030.1 GCA_017941035.1 bacterium | reverse complement strand
TTCAAATCCTGTCATCCCGATTTTATATTATTTCTTTATCCCAATTCTTAAGAAAATACAAACCAAGAGCAAAATAAGTTCCCCACATCAAAATAGTTGCAAAGCATTGAGACCCGTTAAGGTATGCAATTATCCACATTATTACAGATAACGCATTAACAATTGTCCAAATATACCATTGTTCGATACATCGTTTGACGGTTAATAGAAATGCTATTATTGACAAAACAGTTGTAATAGAATCTATTGAAGGGTTTAAGTCGTTAAGTTGTTTTAGAATAATATATCCAAAAATTGAAAATAATATTGCTATTAATAAATAAAAGAGACGCTCTTTTGCAGATAAAGAAGTTTTATAAATTTCTTGCGTGTCTTTTTTTAAATGATTTTTCCATTTCGCAATTCCTACAAACTGCATAGGAAAATAATAAAGCATGTTTAGTATTAAATTGCCCCAAAAAGCATTTTTAAATGAAATATAAGCATAACAAATATTTGCAATCATTCCAAAAAAATAGCATGAAATTTTACCTTTACCGGCCAAAATTGTCGCACAAACACCGCAAATAGCATGAATTAAAGCTGTTGGTCTGTCTTTCATATAAACTGAAATTGATATAATAAGTAAAATGATTAAAGGTAGGATAAATCGTTCATATTTACCCCATCCGTAAAATTCTTTTTTTATAAAACTAGTTATTTTCATTTTTCCTCGTTATATAATCAAATTAGGGATGAATATTAATAAAGTTACGACAAACATATTTAAAAATAAAACTTTACTTTCAGGTTTAGAAAAAATTTCTGAGCACGGAACATCTTTTATAGCAGGAACATCGCTTGTTCTCTCTCTGACTTTACGCCCGTTGTCAATAAATTCTACTCCTAATGTAGAGAAAGAAAATAGGCAATATGCAATGTCAAATTCAATTTGTTCAGGGTTGATGAAATTTGGTATAATTGAAGCAGTTGCATTGCCAATTGAAAGTGCTATAAAAAAGATTGATAAAAATCCACAAAAATATTTAAATTCGGATACTGTTAAAAATTTAAGCCCTCGTGCATATAAATTTATTACTCAAACAATGAAATTAGGAATAGGCTTTTTAACTGCAATACCTAAATCAATGCTCACTGTTGCGTTAATTCCTGTTATAATGGATAAAATTTTTGTGAATAAAAATAATAAAATGTCAAAAATGCCGGATAAAGATACTTTCAGAGGGAATTTTACAGGAGGATTGTCAAACGGAATTGCAAAAATCATAGACAATAAATCAATTCAAAATCTGGCAGAAAAATATAAAAATCATGACAAAGATGTCGCAAAACATATTACTGCCGTGACAGATGTCTTGTTGACTTCTGTTGCTGCCATTAGAATTAACAAAAGTAACGATATAAAAGAAAATCGTAAACGTGCATTGATTTATAATAATATTATTTCGACGGTAATAACTCTTATTGGGGGATATGGAGCTGATAGTATTATAAAAAATAAAACAGGAATGTTTTTGGATAAATTCAAAGACGTTAATGCAGGGAATCCTAAGCTTTCAAAATACATAGAAGGAATAAATATATTACGTCCTGCGTTAATATTTGCCGGAATATATTATGGAATTTTGCCAATATTATCAACATTTTTGGCTGAAAAAATGGATAAAAAGTCACAAATAAATATGTCCTCTTGACAGTCATGGTATAATAATATTATGAACATAAAGAAGTTATTATGTTCGGTTATAGTTATTTCAATATTACTTGCCGGAAATATAGTATTAGCAATAGAAGAGCACAATCATGATGATTTATTTAATCCTGTTGAAGTACATAATGGGATGTTATTAAGTGTTATTGATTGTGTTGCTCTTGCATTTAAAAATAGTCCGAAAATTCGTCGTGCAAAGTATGAGTTAGATGTCGCAAAAAGTAATTTAGGTATTGCAAAATCGAGATTCTTCCCTGTAATTGGTGCAGGTGTAGGATTTAATTATGAGAGAAATTCTGACACTATTTACTATGACAAAAGATATAGAGATCTTCCGGTAGTTGGAGTTACTGTAAATCAATTGATTTATGATTTTGGAAAGTCTACTTCTTATATAAAGATGGAAGAATTTTATAAAATTGGTGCAGAATATGAGTTTATGGATAGTCTTTGTTATACATTATTTGATATAAAAGCAAAATATTATAATCTTTTAAAGGCGAAGGCACTTTATAATGTTGCAAAAAACAATGTTGAAATTAATGAAAAATTCTTATCAATTTCTCAAAAAAAGAACAAACCTGATATTACAACAGCGCAGTTAAATTTGAGTGAATCAAAAATAAAATTTATTGAGGCTGAGAATACTTTAAATAATGCTAAATATAATTTAAGTAATGCAATGTATTTGGATTTTCAACCTATTTATGATATCAAAAGTACTCCGACTTTTACTTATAATAATGATTATGCGTATGGATCAAGATTGGTGGAATCAGCACCTTTTGAACCTTTTGTTTTCCCTTTTAAGATGGATAAGGCAATTGATATAGCTTATGAAAACAGTCCTGATTTGCAAGTTTTAATAAATACTAAAAAGGCTATGGAGCAGTCATTAAAATATGTAAAACGCACTTATTTACCTGAACTTAGTGCTGGTGCGGGGTACAGGTATAATAATACTAATTTCACTCACAATAATAGCTTGCAAGTTGGAGTAAATCTTTCATCTTCTGTTAATTTAATGGAACTGAAGCATTCGATTAAGGGAGCGGATGCTCAGTTGAGTATTGCAGATAACGAAGTTTTATTATTTAAAAAAGATTTATATTACGAGCTTTTACGTGCATTTAATAATGTCGAACGTGCTAAAAAACAAGTTCCAACTGCAAAAATTGAAGTACAACAAGCGTTAAATAACCTTTCTCTTGTTGAAGAAAAATATATTTCAGATGAACTTAATTATATAGCACTTCAGGATGCGAGAAAAAACTACATAAGAGCATTAGACAGTTATATTGAGAGTGTTTATAATTACAATATTGCACTAATTCAAGTAGAAATGGCAATGCATTACCATTTAGTCGATATTCACCACAAATCAGAGCATGCCGTTCATTATCACTCAGATGAGTTGTTAGAGCATTTAAATAAAGTTTTAGATTGTGATCAAAAAGAAATAAAAAAATCAAAGAAAAAATGATTTCTTTAGGATTTGGACCTGTATCACGGATCTACATTTGGGGTGCAGTTGAAGGCTCTGATCATAATACAGCTTATTATAATTCTTATGAACCAGGTGTAAAAAATGGAGGTCAAATAACAAGACAAACTAACGTAAAAGTATTGTGTATTTATGAATAAACAAATAGTCGTGCATTTATTATTTATGCACGACTATTTATTATAAAAATTATTTTCTCTTATTTAAAGCATCTATTTCAGCATTTAATGCTTTGATTTGAACTTCAAGTTTTGTTCTTTCATCAACAACAGAAGTGAAAGCTTTTTCTAAAGTGTTAATTTTCGCTTCCAAAACTTCTACTTTGGAGGCATTTGTTTCTTTCGAGACAGAACTTTTTTCAAGTTCACGTTTGTATGCTTTTATTTTATCCTTTTGTATTCCCAAAAATAATCCGACTACTCCTGCCCCTGAAAAAATGCCTGCAATTAGAATTCCTAAGGTGTAGTAACCTAAATACATATTTTTTGATACATATATATTTTCAGGATTAAGAGTATAAACATAACCCTTTAAATAATGGACATCAATAGGATTTGCAGTATTCATTAGTATCAAATATACAACGGCTAAAATTACTAATATACTTAAAAAGAAAAATAGTTTTTTCATTATTTAAACTCTCCTGTTTCTAAAATATGACAAAACTTTTAATAATTTTTCGTCAGGTTCAATTTCTAATTCAATTATCTCCGATGAAAATGGTTTTGCAAATTTCAAATAGAATGATTGTAACACCTGCTCTTGAGTTTTAACTTTTCCTTCTCCTGCTCCGTACAATGTATCATTATAAACCGGATGATGTTTAAAACTGGTATGAACTCTTATTTGATGCGTTCTTCCAGTTATAAGATTTAATTCAACGTAAGTGGCTTCGTTCCCAAAGTGTTCTAAAACTTTAATTTTAGTGAGACTTGGTCTGCCGTCAGCGCGCACTGCCATTTTTTTAGGATTTAGGTTGTTACGGCCTATTGGTTCAGAAATAATATTTATTTCATCTGGGAAATAACCTTTTAAAATAGCATGATACTTTTTTGTAAGATTGTGTTCTTTTATTAAATTCGCAAGATATTCGTGTGTTTTATTGTTTTTTGCAATCATTAAAAGTCCTGAGGTATTTCTATCTAAACGATGGACTATTCCTCTTCGAAATTCTCCGTTAGTATCGGATAGATTTTCTCCGTATTTGTATAGCAAGGCGTTGACCAGCGTCCCTGAGGTTTCTATTAATGTTGGATGAGTTAGCATCCCAGACGGTTTATTTACAACTGCCATATTCTCATCTTCCCATACAATTTCCAATGGAATATTTTCAGGCTCAAGTTTTATAATTTTTTCTTCCGAGAGATTTTCAAATTCAATTCTGTCATCAATTTTTAAAATATAGGAAGATTTTTTGTGCTCGGAATTGACTGTAACTTTCCCTGATTTAATGGCATTTTGTATTTTAGAGCGAGATATCTCTTCATAAATTTCTGATAAAAATATATCAAGTCTTGTGTTTAAATTATTTTCATCTGCAATAAGAAGCATTATTTACCTCTTATAAACCATCAAAATCCCGATTAAAGCTATAACACCTATAGTTATAAAAATATCTGCCATATTAAAAATCGGAAAGTTTACAAAATTCAAATGAATATAATCACGAACATATCCAAGTACAATTCTTTCGTGGCAATTTGCCATAATTCCGGCTGTTAAAAGAGCAATAAATGATACAGAAATTAAATGTATTCCTTTATTATTGTGAACATATAAAAACAGTAAAGTAGATGCAACAATTGAAAGAATTATCAAAAATTCTCTTGCATTTTCTAAGAGACTGAATGCAGCTCCACTGTTTTTTAAGTAAGTTAAGCTAAAAACAGCATTTGAATAATGATGCCCTGAAGTGACATTATCCACAATTAATTTAGACGAAAATAATGCCAAAAATAACCAAAAAGCAAAACATAAAATAAAAAATAGATATTTTAGTGCAGAATCCTTCATTCTTTCTCCTCAATTTTTGCAAAATTATTCTTAGGAATTACATTTACTCTTTTCATAATACATGCAAGCCCTGTCATATATATTTTATAATCGCCAAAACCTAAATCTTTAGTTTTTGAAATCGCAAGAGAAGCTATTGTATATTCATTTAAATTATCAGTATTAGCTTTCAAAATCCTTTCTAAAATCATACTTTGAGGCATTGCTCTTAAAGGTCCGTTTGGTATTTGCGAAGGATATTTGATAGGATCGTGCTCAATAGATGCAATAATGAATGTATTTGGATCTGCATCAACTTTTACGCTTGTTGTGTAGTCTGCACCTGATGCAACTTGTGAAGGAGATTCCAGATCTATATTCATAAATCTTGCATCCCCATAAACAAGAGAAGATTCGTCAGTTAATACTGTTTCGCCTAAAATTAACCATTTATCATTAATTTTTTTTAAATGATAAATCCCTGTTGATTTAGAATGAATTTCCCCAGCAACCGCATATGTTTCTATTGTCTCAAATACCGTTCCTATGGCAGTTTCTTCGACATTAACAGAAGCATAATCCCCGTTTAGATTTAAAGAAATAATCTTGGTTTTGTATGTAATATCAGGACATTCTTCCCAAGTTTCTTCTACGTTCTTAAAATAAATTTCTTTGTTAAATCCGTCATTGTTTAAATAATTATCTGAATATAAAGGTTTTAAACTATTAATATCATGTTTATTTGCGAAAGAATTGTGAACTTCAAAAAATTTTTTTATTTGTTTATATTCTTTTTTATATATTCTAGATTGTTCATATCTGTATATTTTGTCAGAAATAAACGAAGCCTCGGCAATCTGAACTGAAATACCCATAAATAAAACTGTAAAAATCAAGAATAATAAAATCTTTTTCATAATTGATATTATATTCTAAAATTCAAAAAAAATAAAGAGGTTACATTTCTTAAAAATATGTTATTTTAATTAAAAAAAAGGGTTTAATATTTTTATACTGCTATTTTGGAGGTTTTGGTTATTATGGATGTTGCGATGAATTCTTGTAATATAGATGATAAATTGTTTATGTGGGTGTCAGAATTTAAGATAACAAATATTGAAAATTTATTGTCAAAAATGTTTGAATCTTATCGCGGTGATGATGCTATAAAATATTTAGGCAATTTAAATAAAACTGATATTATACTTTAATTTATTTTTTCATTTTTTCATGCTAGAATATTACTGTTAAAAAAAAGGAATTTATGATGAGTTTAACAGTATATTTAGGGATAGATGTTGGATCAGTTACGACAAAGCTGGCTTTGATAGATGAAACAGGTAAGTATGTCGATAGTATAATGTTAAAAACTGCCGGAACACCTGTAAGCGCTGTTCAAAACGGAATGCGTCAGCTTTATGAAAAGAGAATAACCGAATATGATGTAAAGGGTGTTGGTACAACAGGTTCAGGGCGTGCATTAGCAGGATCTTTAGTCGGCGCTGATGTTGTAAAAAATGAAATCACAGCTCATGCTGTTGCAGCTAGTGTTACCGTACCTGGGGTTCAGACTATTTTGGAAATTGGCGGTCAGGATAGTAAAATTATTATTATGCGTGAGGGTATTGTTACTGATTTCGCAATGAATACTGTTTGTGCTGCAGGTACAGGCTCATTTTTGGATCACCAAGCTCAAAGATTAGGTGTACCAATTGAAAAGTTCGGACCAACTGCATTAACTTCTTCTAATCCTGCCAGAATTGCCGGAAGATGTGGTGTCTTCGCTGAAAGTGATTTGATCCATAAACAACAATTAGGATACCCTGTTGAAGATTTGCTTTATGGGCTTTGCCAAGCTTTAGTGAGAAATTATTTAAGTAATTTGGCTTTAGGCAAGGAATTACTTCCTACATTTTCGTTCCAAGGAGGAGTCGCAAGTAATACAGGCATGGTTAAAGCTTTTGAAGAAGCGTTAAATTCTAAAGTTATAGTTCCTGAACATCATCAAACAATGGGTGCAATAGGTGCTGCAATGCTTGCGCTAGAAAATCATCAGTACACTGAAGCGCAAACAAAATTCAAAGGCTGGAATGTCGCTGATATGCATTTTTCTTCAATTACTTGCGCGTGCAATGGTTGTTCAAATAATTGCGAAGTTATAACAATTGTTGAAGGTGTTGATGAGGTTCAACATGTTGAAAAAATTAAGGATGTAAAAGGAAATATTATTGCCAGATGGGGCGGAACTTGCGGACGTTGGGATATAGGTTAATCTTATGCAGAATTTCGGTAAATCAAATATTCTTTCTGAATTAAGCAATGGTAATGCAGAACTTGGAGAAGCTTTTGCTATGATTTTGAATGATATGGTTGTTCAATCCGGAATTACCAACCCAAAAGCAGAGTCTTTTGAATTCGTTCCTAAATCTTGGAGAAATCTTGCTGATAAGCAGGACAAAACTCTTGAAGATATTAAAAAATTAGACCAAGATTATAAAGATGCTATTTTTGAAATAGCAGAGTCATATTTGCTTTTTATGGCTAGAGAAACAAAAAATACAACCGGTAAAATTGATTATCAGCAGTATGAATCTTATTTATTAAAATATAGGTTTGGTCGTTATGATATTATGAATAAACCTGAATATTTAAACAAAGTAAAAGAACAAATAAAAAATGCTTTTAACAAAATTTCTTCTCACGGAGAGGATTCTGGTGACAATTTAATAGACAAATATGATATGGCTTCATTCTTATATGCTTTGTCTACGAAATCAAAACGTGATGATAATGGGAATTTTAAAGGCTTTGTTATAAATGGTATAATAACTCCGGAAGAATATGCGGTGAGTGAAAATATGCTTTTTGACAAAGAAGAAAATCTGTTTACAATAAAACTTAAAACGGCGTACAAAGTTTTAAATAATTTATTATAGTGAGGGTATTATGAAAAAAATATTATTTTTACTGATTTTAACTTTAGCTTTTTGCAATAGTTCTATGGCATTTGAAAATATTGTTGTGGAGGAAGAACCCCCTGTGACTACTCAGGTCGAACAACCTAAAGTATTACAAGCAGAAGTTAATTTTGACTGGTTAGATATTTCTCAAGCTCAAAGGCAGGAGCAAATTGACAGATATAAAAATCTATTATTTTCTATAGATAAAGATAAAATATATTTGACAAAAGATGAATTTAACAGAAAATTTTCATCATTCAGAAAAGACAAAGAGTACAAACATCACTATATGATGACCAATAATGGAGTAACAGAAGATGAAGATGCGAAATATTGTGCATTTTATTATAAAAAAGGTACTCTTGTGATGTATGCAATCCAATACAAAACAAATCCTCATAACGCATTTTATTATACTGCATTTGGTAAGCTTTATTATGTGGATATTACGTCAAATGATTATCCGAATTTCCCATATTATTCTATGCAGTACAATAGAAAAGGCCAATTAAAAAGTGCTATCTATTTTGTATCAAAAGATATACAATATATGTATGGACCAAATAAAGAATTCCAAGGTATTTGGTATAAAGACAAAATGTATAACGCAAGTGGTAAACAAACACTTACACGTTCAAATTGGTAAAAGAGTTATTTTACATTCTTTAGTAGTAATAAAATAAGTTTGACAAAATTTTCTTTTACATTATTAGCTGTTTCGATAACTTCTTCATGTTCAAGTTTTTTTGTAGAAACTCCTGCAGCATAATTAGTTAAACAACTTATGCCTATAACTTTCATTCCGCAGTAGTTCGCGACAATCGCTTCCGGAACAGTAGACATTCCAACAGCATCTGCACCTAATGTTCTCATCATATTAATCTCTGCCGGAGTTTCGTAACTTGGACCTGTGGATGCAAAATAAACACCGTGTCTAAGAGTAATTCCTAAAATCCTTCCTGCAGCATCAGCAATTTTTATTAATTTTTTATCATATATCTCTGACATATCAGGAAATCTTGGTCCTAATTTTTCATCATTAGGTCCTATTAGCGGATTACTTCCCATAAAGTTTATATGATCTGTTATGATCATTAAATCTCCTGGACGAAAACTCTTGTTTACTGCTCCTGCAGCATTTGTTAAAATTACAGTTTTTACTCCCAGTTCTTTCATTACTTTTATCGGATAAGTAATTTTACTCATAGAATAACCTTCGTAAAAATGGCTTCTTCCTTGCATCATTACCACTCGGCGGCCTTCAATAGTTGCAAAAACAAGTTGACCTTTATGTCCTTTGATTCTTGAACTCGGAAAATCAGGTATTCTTGAATAAGGAATTTTGCATCTGCAATATTTATCAGCAAGTTCTCCTAAACCGGAGCCCAAAACAATACCTATTTCAGGTTTAAAATTTTTTGTAAAATTGTTTATAAATTCAACTGTATCTTTAAGCATAAATAAACCCCTAAAATTACAAAAATGCACAAAACTTTATAATTTTGTGCATTTTTGTATCATATTAACCTACTAATCTGTTGTCATCTGCTTCAGATGCTTTAACCATTAAAGCATGTTCAACAGGATTTTCTCTTGTATAGCTTGATTCGTAATTGTCTTCAAAGCCAAATCCTTCGCGGGCTTTTCTTGCTTGATTTTCATCAACTAATTTCTTAGCAAGTTCCGCAATTTCATATACTAATTTGTATCTGTTATCAGTGTTTTCGTTTAAATCCCATGCTACTTTAATTATTTGATTCATTTATAAAACCTCGCTTTTTTCGTATAAATCTATCATAATATACACAAAAATATTTATCAAGCAGAAAAATATTACAATATCTTAATATTTTATTTAAAATTTTAAAGTTTTATAAAAAATTGCCGATTATAAATATGTAAGGAAACCAAGGGATAAGATATGAGTCTAAATGTAAATTATACATCTCTATACAAGAACGGTATTGATACTTCCATGTTAAAAGAAGTATCTCAGGAAATTTTAAACCGTGCAGCTCAGAAAAATTCCCAATATACGCAAGGCGTTCCTGCTTCTTTACAAGTTAAATCTGTCGCGAAACCTGTTGAATTAGGTCTTGATTTATACAACGGAAAACTTGATACACAAGTTCAAAAACAAATTGCAATAAATAATTCATTGCAATTCCAATTGAATGTAGAAACTTTGAAATCTATTCAATTTTTAAATTCTCAAGCAGCTATTTCAAGCAAAATAGACGGTAAATATATGCCTGCAGTTAATGCTGTTGTTACAGAATCTCAGCAGACCGCTCAAACTAATAAATCACAATATATGAGTATATTTGTATCAGAATCTGCAAAAGATAAAAATGGGTCAAATCCTTTTTATAACGGTGAATTATTAATGAAGAACTCTGAAAAAAAAGAAGAACCTGAAAAGGATTCATTGAAAAGTATTTTCGCATAATCCTCAATGTGCGTCTTAGTGTTTACGAGTAAAGTGTATAAAATATCTCCTTAATTAGGAGATATTTTTTTGTACAAATGGTGAATTAAAATTTTCTATTATTTTTTTTAATATTTTGATGTTAATCAGAAGAAGGAGGATAATAAAGTGAAAAATAGTATTTGGTTTTTAGCTATATGTGCGTTATTTTTTATTGTAGGTTACAACATTAATGATTCAGCGATATCATTTCCTAGGTATAAAGTCGCAGTAGTTGATATTTCTCAAATTCTTTCAAAATCTTCAGAGCTTCAATCTTTGAAAATTTCTCAGGAAAAACAAATGAAAGAATTAAATACACTTGTTTCAAAAGCTCAAAATGAAATTGCAAATGTTCAAGATAGAAATAAAGCCATAGAACTTGAAGAAAATTATCGTCAGCAAATAGAACAAAAACGCTCTGCTATGGATAAGGAATACGAAACTAAAGTAAATAAAATAACAAGTGAAGTAAAAACATTAATTTCTAAAGAAGCAAAAAAATCCGATTATAATCTTGTTTTACCTACAGGCATGGTGATTTCAGGCGGAGAAGATATTACTCAGAATGTTATAAGTGCTGTTAAGTAAATAATTTCGAAGCATTATATGAACTTCTGACTAAAGGTCCTATCTGATGGTCTTTAAACCCAATAGAAGTAACCAGTTCAGTTAATTTTTTATATTCTTCCATTGTGTAATATTTTGCGACCGGTAAATGTTTTTTTGACGGTTGAATATATTGTCCTATTGTAATTATATCGCAATCAACTTTTTTTAAATCAATCAGGGTTTGTTTTATTTGGTCAAATGTTTCTCCAAGACCAATCATCAACCCTGATTTCGTTTTAATATTAGAGTTATTTTTTATATAATTTAAAACTGCTAATGAATTTTCATAATTCCCTTGCGGGCGTGCAGTTTTAAAGATTTCTTTTACTGTTTCTATGTTGTGATTGAATACATCAGGACGAGCATTAATTATAATATCTAAAGATTCTTTTTTGTTTTTAAAATCAGGAGTCAAAATTTCTATTTTTGTTTCTGGCGCAATTTTTCGAATTTCTTTAATACAGTTGGCAAAGTGTAGTGCTCCTCCATCTTCCAAATCATCTCTTGTGACTGAAGTGATTACGGCATATTTTAAATTAAGATCTTTAATAGCTTTTGCGACATGTAATGGCTCTTCTATATCAAGCGGAGCAGGTTTTTCACAAGAAATATTACAGTATTTGCAATTCCTTGTACAAACATTTCCCATTATTAAAAAAGTAGCTGTTTTATTCGTATAGCATTCGTTTTTATTAGGGCATCTCGCATTTTCGCATACAGTATTTAAACAATTATTTTTTAAAATTTTCCTGACTTCGCGAGTTTTATCGGTATCTATTATTGGTCTTTTTAAATAATCGGGTAATCTTTCTGTCAATTTTTTTCTCCATATTTTTTTTAATTATATAACAAATTTTATTTTCTTTGGTTTTATGTTATAATATAAGTATAAATTGTAATATAGAATAAATAAAATATATAGGAGTCGATAAAATGAAAAGATCAGTATTATTTTTAGCAATGATTTTAATTTCAACTGGATCTGTTTTTGCTCAGGCTGTTCAAACAAATGAACCGTTGATATTACCTCCGTTACAGACAACTGTGTTGTCAAGTTCTCCATCAAATTATGATGTAACAACTACAGTGCCTGCGGAAAAATCACCAATTGGCGGTGGCGTTTATGAAGCAAAATATACTCCATCATCTCAATTGGCTGAAGGTATGATACCTCAAAATGCTGCCGCAAAAGGAGAACCTGTTCCTGTCAGACAAGAACCGCGTGTTAGAATTCAAACTAAGCAAAGAAGCCAAGGAAACTCATATTGGAATCCAGGCGGAAAAGGTACTAAATCATATTATTAATTAATTTAGTTTTATAAATAAAAAGAAGAAGTTTAAGCTTCTTCTTTTTTTTATTATTACTATTCTAATATTACCCTTGCAGGGAAGTTGCTTTTTAAAAGATTATTTGCAGCCTGTTGAGCTTTTTCTTTTGTGGAATAAGAACCGACTTGTAAAGTATAATATCCGTTCATATTTTTTACGATAGGGTTTAAACCGATACCTGCTTCTTGTAATATGGATTTAGCTACTTCTGCTTGCTTATCGGTTGCATAGTATCCTACAACAACTTTTGCATTAATTATTTGTGACGGAGCAGGAGTTTGTTCTAATTGTTTAGATTCTTTTTGAACGGAATTATTTATAATAATTGGTTCTTCTGCTTTTTGAGTTTTTGTATTAAGCATTTCTGCTTCCATTTGACCGACAGTCTTTTTTAATCTTGAAGGAAGAACAACTTTTTCATCCAAATTAGGCGAAAACATTTCTTCGTCATCTTCACTTTTTCCGGCATCTTCCATTTGGAGCATTTTCAATCTTGCATCTACATTATTTTGATTTGTATCATTATCATAATTTTCTTCTTCAATTTGTGAATATTCATCGTCATCTGCTATTCCTACATCTACATTTGGGGATAATATTTTAGCAAATCCAAGTATTATTAATACTCCAATAATAAAAACAGAAATGAATACAGTTGCATCTTTGTTGGATTTCTTTTTCATGTTTTTTTTGTATTCACTATAAGAAATATGAGTAGTATTATTTTTATATTTATCTATCATTTTAAACTCCTCGAACCTTTGTGCTGGCAAGGATTATATCATCAATTTCCTCACTGTATCGTTTCATAATTTCAATAGCAAATGCTTTCACGTCTTTGATTCCCAAATCGTTTTCAAGTGCAGAAACGGGAATAGGAGCTTCTTCGGACAAAATATTTATGCCTGTATGGATTAAAACTGAAGTTAATGATTTTGTTGCGATTGATACGGATAATTTTTTGTTGTTTACAAACAAATCATCTCCGCTTCGTTCAATTTTAAAACCTCTGTTTTCAAGAGCTTCTTTTATGCAACAGATTAAAAGTCTTTGGCGAAAAACACCTTCAACAAGTTGAATATTAAATTGCTCTGTAATAAAGCTAAGCATGGATTTACTATAAATAGGTTCATTATTTATGACATCTTCAATATCAACCATTTCAGAGAGTTTTACATCACATTCTCCTATGAAAGCAACAATTGCATCTCCCTGTATTTTAAAATTTTTATAAATCCAGTGAGGTGCTAATTGAGAACCTATATACTTAACTTCATCATCAATAAATAACGTCTTCATTTTTTTTGTAAACCAAAAATTTGTTCTATATATTTGTGAGCATGATTATATTCAAGAGCATGCTTTAACCTTGTGCATGATTCGCATATCCCGCAATGTCCCTTACAACTTTGATAACAACTCATAACAAGTTCTAAAGGAACATTGTTTTTCAAAGCCAACATGACTATATCATTTTTATTATAATTTATCAAGGGGGCAATTACCTGTGGTTTTACCATTGTAGAGTATTTAAATTCATTATTAATACTTTCTATAAATTCTTGAGTGTTATCAGTAAAAGTTTCTCCTTCTTCTTTGTTTGCTCCTATAAGTATATAACTATAGTTATTACTATCTGCAATAGAGCCTGCAATATTCAAGAATAATCCGTTTCGATTTGGGACCCAAACGGAATTGGCGCTTTCTTGTGAAAAACGTATGTTTGAGGGAATTTCTTTCTCACTGACAAGAGAAGTTTTTGTTATTTCGTTTAAAAAATCAAGTCGTATTATTTTATGTTCAATATTGTAATATTTACAAATTCTTTTAGATGATTCAATTTCTTTTAATCCGGATTTTTGTCCGTAGTCAAAAGTGATAGCCAATTCTACATTGAGTTCATCCTTTTTTAAACCAAGGCTGACAAGTGAATCTAAGCCTCCGGATAGTAATATAATTGATTTTGTCATTTTAATCTCCAAATTCTTGTAAATTTATTGTAACATTTTCATTGAAATCTAACAATAATTTTTTTTATTTGTTTTATAATTAACGTATCAATTACTAATTATTAAAGAATGGTGTGAAATGAAGATTAGTCAAATTACAGATTACTCATCGGTTTATGATCCCAAATTGAAGCGTATGTCAAATTATGACAATTATGCAGATGCGGTTGGGACATATGATTGTGAGAAAAAGGGTGTAAATAGAGGATATAGTGGCAGCTTCACTGGGAAAGAGAAGACTGCCACTACTATTTTAGACAAGGTTAATAAATTATGCAAAGAGCATAAATCGATAGCACAGAATGTTGTGGCTTTGGTTCTTGCAGTTTTATTTAGACCTCTTGCAATAATATCATTGCCTGGTAAAAAGAACAAAGATGATAAAATTTATGCTTCAGGTCATTCGATAGCATCCGGATTGATAGGATTTGGCGTTTCTTCAGTAATTATGTCTCCATTAGACTCTGCATCTAAAAAATGGATGAAAAAAGCTGAGATGGTTAAACAGAGACTTGAAGATTATGATGCAAAAATAAAAGAAGCAAAAGAAAAAGGATTGGAAATACCAAAAAGGCTTACTAAAAAAGAAGCGCTGAAGGATGCTGAAATTTTAGGGGAAAAATTCCTTGATATATTTGGTGAATTCAATAAAAATGGTGAATTAGTAAAATTAAACAGAAGAGCATTAGAAAAAGCAACAGGTTTTTTGGAAATGTCTGTTGATACATTTGGATTAGGTATTGCAAAAGCAGCTTTAACAATTGCATTGATTCCTCCGATTTTGAAATATGTATTTGGAGTAGAGAAATCCAAAGCCCCTGCTCCTGCACCGATTTCTCCAAATACGCAGATGACCGGCAGACCTCAAATGGCGAAATTTTTGGGAGGTGAAAAATAATGAACGTAACTTTTAATACAAACAGATTTACTTCTCAAAATTATTTAAGAAATAACAAAAAGAGTAGTCAACAACCTTCTTTTAACGGAGCGACAGATTTTATTCTTAAACATTATACTGCTCCATTGTACAGTTCATGTGTTTCAAAATTTTTGGTAAAAAATACTGAAAAATTAAATAGTATAGTTGATCATATGCAGGTTTTGGGATCTATTATTGTAACGGGCATGTATATGGGCTTGACTTTAAGAAATGAAGATTTAGATCCGCAGAAGAAGAAAACTCTTGCCGTAAATCAGTTTTTAACATTTCTCGCATCAACAATACTGTCATATACAATAGATAAGAAATTGGATGATAAATGGGAAGATTTGACAAGAAGATATACTTTGAAAAAACTTCCTGAAGACAAAAAAGAAACTCTTGAATCTTTAAATAAAAAGATTGCGAATTGGAATATAGAAAATGAAAAATTATTTAATCAAAAAATCGCATCAGGAGAACTTGATCCTCATTTGAAGTTTAAGCCTAATGTTGTTGCAGATTATGCGGAAAAAGTTTTAAAAGATCCTGAACTTGCAAATCTTTTAAAGGGTATGGGAATCTTGAAAAAACTTCTTGTATTCGGTACAATTTACAGGTTTATATCTCCTGTTGCAGTAACACCTATTGCAAACTGGATAGGAAACGAATTTATTTACAAAAACCAAGATGTGAAACAAAAACAAGCATAATTAAAAAATCCTCCGATTATTTCGGAGGATTTTTTTTAGTCTATTTTTTTGGGGACACAGAAATAAGGGTTATTAAGGAATTTTGCCCATGTTACATATGCTTTACTCCCTTTTACTGAAGTAGAGCCTGTTTTAACATAGTTTTTTTCTCCGGCCCGATTAACTTTTTCTTCGAAAATATCAATATTTTGAATTTCTTGCTCTTTGGATTTATCCTTCATTGCGGAGTATAGTTCATCAGTAATAATTTCATTAAAATAGCAGTCCAATTGATACTTCCCGCGAGAAGAAGAAATAGTTTCTTGGTATCTGCACTGCCCATTGCTCCAGCCGAGAATATTTCTTTTTATAGAAAAACTACTACCCTCAAAGTCTGAAGTTAGTGATTCTGAATAATTCTCACAAACTTTAAAATTTTTGATAAATGCTTTTGAAAACTTATTCTGTTCAGCAGAAGAAACAATGCTAATACTCATAATCCCGATTAATAAAATTGTTATAATTTTTTTCATTATAATTTCTCCGATTTGTAGATATTATACAGGATTTATTCATAAATGGCAAAAATTACAAATTTTTTAAAATTTTAATAAAAATCTCATTAGTTTGTATGATTACAAAATAAAACAAAGTGTTAATATAACAATATACTCCTTAGAGACTAAGATACACATATCCCTAATCAACAGCTATGCACCGAAGGTACGTAGCTTTTTTTTATTCCCTTGCGAAAACTTAAAACATAGTTTATAAAAAGAATACAGAGGAATTATACAGATATAGCGGGAATAGTATTGGGAGATGGGACTCCAATGATTTTCTCTTGGAACAAGAATTGTCCTTTAAGTGATCCTGATGTGGTATCAAATAATACAGATGGTAATACTTATGATTGTATGAAGGGTATAGTAGACTTAAACGGATTTAGAGGCCCTAATAAGGTTAATAAAGACATAATAAAATTTGGAGCAAACGGAGTTATAGCCAATGGAAAAGGTGATGGATGCTTGTTTAAAACAAGTAAGAATAAATGCTTAATATTACCTCCAAATGAGTTTAAGCCTGCAACAAAAGAAGAGTGTATAGCAATGGCAAATAGTGGTTATGGAAATAATAAAAACTATTGCGGTTTATCAACAGATTATTGGGCAGGAGCTGTTCGTGCATGTGGTGGAAAATCAAAAATGGCAAGTGTAAGTGATTTGCAAGAATTATCCAATGATATTTATAGGACTCCGAATTATAGTAGAAAAGTACTTGAAGAAAGGATGAAAACTCTTAATATCTCTGAATATATTAATTGGTCCGGAAGAAGTTTTGGTTTTTGCATTTGGTCATCTGTAGAAAATAACGCTACATATGCAGGCAGAAGATGTTACGAGAATACTAGTTCATATTATCAAGAAAATGTTACCAAGAAAGAATCTGGTATTAATCAATTAGGTGTTATATGTATAAGTGATTAGTTTTTAATTTATTTCGTGTATAATTATTCTATGAATATATCTCAGGAATTTGAAACTATATGTGCTATATCAACTCCTTTAGGAACAGGAGGGGTTGGTGTTATCCGTGTTTCCGGAGAAAAAAGTTTTGATATTGTAAAAAATATTACTCACAAAAAGGAACTTAATGCCGGAATTATATATCATGGATGGGTTTATGATGGTGATATAAAAATTGATGAGGTAATTATTCTTCCGTTTAAATCACCAAAAAGCTATACAGGTGAAGATGTTGTAGAAATTCAATGCCATGGAGGAATTCATGTTGTTCAAAATATTCTTGATGTAGTTATAAAAAACGGTGCAAGACCTGCTGAACGCGGGGAATTTACTAAACGTGCATTTTTGAACAAAAGAATAGATCTATCTCAGGCTGAAGCTGTTGATGATTTAATTCATGCTAAAACATCAAATTTTGCACGCCAATCAGTAAAGAATTTGTCAGGAGTTTTGGCACAAAAAATTAAACAGATACGATCTGATATTTTTGAAGTTGCATCAAGAATAGTAGCCGGCATTGATTTTCCTGAAGATGTTGCAGAGCCTGAATATTCGTATTTGACTGAGAATTTTGAAAAAGAAATTAAAGAAATAGATAAAATTCTAAGTTGCGCGAAATCGTCGGATATTTTGCGTCAAGGGATAAAAGTTGCAATTGTAGGACGCCCAAATGTAGGAAAATCCTCTCTTTTTAATGCCTTATTAAATATTGAACGAGCAATTGTAACTGATATTGCAGGAACTACAAGGGATGTAATTAAAGAAAATTTAGATTTAGGAGTTGCAGTTACGTTGATTGATACTGCCGGAATTCGTGAAGATGATGAAATTGGCAAGGTTGAAGAAATAGGAATTGAATATTCAAAACAATCTGCTAAAGAAGCGGATTTAGTTCTGTTTTTATTCGATTTAAGTGTTGGAATGACCGATAAAGATAAAGAAATTTTTGAAATTATAAAAAATAAAAAACATATTATTGTCGGAAATAAATCTGATATTGCAAAAATGAATAATACACAAGCTTACTGTATTTCTACTTATACAAAACAAGGGCTTGAAGAATTAAAAGAAAAAATTAAATTAGCTGTTGGGGAATTTTCTGTGGATAACACAGAATTTATAACGAATAAGCGCCAGCAGGGATGTTTATTAAAAAGTCGTGAAAGTTTGCAAAGAGCTTTAACTGCTTCTAAAAACAGAGAATTGCAGGATATGATTTATATAGATTTAAAATCAGCCCTGACTTCTCTGGATGAAATTACTGGTGAAATTATTACAGACGAAATTTTAGATAATATATTTTCACATTTTTGTATAGGGAAATAGGGTTACTTATTTTTATATCTGTAGCTTAATATACTGTATGAATCAGGTGTAGATTCTGTTTCAGAACCATAAAACACAGACATATCAGAAGTCGCTTTGCGGTAATTGTATTCATCCATTTTTTCTTGCTTACTGCATCCGCAAGTGTATGCTGAAATTTCCGCATTTGTAACTCTTCCGTCATGATTTGTATCTATTTCATCAAAATTATCAAGAATTTTTGAAATTGTTGAACTTGAATAAGCTCCGCTTGACGCAAGTTGAGTAAGTTCTTGTTTTGACACTCCTGATTTAGACAGAGTTTGAGCAAATTTATTCATTTCTTCTTCGCTTATCTTTCCGTCATGATCTTTATCAAAAGTATTAAAATTATTTTGAAGATATGATGCAAAAGATTGGTTTAATGTTAAATAATTTGTTTGATCATTTCGAGCTTTTGTAATATTTTGAATTGTAACACCATCTTGCGGATATAAAGACGCAAGATATGCGTGAGTGTTTGTTAAACCTGAAGTTAAACTTGTAATAATTGATGATCCTGTACTGTTACCCATAAAAAAATCCTTATACTTTCTACCTTTATATTGATAATAATGTTTTTTTCAAAAAAGTCAATATTATGCTATAATGTTCTCATGATTGAAAATTCAGAAAAGATTGCAAAAGTTTTGTCTGATGGCGGAGTTATCGCTTATGTTACGGATACCGTTTGGGGGCTTGGCTGTTTGCCTGATAATGAAACTGCCGTAAAAAAAATATACGATATAAAAAAACGCGAAGCTCAAAAACCTCTTATTTTAATGTCAAATGAGACTTATAACCTCTTAGATTACGTAAGACCTATCCCAAAAATAGGACAGCAGCTTATAAAAAAATATTTTCCGGGTGCATTGACAATTGTTACTGATAAAAGTGACAAAACCCCTTATTATATTACTTCTGGGATGGAAACTGTAGGAATTAGAGTTCCTAATAATCACATCTTTAGAAAAATTTGCGAAATAATTCCAAACCATGTCCTTGCTACAACGAGTGCAAATCTTTCTCATCAACCTTCTGCAAAAACTTATGAGCAGGCTTTAGAAAATATGACAGGACTTGCGGATTTAATTATCCCTGATTACGGTTACTGCGCAAAAGGTCTTGAATCTACTGTGGTTGGGATTATGAATAATCAATTGAGAATCTTTAGACAGGGTGAAATTTTGATCGAAATTTAGTGGATTTGTAATTTAATTGTTTTTTTTATAAAATATAAAATAAATCGAGGAAAATTTATGACAGTTATATTATCTCTTTTATATCTTTATTTTGGCATATATACCTTTTATATGTTAATTTTGGCTTTGCGCAATTTAAAGGATAAACCGTTTTTAATTGAAAAAAAATATTCAAAATATGATGATTATAAGAATAATTTTGCTGTTATAATATATTCTCACAATAATAAAGAAAACTTAGAAAATCTAGTAAATCAATTGAAAATGCAGGATTATCCGCTTGCGAAATTTAAAGTTTATGGAGTTTTAGATAATTGTAATGATGGTTCTGAAAAAATATTTGAAAATGATAGATTTTTGCATGTTTTAAATATTCAAGATGTAGGAACTTTAGGTAAAACTCAAGCTGTATCTATGCTTTTGGAAACTTTAAAACACGACGCTTCAATTGATGCATATATTTTTATCGATGGTACAAGGATGATTGATACTAATTTTTTAACATTGGCAAATGCTGTAATGCATAAAAATGATGCCGTAACCGGTGAAATTATTATTAATCGTGAAAACCTTGATATAGTTGATAAAATTAAAGCAGTTTATAAAAAATATATAGCAAATTTCTTTAAACAGGCCAGAACTCTTTGCGGGCTTGCTACAACCATTGATTCAGGCTTGTTCATTATTAAAAAATATGTGTTAGATGAATTAAATGAGATTGATTTTAAAGATATCAATTCTGAATTAGAATTTAGTTTTTTGTTATCTCAAACAGGTCATAAATGTGTTTATAATCCAAATATACAATCTTATATTTTTGGGCAGGATTGTTTATTTAAAAATCCAAAATTAACAAAAAGACTTTCGCTAATTAAAGATTCCTTAAAAGAATTAAAAATTACAAAGTTCTCTTTTATTGAACATGTATTTTCGTTGTTAAATCCAAATTTTTGGTTTTTAACTATAGGGTATGCATTATTGGTATATTATTCATATCATTATACATTCCCGGTAGAATGTAAAACTGTTGTATTTAGTGCAATTGTATTATTTGTTGTATTTTTGCTGAGTCTTGTTAATTCAAAATTGACAAAATGCGAAATTGGATTATTGATGCTTCATCCGTTATATTCTATTTGTCATATAATAAAAAATTTCCCGCCAATTCGGTATTTGTTAAAAAAAATGGGTGCAAATTCCGATAAAGATGCAGATAAATTGGCAATTGATGTCATAGTTATAACAAAACATGGTGATAGACCTTGTAAATTAGAATTTATTTCTACAGAATCCGGACTTGCAAAAATTAGATTTATTTATAAAAATAAAAAATATTCAACAGAGTCTCACTTAAGAATGATTGATGCGCTACAGCAGTTGAAATCAAAAATGGATGATTATGGTTTGACTCTTAAAATATGCAGCT
Source organism: bacterium (assembly GCA_017941035.1). Taxonomy (GTDB): domain Bacteria; phylum Cyanobacteriota; class Vampirovibrionia; order Gastranaerophilales; family Gastranaerophilaceae; genus Zag111. The sequence goes on along the minus strand of JAGAXG010000030.1, from coordinate 40,716 downwards.
GTTGTTCAAAATTTACATCTAAAGCTGATGGTACGGCAAATATGCTAAAAGGGCAATGCCACAATGATTATCCTAGTCCATTGTTGTCTGAACCAAGACCTACTTTAATTTGGAATTCTTGTTCTTGTTTTGAACCTTCAGCGATAAAAAGTATTATTGAAGAATTGGCTCTTGAAGTAGAAAATCAAAAAGGTTAATATTTGCCTTATTGTAATTGGAGTGTATAATTTGAGTATGAAAAAGTTATTGAGCTTTATACTAATAATTCTGATGTTTTCAAATGTTGTTTTTGCACTTGAACCTTTAAAGGGTTCTGTTACTGAAAATGATGAATTTCGTCAATTTGAAAATCAAATTTTCACAGGAAAAGTTGAAACATTAGATCGAAAAGATATTATCAATATGACTGTTTCGCAAGTATTAGATTCTTCTGTATCAATGGAGGGTGATGAATTTTTTGCGGAAGTTACGGCTGATGTATATGGTGATAAAGGAATTATTATACCAAAAGGAACAATTGCACATGGGAAATTGGTTTCGATTAATGCTTCAAAACGTCTCGGCCGCCCTGCAACTTTGGATTTATCCTTTGATTATCTTGTTACTCCTGATGGTCGTGAAATCCCTATAGAAGGGAGTATGACCACAAAACTTCACCCTATGGTTGAAGCAGGCAAGATTGTAGCTCAGGATGTAGGTTATACTGTTGCGGGTGGGGCTGTCGGTGGTTTTTTGGCATTAAATTGGCTTGGAATAGAAGCAGCCATTGCATCTCATGGGTATACAGTCGCCGGAGGTGCGGCAGTGGGAGGCGCAGTTGGTTTAGGAATGGCTTTAATTAGAAAAGGTCATGATGTATTAATCGCTCCGGGAGATGAAATAAAAGTTAAAATTCAAACAAGCGTTGATTTGCCGGTTTATAAAGAAGAAGCTTTAAAGCAGGAAGAGATTTTATATAAAGGTTTGACAATAAAAATTAATGATATTAAAGAGGGTAAAGATCCATTTGGGCATCAAAATACTTTAACTCTAACTGTATTAATTTCAAATATGTCCGATAAAACTTTATCGGGATTTGATATGGCGCTTGTGAATGATTATAATGCAAAATTCAGCCCATCAATTTTTGGTGATACAAAATTGATGTTTAAACAAATTAAACCGGGAGATAAGCTCATAGAGAATGTATCTTTTTCTGTCGACAACATAGGACGAAAATTTTGGCTGACATTTTATGATAGACGAACAGGAGATGTGATAACTAAAGTCTCACTTGATAACGCTTATAAAAATATTCCTGATAAATCAAAAAAGAAAAATTCAAAAGTGAGAAATTCACGAGCTAAAAAGAATTATAAAAAAGCCGATGATATTATAGAATTAGACTTTTAGTTATAGAATTATTTTGATATTATCAGACAATCGTAAATTTTATCAATTTTTTCTTTAATTTCGGAAAATTGTGATTTCAAGTCTTCGTAACTATTTTTTGTTACAAATCTTTTTTCAATATCGTTTAAAATTTCTCTGTGTTTTTTCTCTAATTCTTCTGGTGTAACTACAATTCTTTGCTGTATTAAAAATACAAGAATTACGACTATTACAGGTGAATAATTTATTATAGTATCCATAAAATTCCTCCTCTTTTATAAAACAATAGGCCAATAAAAATCTACAAGATAACTTGCGGCGTCAAATGGATGTGATAAAAATTTCAATTCTTTATTTTGCTTAATTTGAGTGAAACTTGGTATGTCAATTTTGGAAGATCCTTCTATATATTTTAAGTTATAAATATTGTATAAAAGCTTTTCACATTTTGGAGAAATATACAATCCGATATCATTATTTGCATTTCGTACTTTTGCATTAAAAGAAGCTATTCTGTTTTTTATGGGTGGATTGAATGCTTTAATTTTAATATCTGTTTCATAACCAAATGATTCCATTTTTCTTTTGATAATAACGTAGTTGGTGTATTCACTTGTACAGCTTCTATTATCTCCTGAGGCATCCCCATTTATTATAATTTTGCCTTTATGATTCGGGTATCTTCTATAAAATTCATCACAAGTTTTTGAGGTTGTAGTGTTTTCCAAAACAAGTTCATCAAAGTAAAAAACTTTTTCATCTGTTTTGTGTGCTATAACCCATGCCATCGGATCTACGTTAAAATCACAACTTATGTGAATATCGAAATCATCTCTGTATTGAATTTCTCGAACGTTTTCATCTGAAAAATCTTTAACTACAAGGTTTGTATTATAGTTTCCTGTTTTGCCCATAACAAAAGTTTCGTAATAACTTTCATCATAAAGTTTTTTTAGTTCATCACAAAATCCTTTCGGCAAATAAATATTTTGTGTTGTTGGAGCACAAATAACTCGGTAATTAGGGGCGGGAGATTCGAAAAAAGTTTTATAAATCCAGCCCTTATTAATTTCCGGATTAGTATGCCCAAAAATTCTATATTTAAAATTTATCCATTTAGGATTAATTTTTTGCCTCATTCGTGCGAGAAGCATTTTAAAAGTGTCATATGGAATATCTGACATTTCTTCAATCTCAACAAAACCCAAATTTAAAGATTTTAATTTGTTTGGTTCATCGAAATGTCTGAAAAGAATTTCTGAACCGTTGTGAAATAACAATTTTTGTTCAGAAGAATACCACTTGTAATCAATACCTTCAGTAAGCTTCATTGAATCAAGATGTTCAAAGTATGACTGTAGAGTTGTATCTCTAACAAGAGTATAAGTTTGAGCTCCTACAAGCCCTCGAATCCCAGGGAATTTGAAAGCAAGTAAAATCCCGAGTAAGGAACCGGCAAAAGTTTTGCCGGAACCGTACCCCCCTTGATAGACTGCAACGTCAAGCGAATATTCGTGCGGAATTTCCAAAAATTGTCGTTGAGCATCTAATAAATTATATTTCATAATAAATACCTCGTTATATAAAAATAATCTCAATAAATTCGCAATAAGAAAGTCGTGTCGGACAATTTTGCCCGACACGACAGGTAAAGTTATGTAGGGTGCAATTCTTCGCCCCAAAATTATTATTAAACATTATAAAGTGCGTATACACGTGCCATACAATTCTAATTTATTTATTATACAAAAATATTTACTTCTTTAAACCGTTAATAAATTTTAGTATAGCTTTTTTAAAATCTTTTGTAAATCCTTTGAGTATTGAATCAGTGCAGCCTTTTACTTCGAATTTAGCATTGAAATGTGGATTGTAATTATTATTTAAACTTCTGCCTACTAGCATAACCCCCCTAAAAAATATTTTTTGCTAGTAAGTATCGTGCATTGTTATGCACGATTTAAAATATTATATGATATCAATTTTGTGTACTAAAGAAGTTATTGTTGGGTTTCACCCAACCTATACGCTACCCCCCCATTTGGGTATAAAAATTTGTAAAAAAGTATGCAATGTGCTATACTAAGTTTGGAAAGTTGTGGTATTGTTATGAAGAATTTTTGGATTTTATTATTTGTTGGAATTTTATCTGTAAATGCTGTTTTTGCTCGTGATTATGCAAAATTGCAAGAAAAAGAGATGAAACATGCTCAGAAATATGGAACTACAAATAAATACTTTGAGAATGAAAATATAAGTAATAAAGTTAACAAAGAATTACCTGTTAATATTAATTTTGAAATAAAGGACCCTAAATTATTAAAACTGGATAGCTATGAAAAGATTAATTCTTTAGATTTAAAGAAGAAAATTACTGAGGACGAAGTTGTCTATTCACAAATACATAAATCTTTATGTAAGAGAACCATAGATAATTATGATGCACAGGCAAAAGGGGAAGATTATTACAAAATATACCGCATTGCAGAACGAATAATAAGATCAAATAAATTGGATTACTTGAATTGGCGAATTGGTATATATAGAGATACGGAAAATTTTAATGCATATTCTACAGGGATGAATTATATAGCAATAGCAACATCAGCTTATGATACATTTTCTAATAATGATGATGCTTTGGCAATGTTAATCGGTCATGAAATGGGTCATGCACTTTTAGGGCATCAGCAAAGAAGTACTACAACACTGAATAATCTGGAAAAGTACAGACAACTTGCTCTTGCAGGGAATTCTATTGCCTCTTTAACTTATGCTGCAACAAAAAGAAAATATTTGATTGATTCAAAAAATATGGAATATGCTGCGGATATAGAAGGAGCAAAACTTGCAGCCAAAGCAGGTTATGATCTTGATAAAGGAGTTGAAGTCATCTCGTTTTTAAATACTTTACCACAGTATGTAGAGCGTAGAGTTGATCACCCCAATGCAAGGCATCGTTTGGAAAATTTTTATGATAACAGAAAATATTTTATAGAAGATCAGTGGAAGGATATTGGAGAATTTAATATATATAACTCAGCAGTTCTTCCGGTGAAATTATCTTCGGATCGAAAGTCTATTGTAATAAATTCTTTAGGCAATTCTCCTTCAGAGTCTTATTATAGACCTGAAACAATGGAAGATCTGTATTTAAGATTTGCTTATAAATATTATATAAATAGAGAATTCAGAAAATCCGATGAATATTTTAACAAATATTTTGATTTGAACGGTTCTAACCCTTTTGCATATTTGTATGCATCTTATAATGCAGATGCAATATATGTATTAACTAAAAATAAATCATATCTCCAAAAATCAAAAGATTACATAAATAAGGCATATCGTCTTGATAATAAAAATAAATATATCAAAGAACAGTATGATAATGTAAATTTATAATATTATTTGGTAGGCAAAATTATTAATTTTATCTCATTCACAGTAAAATTTTTATATTTTGAAGTGCAGTCCTTAAAACGGACAATAGAATAAAGGTTAGTAAGTATCGTACATTATAATGCACGATTTAATATATTATATGATATCAATTTTGTGCACTAAAGAAGTTATTGTTGGGTTTCACCCAACCTACACGCTTTATTCATTATTTATTGCCTTAATTTTTTTTATTATATTATGCACTAAAATTACAAGATAAATTAAGCAATATGGAGGAACTATGGCATAATAAAACCATACCCAAAAGCGACTGTAACTAAAATCTATCATTATATGATATTTTTCATATATTATTATTATAAACATAACAATACCTAATATAATCGTAGGCAATTTGAATTTATTAAAAAACCTGTCTAAATAACTGCTCCAGTGATTTTTTATTGCCAATATTGTTACAATAATTGGTAATAAAAAATATATGATAGGTGTTATAAGCAACAAAATAACAGCAACAATCGCAATAAAATTTGGGATATCTAAACCATTTGCCCCAAGCCCTAAACATATGATAAACAATGCAAACCACAATAGTGGCAGCATCATTTCTACCACTATTGCAAATAAATATTTAAAAAATCCTTTAAAATCGTCATTTTGCATATAAATATATTACCACAATTTTTCAAAAATTATGTATATATTAAATTGATTTTCAAGTAAACCTTTTTCTTGCATTGAATACCCCCAATTAATTATATAGGCTTGATTTTTTTAATTAATTTTTGTATATCCCACCATAAAAATAATGCAAGATAGCAGCCTAATAAATCACATGTACAAGTTAATAATGCATGCAGCTCAATACGCTCCAAATAAGGCGGATAATGAACAGTATTTGCTCTCAATACTAATAGCAAAAATGGGATTTCAACAATAATTAGTATAAGTAATCTATATAGATAATTGTGCTTTAAATTATGAATAAAATTTTTCAAACGTATATTACAAGTTTTTTTCTCAAAATATCCATACAAAAAAGGGAGTATAAGTATTCGTAATATAAAAAGAAGCATAATAAATATACAAAAGAATATAAACACAAAAGTTTTAATATTTAATCCTAAAGGATTTTCTATACCTTGCGAGAATTCATTTAAGAATAATAAAAGGGGTACTATTAGTGTAGATATAAAAATAAAACAGTACGCAATAGGCATAAGAATATGTATGCCTATTATGTATATTATGTCTTTATTCATTTTGTAAAAATCTATCATATGGGTAATATTACCATTTAAATATTATTGGTGCAAGAATATAATAGTTATGACCGTTTAATAACTGAATAAGTGCAAAATAATTATTTATAATGTATGTAAATGGTTTTTTATATGCCATTTTATATAACCAATCAAAATCATATTTATCAAAAAGAATGCCATGGAAATATCCATCAGAATCAATATATGGTTCAAGTACTGTTGCATGACCTATTGACAAATGTAAATTTGAATCCTTTGAGAAATCAACTTCTAATTTGTCATTAAGTGTATCAACACGCATAATGTTGAATTGTCTTTTGATTTCATTTTGCATTTCGATAGAATTAGAAATATTTTTAGACAATGAACTGTATTGATTAAATACAATACCTTCCCAGTTTTGAGGGATTTCTTTATTTGTTCCAAATAAGTTATATTTGTAATTTAATATATTAGCATTACCCTTAGGAATGTAACTGTATTCTTTACTTAACGGTATATTTTGTGGTTTTGCTAAAAATATATTCGCCATTTCTTTTGTATTTGGCCTATTTTTATTTAAGAAATTATTTATTTTTCCCTTTTTTATAATTGTGCAAAATATTTTGTATAAAGTTATTCCCTGCCGCCCCCCCCACTCGAATATTACAATATTCGTTATTTTTCTTTACCTTCTGTTAAAAAATTATTTGCGTTTTCAACTCCATACTGCTCCAATGCAAACTTGAAGCATTCGAGCCAATTTATTTTTTCATTAACCGTAGGGATTTGTACAAATGCGCTTATAACATCAAACAATTCTTTAAATCTTGATTTCTTTTCAAAAGTCGCTTTTCTGTCTCCATAGCGGTATACATAATTTGAATTTCTGATGTTATCATCTATATCTAAAAACTCTGTTTCTCCGTGATTGTTTACGAGAATACTTTCAGTGCCGATTTTGAAGTTAGAGATCAATTCAGCTGTTTTTTCAACCATTGGGACTATAATTTTTCGATTTATAGATTCTAATATCATATTTAATCTTGCTTCTTGCCCGTTTACAGAATAATTAATTTCTGTGGCTGTTCTGTCTTGGGATTGAATATTCCCTGCCATATTTTTAAATATTCCCGTAGCACTTTCTGTTGTTGTTTTGAAATAATTTAAAAAATCCCAGCCTGTCATTGCTTTGTCAAATGATAATGGGGTCGGTACAGAAGTCATTAGTGATGCATCGTATTCTATAATTTTCCCAGGGCTGACATCTTGTGTTCCTCTAAAACATCCTTTTGGCGCTAGATATGGAGGATTCATCATTAGAGCTAATGCATCAAGTTGTTTATTTAAAATTGTTGAGGATATATTATTTAATATCAATGCGACGCGTAAAGGAGAAATCCCGCGTCCTGTTGATGGACTTTCAATAATATTTGCGTGAATAAACGGATTTATTATAAAAGGATTTTCTTCAAATCTTATAAGAACACTTCTTCCGGCAACAGATATAAGCTGATTTTTTAAAATTTCACCTGACGGGAGTTCAATATCTCCCCAATATTCTAAAACTTCCACTTGTGGGATTGAATATTTCCCTTCTTTCCTTCCTTTTTTATTTGCCACCACTCCTTTCAAAATTTCCAGTTTCTCATCATTTAACATATTATTCGCGTAATTTGCTTTAATCTCGTCAAGTGTTTTGTATGTTCTGTAAATTTTAGGGCATGAATCCCAATTATCTGCGCAAGTTGTATCGAAAACAAAATCTTCATATCCTATAAATTTTACTTTAGCGTTATCATAAACAATTTTATCCTCAATTATAAAAGTATCTTTGACTCCCAATTTAATTTGTTCTTGTAGACTCAAAGCACGTCTGACTTTACGAGTCTTTGTTTCCCACCCGATAAAAAGTGTAACTTCTCCAGTTTCAACAACTGAGTCAACAATTTTTTCCATTTCATTTTCTATTTTCATATTTTCAAAAACATTTACAAGCATTGCCTTTTGGGTATTTGCTGTTTTTTGAGATTTTAAATCTCTTCCTGAGACGTCAAACATTCCGTCAGGATGTGAATATAAATTTTGAATAATGTGGGATTTCAATGTTTGTGAGAGCTCATATATCTCTGGCATTTGAATTTTACAATTCCAGTCATTAACAACAGGAATATCAGAATTGTAAATAGCGTGTGCTATTAATCTGTTATCTGAGCGTTGTTGATTTCTTTGATTATCAAAATAATCATATTTTTCTACAATACTGTGTGTTAGTGCCTGCTCATTATAATAATCAGGCGTGAAACCTTCGTTTTTTAATGTATTAATCATTTTTCACCTCGTCTTTGTAATAGTATGTCCTGTAAATTCCGTACAAATCTATATCCTGTGGTTTCCCGTTCCTAAAAGTTTCTTTAGGTATTGTAGTTTCGTATTTAAATCCGGAAGATTTTAAAAGCGAAGCAACTCGGAAATTATCTGGATAAATTAATGCTCTAATTTTGTATAATCCAAAATCATCAAAAACTTTTTTTAAAAAAAGTTTTGCGCTATATCGAGTAAAATTGCCCCAAGCCTTTTTTTCAAAACACGTTGTCAATTCTGCACTATAATTTTGAATTCCATTTCCGACAAAATTGTCTAAATAAACAAAACCCATAAAATTATTATAATAATCCAGAATAGCCCACAAATATCTTTGTGCCGAAGGGAGAAAGGGGTAAGAACCTGATTTGGAGTAATCATCGACAAGATACTTGGAATATTTGCAGAAACATTTTTGAATTTTAGGTATATAGCGCAAATTGGTAAAAGTATTGTTTAAAAGATTACACTTAATTTGAATAAATTTGCACATGGTTATTAAAATTTAATTTGATAGAATTTGATAAAGTTATTCCCGCTTACAAAAGAATCACTCAAATAAGATAAAAGCTTTTCTCTTGTTATACTTTGATTTCCAAGGTAACCGTCTGCTTGAATCCCGTTTATATAAGATTTTGTTTTGCTTTGTTTGTTTATAACCATATAAACAGCATGTTTCGAGAGTAAAAGTTCTCTTGGAACTTCTTTTATATTTGTGATAACAGTTTCTTTTTCTGTTTTCGAATTTAAAATATCTTCAAATTCTTTTTCTGTTTTTGAATTAATAAAGTTTTCATAATTTTTATCATTAAGTAAAATTTGTTCAATTTGTTTATTTTTATCTTCTTTCATTTTTAAACCTTTCGTTAATTAAATTTTGTTATCATCTAAGTTTGATATTGTAATAATTTTTGCCTCTTTATATTCATTATTAATATCATTTGAAGATGACGTAAAGCCCAGATATTTGCAAAGGCTTTCTAATGCTTTTAATCCGGCAGAAGAGTCTCTTAATTTTTTCTTCCCTGTATAATTTCCTTCTTTATCCAAAATATCTTCCTGCTCAAGTGAAAATTCAGCGATTTGTAAAAGTTTTTGAATTACATAACCTCTTGGTACATTTAAAGTGTCAATTTCATGCTTCAATTGATTTTTTATTTCATTAACAATTAAATCTTTAGATAATAGCTCGATAGAGAAATTTTTCGGATTTGAAACTTTGTAGCCTGCTGATTTTACAGCTTTTTCACCATCAAGTGATTTTATATATTCAAGGACAAATTTTTTTTGTTGATTTGTTAATTGTTTCATCTTGTTACATTTCTTATAATTATTTGTGTTTTTTCTAAATAGTTTGTATAATGAACATGCTATTTATATTTCGGCTAGTGTAAATCTTAACAGGGGGGAATGAAAACGACTTCCTGTTTTTTTTGTCTAAATCCTGTGTAACTTTACAATAGGCGAATTATTTGCATCTATGGATGTTTTTGATTTTAGGTTCAAAAGAGCATCTTTGTACATGCTCATCCAATAGCTAAATCTTATATAAGAAGGATTCGCTTTTAATCTTAAGCATGTCCCATATACAAGTAATTGCTCTGCAAATGGCATCGGAATAAGAGATGCATCATCTTCGGATATAAATTCTTCTTGCTCTTCATTATTAGAATTTATTACGCAATTTTTTGTATAATAAACTATATCGGCAGTCTTTATTTGTTTGAATTTAGGAAATAACAATTTATTATTCAACATTGAATATTTTTTACCTGAGGCTTGTCCTGTTAAAAATTCTTCAATATCTTGCTGAAATTTATATTTTTCACCGTCAATGAAAAGATATAGAATCCTTCCATTTATTGGATTTTCGATTTCTTGAGTATTAGCCGGAATTGTTAAATTAGTCCTGCGAAGTAAAAAATCCCACAATTCAATATTACAAATTTCTTTATTAATAATATTTAAAATAGTTTTAATTTTTTTATGGTCATTTTTTATTAATTCACCGAATGTATTAACCGGTTTATAATTTAGTTCGAGTAAACATTTATTTATAATTTCTAAAAAGTTCATTAATATCTCCTTATAATTTTTGAAAAGTTCGAACAGGGATTTTTATAATTCCTGTCCGAACTTTTTTTGAAATTTGTCAAAAACTACTTGATAAGGCCTTGTTTTACCTGTTCCATTATCAATTTTTCGTTTCTGAGAAATTCATCTCCGCTCATTTTGCCGATATCCTCACGAGTGAAAATCCTTTCTAAATTTTTGTCTGAAGAAGCATTTTGAGCATATGATGTCAATTTGCTCTTAGCAACTGAGTTCTCGTCATTCATTGATTTGTCGTGGGCAGATTGTTTTAAATAATTTTCAACCGCAGAATTTTCTAAATTTTGTGCGAGTTGAGCTATTTTGGAAATTTCATCTTTATCCAAATCCAAATTTCTGATGTAATTCAAAAGCTCAGAACGTTTTTCATCTCCAAAAAAATCAGGGTTTTCTTTTTGGAAAATATCAATCGGTTTTTCTTCTATAGTAACCGGTTCTGAAGAGAAATTTTGCTTTTCACGCATTGGTGCAGTTTGCTTGTACATGGAAATTTCTTGCGCTTTATTACCCAGCATGTTAATAAGATAAGATCCTTGTTGTGGTGTAATTGTTCCTTGTTGTACAAGCATTTGTACTTTTTGCATGTCAGCCTGAATTGCCTCTTCCAGTATTTGAATAACATCTGTATAATTTGTTTGTGGCTTCACGGCAGATGATGAAATACCATTAAATATCTGATTTTGCATATCTTTTTATTCTCCTATTTTTTCAGGCAATGAATTCATGCTCTCTACTGCTATTTCAATTGCATCATCTATAAATTTTGATAAAATTAACGAAATAAAGTATTTTATTAATTCTGATACAGGTAAATGCTCAACTATATAGTTAATAGCCAGTTGTTTTTTTTCTTGCCCTTTGTTTGAACCAAGTTCTGATTCTGCGACAAGCACGGCGTTCATTGCCAATTTTTTTATTACTTTTTTTAAATTTTCAAACATTATTTTTTCTCCTTTGATTAAGGGGTAAAGTGTACTCTTTCCCAAAACAAACAAAAAAGAGTACACTTAAAGTTCAACTAAGCTGGAACAGAAACAATCATTTTTGCCAATGCTTTTGGTTGAACTGTTTTAGCACCGTACAAATACAATCCTCTAACCAAATCTGAGAAACTGTCTTTATCCCTTAAGCTTTCAATTTTGGCAAGTTGAGAAGCGAATGTTATAGCATCATTTGTACCCGCTAAAACATAATATTTACTATTTACTGCTGTAAGATTTGTACTAACAAGTACATCCATTCCGGCTATTCTTCCGATAGAACCTTCTCTTAAAGTTGTATCTGCAACATTATGTGCGCTGATAAATTCAGAACTTTGCAGTAAATAAGATTCAATTTCCGGATTAATAACTACCCATGGTTTAACACCTGAATATACGGCATTTGAATTTTTTAATGCTTTAGCTAGTTTTACAAAATTAGAATAAATTGTTGTCTTATCAAGAGAAATTGGAGAAGCATCTGTGCCTACTGTATTTGCTGAAGTTACATCTGTATGTAAGCCTAATAAATAGCTGTCTTGAACTTCTTCAATAGCTTTCTTTGCATTTTTTAAATGTGCTTCCATAATATCAACATTTGATTGAGCTTTCGCGACATCATCAATTTTAAATGCAAAAAATTTCTTTTGATCAATTTCTAAATCCATGGATGTTGGAGTAAGAGAAGAATATGTAATATTATCAGTTGTTAAAGTAGAAACAGAAACATCTGCAGGAGTGATGATTTTAACAGTATCGCCCTGCTGTTTTATTTCACCTTCCCAATTTCTGTTTACGCATTGTAACATTACACAATTTTTTTCAAGCATTGTGTTAAGCTTTTGACTCCAAATTTGCGGAATAAAAGCAGAGTAAGTTGTTGAAAAATCTGTCATTTTCATTTTCCTTTCATTTTTCAAAAATAACTACATACATATATGAGCGGGGATTTTATAAATTATTAATCGTCATTATAAATTTCTCTAAATTGTAATCCTATAATTGCGGCATCATTATTTGAATTTTTTCCGTCAATGCACAATTGAACAGAAAAACAGCTGCCGCAAATTTCTGCTTTTTCAATAGTATCTGCATTTATTGCCCATACCGGAGCAATAGCATTTTCTAATGCCCAGCAATTATTATTATTAGCTTCTTCTTCGTCATCAGCCCAAACGAGTTGATTATAGTGACTTGAATATATTAGTTCATTATCTTCAGGATTGTTTACATCGTAATCTTTGTATACTGAAAAATTAAAATTATTGTTGTATTCTCCGTCAAGAATAAAATAAAATTCATCTATAATTTTTCTGTGATGGACATTATTTAGAGAGAAAAAAGAAGATTTCCAATAAAAATTTATAGGTGAACCGTTGAAACTTTCTCCAAAATCTTCTCTATATATATTACCTTCTTCATCTGCAGTTAAAATGTATGAATTGTAGGAACATGCACAAGTAATTTTTTGTGGAAGAACTCTTTTATACCAAGCTTTGTTTAAATAATCATTTATCCAAATTATATTATATCGCAAGTTATTTTTTATAGGGAAAAAGAACCACATTTGATGTTTATTGTGATAGTGGAGAGCAAATGTTTCCGAAATTCTTGAATTATCTAAATTTTCAATAGTGTTTTTAATGTTTAGAGAAATTTCTGATCCTAGTCTTATTTGATTTAATTCTCCTACTTGTTCAAGAGCATAAATGCCATTGCTTAAAAAATATTGTTTGTTATCTACATTTAAAATAGAATTTTTCGCTTTTGTCCCTTTATCAGCAAAAGGATAAACTGCGAAATCTGTTGGTGTAGTGCCTGCAAGTAAATATATACGTTCTTTTTTATAAATTGCTAAATAATCTTTGTATGCATGGATTCCTGTTATATCTGAAGTGTCAGTGTGAAATTCATTTATATATCCGGCATCATTTTCGGTTCCAAAATCATCATAAGTTCCAAGAGCTGAATAATATAATGTCGCCCCGGAAGAACAGAACACTCTTCCTTTGTATACTGCAATATTATTGGGAATAATATCAACATTATTTGTATCTTTTAAATTACAATTAACAACTTCATAATCCTGATTCTTTATATAAAACATAGGATCTGATTCACTGGCTACTAATATCCCTCTTAAAAAAGGTACAAATTTTACTTTAATCCCGTGCAAGGTTTTGTCAACTAAAGTAAATAACCCTGTTAAAGGAGAATATATATAAATTTTACCTGAAATAGTTGTGACAATTAAATTAAATATATTATCAAATTCCATTTCATGCATACCTGTAATTTCTTCAGATTCAGGTATTTGTGCAAAAATAGAATTTCCTTTTTGTTTGATAATTCCCTTGTTGTTTAAGATTTCTATATTTTGAGCATCTGACCAATAAACAGGCTTTGTATTTACACCAAGTTCAGTTTTTGTCGAAGATTGATTAATACCTCCGGACAAATCAAAATAATTAATTTCCATATAATTGATCCTTTCTTGCTTTGTACCAACGAATTTTTGAACGAATAAAACTCCCGATGTCATTTTTTGATACCCAAGGAAACGGAGGCAGGTATATAATATCTATTTTACCGTAGCTTGTGGTTTTGGGGTGAAGCTGCCCAAATTCATAATGTGTCATAACTGTCGAAGGATTAATTTTAAGATCGTATTTTTTGCAAAGTCTTGCACAAACTTCCATGCAAGATTCAAATTGTATGCGAGTTATAGGATAAGATCCGCATTCTGACGCTGATTTAAATCCTGACATTGCACACATTGCAATTCCAATAGATCCTGTATTCCCTCCGCCAGTGTGTGCAGCATATTTACCGTCATTACAGTCTAAATTAGCCTCAGGATTGTATATCCCGTTGTAAATTTTTCCTTCCTTATCAATTAAATAGTGATAGAATTGCTTTTCATATAATGTTGGATAATACCTTCCTGCGGTCCAATGTATAATTATTCTTTTCATACAGTTTTTAAATACCTTTCTTCTCTTTTCCATTTTGGATTTAGATTGATATATAAACTTACCGCGTGTCCTCTTGTTTTTGCACGTAATTTATCAAATATATTTTCTACGTGTGTATGTACCGTACCTTTTGAAATTTTTAACTTAATTCCAATTTCTTTATCTGTAAATCCGCATGCAATGAGAGTTAACACATCTTGTTCTTTAGGTGATAACTTCATGCTTCCCTCTGATTCTAATTTGTTGATTGTATATTAAATCAATAAAATTTATTTCGTTTAATAATATTTCCATTCAAAATAAAAAGGGGCATAGCCCCTTATAGACATAGAGTAAATGGAATGAATGTATGATGATAGGGGTTTATAAATTAGTTTTTAATCCAATTTTCAGGTTAGAAATATTTGAGTAGCATCTTTTTTTTATACCGAACTCGTTATAATAAAGATAAAAAGTCCCTTTATATATTTTTGAGTAATCATAGTATTTTCTTTCGTATAATATTTTTGGTTTTAATTTCTCAAAAAATTTTCGAGCTTGTTTATTAGTGTATCTTATGGACGTAATTTCATTTTTCTCATCAATTCTTGTAAGTTGAACTACAGTATGCCCGCAAATTGGACATTTCCCGAGATAATCAATTTCGCACATAATAAAGTTCTCTGAAGGAGCCAATACAAAACTTTTAGTTTTTCGAAGCCCTCCACAGCAATGAATATATCCCATAGAAAACCTTCCCTTTTAATCGATAAACAACTTTACTTTCAAAAGATTTTTAATCTTTAGAGACTTTTTTTGCCTCCGAGCGTGAGCCTTAACCGATTACTTTCTTAGTATAACTACTTTAAAAAAAAAGAAAAGTCGGGAAAAATGTATATACTATTTAGTAGATACCCAAATGGTGAAATTCAGAGAGGAAGCTTTTTTTACTATTAAAAACTATAAAATTTCTAATTTAAAATTGAAAAAATTTTTAAATAATTTTACTTACTTGCCAAAATTAATGACTATTCTAAAATATAAATATGGGGATATTATTGGTATCAGATAGTAACGAATTAACAAATAAATACAAACATTTGTGTAAATATTATAATTTTGCCGCGTGCTTTACAGAGTCTGCATTATTCGATAATGTTGAAGCAGATGCGCCAGATATTATTTTAATAGATGAAGATGTTCAGTTTTTTGATATTGCTCTAATAATAAAAAAAATTAGAGCGAAACTTGAAAATGTAAGAATATTGCTGATAACTTCTGATAAAATTGGAAAAAATATTGAAAAATTAGTAAATGGATTTATTTTAAATACAATGTCTGATAATTTAGTAATATCTATTTTAGAAGCTAATATTAGAACGAAATCTCTTCTCGATAAACTTTCTGTAAGAAATAGTGATATGGCAGAAAGTTTATACAGACTAAATGTTTTATATAATACAAGTTCTCAATTCGCAGGGACTCTGGATATTAAAAAATTATTGACATATATGACGGAAGGTCTTGATAAATCCTTGAGTTTTGATTTGACCTGTACGATTTCTTTTGGGTTCGAAAATGAACCGGTTTTAATTATAAATTCTTTATATGATGTATCTGAAGAACTCATAAATGCTTTAAAATTAAGAGCTATTTTAAATTATAAATCTCTCTTTGATAATAAAAAAATACCTTTTGAAATTGATGATATCAATCTTAAAGTAATTAAAATTGTGAAAAATCCGAATGAAAAATTCACATTTTCAATTTTTCAATATGATAATATGTTTGCTCCAATTGATTTAGGGGATCAATTCTTCGGATGTATAGAGATATTTAGGGAAAAGCCTTTTACCAGTGATGATGCTGCATATTTTCAAACTATAGTTAGGCAAGTTTCTTTGCCTTTAAAAAGTGCAGGTTTATATAAAGAAATTATTGAAAAAAATAGAGAACTAGAAAAACTTGAACAAATTAAATCTGATTTTATATCAATAGTTTCTCACGAATTGAGAACTCCTTTAACACCTATAAAAAACGCTCTTTCTATTTTATCAAGCGGACGATGTGGTGATTTGTCCGAAACTGCTTCAAATTTTATTAATATGGCTAAAAGGAATGTAAATAATCTTACAAGTATTATTAATGATATACTTGACATAAATAAAATTGAAGCCGGTAAAATGGATTTCAATTATAAAATAATGAATATTCATACTGTTATTGATAATGTTAAAAATAATTTTGACTGTGTAGCAAAGGAACATGAAATTAATTTTAATGCATATGAACAGGATAATCTTCCTGATATATATGCTGATTCTCAAAGACTTGAACAAATCCTTACAAATCTTGTTTCAAATGCAATAAAATTTACCCCTAACGGTAAAAGTATCACCATAAAATCAGAGTTAAAGAATGCAAATGAAATAGAGGATAATCCATATTTCAAAGACGAATTAAAATCTTTGAATGGAAATTATGTTATAGTAAGCGTTACGGATGAAGGAATAGGTATGAAAAAGGAAAATATTACTAAAGCTTTTGATAAATTTACTCAAATAGAGAATTCGCTTACTCGTAAAGTTGGTGGAACAGGGTTAGGTTTACCAATTGCAAAACAATTAATTAAAGCGCATAAAGGTGCAATATGGTGTGACAGTGAAGAAGAAAAGGGGTCTAGCTTTAAATTCGCAATTCCTGTATGTGCTGAGAATACAGAGTGTAAAACAATACAAAAAGAATTGATATAATTATGGTAAAACGTAGAATAAGTATATTAGGTTCAACAGGTTCAATCGGGACGCAAGCTCTTGAAGTTATTGAAAAACTTCAGGATAAGTTTGAAATAATTGCGTTGGCTGGCGGAAATAATACTGAGCTATTGCAAAAACAAGCTGAAAAATTTAAGCCAAAATATGTATGTTGTATAAAAGGGAAAATTCCCGGTTTTAAAACAATAAATGATATAAATGAAATCTGTTCCGATAAAGAAAATGATATAATATTAGTTGCTGTATCCGGAAAGACCGGATTGCGGCCTACACTTACTGCGATTGAAAATGGAATTGATATTGCTCTTGCGAATAAAGAAACTCTTGTTATGGCAGGAGATATTGTCATGAAAAAAGCCAAGAATTCCGGTGTGAATATTATTCCTGTTGATAGTGAACATTGTGCGCTGCATCAATGTATAAAAGATATTTCAAAAGTTGATAAACTTATTATAACAGCAAGTGGTGGCCCTTTTCTGAGGAAAACAGTTGAAGATATGAAAAATTCTACCATTGAGCAGGCCTTAATGCATCCGAAATGGAAAATGGGTAAAAAAATTACTATTGATAGCGCAACTCTTGTAAATAAAGGACTTGAAGTTATTGAAGCTCATCATCTTTTTGGTATGGATTATGACGATATAGAAGTGGTTGTACATCCCCAAAGTATTGTTCATTCCGCTATTGAGTATAAAGATGGAAGTGTTATAGCTCAAATCGGACTTCCGAGTATGCATATCCCTATTCAATATGCTATTTCTTATCCAGAAAGATTCGAAGGAATAAAATCAAAAAGTTTTAGTTTTTCAGAAATCGCGAGATTGGATTTTGAAAAACCTGATTTGAACAAGTTTTTAGGATTAAAAATGGCTTATGAGGCAGGAAAACTTGGCGGGAGCGCTACTGTTTGTTTTAATAGTGCAAATGAAGAAGCTGTATTCGCATTTTTGCGTGGAGTAATAAAACTTTATGATATTTATGAAGTAATTTCAAAAATGATGGAGTCACATAATATAATTCAAAATCCTTCAATAGATGAAATTTTTGAAATTGATAATGAAATACGTATAAAAACAAAAGAACTTTTCTAGTGTTTTAAATTTTATATATTGGATGTTTGTTTTTTATATTTTCGTGTGATAGAATTCTTTTAAAAGAGGGATATACTTAATTATGGTAAAAATTTCAAAGCTAAATAATAATGTTGATTATATATATAAGAAAAATAAAAATACTCCAAGAATGGCATTGTGTTTAAATTTTTCAATAAATCAGCCTGAAAAAGGTGCAGGAATCTATTCGTTAATGGCTAGGCTTTTATTACAAGGAACGAAAAAATATAATTCTGAACAACTTGCCAATGAATTTGAAAAATTAGCAATAGATTTCTCTAGTGAATTATTTCCTAATTATTTGAGAATAAAATTTGTTTGCTTAAATGAAGATTTTTCAAAAGCACTAGAATTAATGGATGATATTCTAAAAAATTCTACTTTTGAGGAATTTGAAAAAGAAAAAATCAAATTGGCAGGTGAAATTTCCGCAGAACTTGATTCTCCGAGAGCAAGAGCTATGGATGCGTATTATAGAAAAATGTTTGAAGATCATCCTTATGGAAATACTGTTGTTAAAATTTTGGAAAATCTTTCAAATATTACAAAAGAAGATGTCGTTGAAGCATACAAATATATTCTAAATAACAGTAAAAAAAGTCTTGCAATTGTCGGAACCCTTGAACTTGAAGATATACTCCCTCAAATTCAAGAAACTGTCGGCAGGTTACCGCTTGCGACAAATAATAATTTACTTATCAAACATCCAGTGTTAAATGAAACAAAGATAGTTGAAAATATAAAGTCTGATTTAAATCAAGCTCATATTATAAAAGGGTGGCTTGTTCCAACATACGGTGAACCTGATTATCCTGCAATTGTTCTTTTGAATATAATTCTCGGAGCTTGCGGTTTATCTTCAAGATTGTTTTTAGAACTTCGTGATAAAAGAGGTTTAGCTTACGTTGTAAGAAGTTCTTACGAAACTTATAAACTGGCAGGGAATTTTATGATTTATATTGCAACAGAACCAAAAAATATTGAAGTTTCATTAAAAGGTTTTGATGAGGAAATAGAAAAAATAAAGACCTCTTTTGTTTCAGACGAAGAACTTGAGAATGCAAAAACAAATATTATAGGAAAATATGAATTTTTAGAAGAAACAAATATTCAGCAAGCATGTGCCTTTGCCAAGTATGATGTTTTAGGATTGGGATTTAATTATTCCGAAAATATAAAAGCACTGGTTCAATCTGTCACGGCTGAAGATATTTTAAATTGTGCAAAAAAATATTTTGATGATGAAAAATATGTTCTTTCAATAATTAAACCTTAAACAATAGACTTTTGCATTCGAGAAGAACGATTTTCATTAAGTATATTTTTAAGTTTCATAAGCCCTTGAGCATGAAGCTGACAAACTCTTGATTCAGACATGTTTAAGGTTTGTCCTATTTCTTTCATTGTCATATTCTCTTGATAGTAAAGCACCATCAAAACTCTTTCTCTTTCTGGTAATCTCATAAGCGCCCTCTGCAAGTCTGTTTTAACATTATTTTCCTCTGCTATTTCGTGAGGAGTTAATTTATTTGTATCTTCTATTGTGTCAATTATTTCCATGCTTTCATCGGAAGTTCCGCGTTTTTCGTATATTGATGTAATAGTGACATCTTCTGACATTATTTGAACAACTTTTGTCGGTTCAATATCAAGATATGAAGCTATTTCTTCAGTAGTAGGCATTCGCCCGAATTTTTGTTTGAGAACTTCGATAGCATGTTTGACGTCTTTTATTTTCTTTCTTACGCTTCTTGGTAAGAAATCTTGAGAACGGATTTTATCTAAAATTGAACCGCGAATTCTTATAAGTGCATAAGTTTCGAATCTGGAATTTTTTTGCGGTGAAAAGCGTTCTACAGCGTTTATTAAGCCTTCAACACCATATCCTGCGATATCTTCAATAGAAATAGTATCCGGTAATGACCCTTTTACACGTCCTACAATATATCTTACAAGATAAATGTATTGAACAATAATTCTATCTCGGTATTCTTTGTCAGATTTATCGGATAAATATTTGTTCCACAAATCTGTTATTTCGTCCTCCGAAAGTCTTTTTATATTGCTGTATGAAGAGAAATTAAATTCCTGTTCCATCAACCCGTCCTTCTTACATTTTTATTTTATATTATCGGGAATTATTAACATCATTTAAAAAGATGAAAAGAGTGTGAAAAAGTTAAAGTTTTTCTAATACATGTAGTGTAATTATAAAAATCATGCTATCAAAAGCTTTTGAGTTATAATAAAACTATGAAAAGAATACTTGCGATAAATTTTGGCGGAATAGGGGACGAAATATTTTTCCTGCCTACTTTAATTTCTTTAAAAAAACAATTCCCTGAGTCTGAAATTACTTTGGCTCTTGAACCAAGAAGTAAAGGGATTGTTGATTTAACTGATGTAATTAATCAGTTAATTTTTATTGACTTAAAAAATAAAAATAAGTATTTTGAAATGTTAAAATTACTTTTAGCAGCGCGTCAAGGTGATTTTGATATTGTAGTATCTTCTGGCGGGAATAAATTAATCTCTATTTTATTGTTTTTAACCGGTATAAAAGTCAGATGTGGTTATAATACCGGTAAGTTGAGCCAAAAACTTTTGACCTATGCTGTTCCTTTAAACAAAAATCAGTACGCTTGTAAAATGTACCATGATTTAATTCGTGATATTACAAATTATAATACTGATCTTCCCCAAATTAATATTAAAAGACGTGAAGTTATTTCAAATTCTATATTGATTCACCCTGGAGTCAGTAAAATGAGCATTCAAAAAGGATGCATAAAAACAGTTTCTCCGGATATTTGGGCAAAAGCGATAGATTTATTTGTGGCAGAAGGTAAAAAAGTTATGTTAACAGGCGGACCTGATGACAAAGAATGTATAGATGAAATTTTAAAAAATGTAAGAACTCATAATTTTGAAAATTTATATGGTTCTACAAAAAATTTGAAAGATTTGGGAGAACTAATTTCATCATCAGAAAAATTCTTATGTTCTGATTCCGCACCATTACATATATCAGTATCTTTAGGAGTTAGAACGTATGTAATTTTCGGACCGACGGATGATAAAGTGTTAATTCCTCAATCTGAGAATGTTACCGCTATCAAAGCAAATGACAATTGTCCATTAAAGCCTTGTTTGTGGGCTCGTAGAAATACGTCATGTAATGATTTAAATTGTTTGAAAATTCCTCCTGATAAAATTGTTAAAACAGTTTTGTATAATTAATTTTAACAAATGTAACAAATCTATTATTATTTGCAATTTTAAAAGTAAAAATTACTTTATATATATGTAAGTAGTAGTGTGAAAGGTTTTGAATATTAATGTTTAGTGCAATTTCTACATTGATATTTGGTGTAAGAAACTTTAATCGAGCTCAAAATGGTGAAGACGGTCGAGCTGCTGTTGCAGGTGCGCAAGGTGCCAGTTTGTTTAAAGAAATTGCAAAATATGATAATATGGTCGCTAGGGGAGCTAAAAGTGCGCTTAATTTGTTTAATGAAGTCGCGAAAGATGACAAAGTTTTTAAAGGTGTTTCAAAAGTTGTAAGATTCGCAAGTGAGAATGTCAATCCTTTAATTGTTGTTTCAAGTGGTATCAATGTCATTAAATCTGATGATAAACAATCCGCTATAATTGCAGAATCAGGTAACCTTGCAGGCATGTTTGCAATGGAAGGATGGATGGCTAAAAATCTTGATAAACATATTCAACATCTTCCAATAAACAAAAAATGGATACCTGTAGTTCGCGGAATTACTTTTGTTTTCGGTTCAATAGGAGCTTCTACCGTTGGACATAAAATAGGTTCAATTTGTGCATCTAAATTAAAAGAAGAAAATGAAAAAGCAAAAGCAAATTTATCTGCGTATCAATTTGTTCCGCAAAGTATTGCTTATAAAGCTTAGTTTTATGTTATAATCCTTATAAAAAGAGGATTATTATGACATTAATAAAAATAACAAAAATGCATGGATGCGGAAATGATTTTGTTTTTATGGACTATGACGAATTTCAAAAAACAAAAATGAGTTTGGAATCTCTTTCTTCAAAGGTTTGTGATCGGCACTTCGGGATTGGTGCGGACGGACTTATAATACCTTTCCCTTATGATGGAGAAGATGCTGATTTGGCTTGGGAGTATTACAATTCAGACGGGACTCCTGCTCAAATGTGCGGCAATGGGATGAGATGTTTTGCCCGTTACGTTTATGACAAAGGCTTAGTTAATAAAAAATCTTTTGCTGTTAAAACACGTGCAGGTATTATAAAACCTCAAATTATTGAAAACGAACTGATAAAGGTTAATATGGGAGCTCCGATATTAGAAGATGAAAGGATTCCGTTTAAAGGTGAACGTAAAATTGACAATTTTGTAATAAATCCTATTTCAATGGGAAATCCTCATTGTGTAATTTTTACAGATGAAAATACTATGAATATGGCGCAAACTTACGGCCCTAAACTTGAAAAGCATCAATATTTCCCAGAAAAAACAAATGTAGAATTTGTGAAAATTATTTCAGAAAGCGAAATAGAAATGAGTGTATATGAAAGAGGATGCGGAATAACACTGGCGTGCGGAACTGGTGCTTGTGCTTCTGTTGTTGCTTGTGTTTTAAATAACTTAACAGAAAATATTGTAAAGGTAAATCTTCCTGGCGGGGTCGTAAATGTTGAATGGCAAGGTTCTTCAGACAATCGAAATGAGAATGTATATTTAATAGGACCTGCTCAATACAGTTTTAATGCGGAATACATGTTGTAATAAAAAATTTTTTTGTGTTATGATTAGCGCATACTCAAAGATAAAAGGAGAAAATAATGAAAAAATATGAATTAATGAGCATTTTCAAACCAAATTTGGATGCTGAAGAAGTTGATAAAGTTGTTGAAAAAATCAACTCTGTAATTGCAGATTTTGGCGGAAGTGTTGAATCTGTTGACAAAGCAGGTAGAAAAAAATTGGCTTATGATATCCAAAATTTTAGAGACGGATATTTTACAACTACAATATTATCTTTACCGGCAGAAAAAATTGCTGAATTTAAGAGACAATTAAGATTAAATGATAATATTCTAAGAACAATGTTTCTTGAAGTATCATCTAAAGCTTCAGTTTAACGGAGAATCTTTATGACATTAGCAAATGCATCAGTGACAGGTATAGTTTACAAAGAACCTAAAACGGGTTTTACGCAGAATAATGTTGCGGTTTCATCTTTTGTTATGAATATTGGTGAAACAGAAGAGTTACTTGTCCGAGTAATATCAAAAAGACAAGCTCTTTCAAATGTTGTTGAAAGTCTTTCTAAAAATCAAAAAGTTTTGGTTGGAGGCAGACTTCAAACAGGAGTTAGCAAGCTTGATGATGGTACTGAAAAAAAAGTTTTTGAAATTGATGCTTCTTCAATAGAAGTTATTGGAGGACGTTCGGTTGCCTCATCAGTATCAAATAATGACGAAGGTGATATTTTAAGCTTTGGCGAAATGGATCAGCAGTCTGATAATGCGGAAGTGCTTATGGAAGACGAAGAAATTCCGTTCTAAATATTTAAATGCAGTATGCAGTTAATAAAGCATTTGTGAGATAATTTAAATAAGGTATAACAATAAGGCTAGAAAGGCGAATTAAAAATGGCAAAACAAGAAGATAAAAGAAAACAAAAAAACTGTAGTCTATGTGCAGACAAAGTTACTGAGATAGATTATAAAGATGCAGCGAAATTAAGAAGATACTTAACAGAAGCCGGAAAAATTATTCCAAGAAGAATTACCGGTAATTGTGCAGAGCATCAAAGAATGGTTGCAAAAGCAATCAAAAGAGCAAGAGAAGCTGCAATTATCAGTTATGTATTTGATTAATTGTAAAGAATTAAAAAATCCTGACTTGAGAAAGTCAGGATTTTTTTTACTCTGAAATATATACATTATTTGATATTATATCTTTAAATTCTTTAAATTCTAAATACTTATTTCCATCTTTGTCATATCTGTCAAATTCATCGGATAATTCTTTTATTCTATCCAATATGGAGTCAGGAGCTTCTTTTTCCATAGATTTGATATCATTTGCCAGTATTTTTATAAAAGTTATCATCCATTCGTTTTTTGAAATTATAAAATTATTATCTAAATCCATATTTAGATAGTTTTCCAGTAATATTTTATCATTTATTTTTTTGTATCCTTGTGGAATTGGTTGATCTTTTTTTGTAAAATATAGCATTTTAATTTTCCTTTATAGCTTCTATTATATTTTTAATATTGGAATTGGTTACTTTTGTCAAAGCTTTTTCTTTGTCTTGATAAGATAATTCTCCTAATTTTTTCAAAACTTCAATTGCTTTTAATATAATTGTTTGATTATTGCATTCAAGTAAATTACGAACTTTTTGAACATTTTTTGTATATTCAAGAACTGTATATACAAATAAACTGTTTTCTTTTAATTCTTCATCTGCAATAGATTGAATATCAGGAAAATTAAGTAATTTTTTTATATTAAAAATTTCTTCTTTAACATCTCTTGTTTCATCAAACAAATATTCATCATTTTCGGTTAATGTTTCGAATTTATTTTTTGCATTAATTAAAACAGTGGAATTTTTGGATGTTTTATCTTTTTTTAAAAGTTTCTCATATTGTTCGTAAAGTCGGAAATCAAAAATCTGTGATAGAGCTGCTGTTTCACCTAATGCATCTGTAATAAGATTTAAAATAAAAAGCTTGTCGTTTTCTTCAAGTTCTTCTAAATCAATTAAATATGGGAGTTCAACAGCCATATATTCAGCGGTAGAAGACGTTTTAATCGTGTCTATAATATATTCAACTGCTTGTTTATCACCGTAGGATACAAGCAATTTTACAGCTTGCAATTTTTCGAATTCATCTTCAGAGTTTAATTTTTTAATTGCATTTTGATAAATTTCTCTGTCGCCCAATATTGCTAAAGTTGAGACACAATTTGAACTAAGATAAGAGTTTTCACTTAGTGCATTATCTCTTAAAAAATCAAGTGCCAAAGGATCTTGAATATAAGAAAAGAATTTTGCACAGTAAATTTTTTCATCCTCTGTTCCATTTTTAAAAATTTCAAGCATTTTATCAGTTAAGTCTTCATCTGCATATCTAACTAATGTTGAAATTATAAATTCTTCATAAGATGGGGAATAGAATTTTAAAAATTTTAATAAATTTGTATAATTAGAAGCATTACATAGCTTTAACAAACGATTTGCAACATTTTGTTTAATAAAATCGAACAAGTAATCTTCTTTTTCAACAAGCTCTTTAAAAAGATTAACATCCGCATTATTTATAAGATTATAAGCCACGGGCTCAAAATCACGCGGATTTTTGCCTGTAAGTTTTTTTAAATCTTCGTTCATTTCAAATTTATACCTAATCTAAGTAAAATACAGTAATAACTTTATGCCCTTCTTCTGCGTATTGTACGGCATTATAAAGAGTTTTACTTGTATGTGATAAGAAACAAATTAATTGATTACATTCGTCTATAATTTCTCTATTGCAAACTCTTGATGCATCCGCTAAAGTCATCATTGCTCTATCGGCATGTTCAATTATATTAGGTACTCCAATTAATTGATCTTGAACGTCACTAGGTTGTTGTCCTATGGTTTGAGGAAGTACAACGCGCAATTTTTCAGGATTAGATTTCATTGCCCCGCGAATAGCTGCTGCGTTTGTTCCGGAAGAACCTCCTGAAGTAATTATTGTATTACCTTGCATCACTAAGGCTGTTGCAAGAGTTTCAATCATTTGCTGATGTGTGATTGGAAGATTTCGACTTCCGATGATTGCTATTTTTTTAGCGGATTGTTTAATAGTAGCAAGTTCCATTGCCAGTTCGTCTACGGTATCAGGGTTCCCTGATTTTACAGTGTCCATATCATCATCAATCGGAACCACAATTGATTGCTCAGAATTTTCATTTTTATTGTCTGCGTTCATCAAAATTTCCATATCACTTTCTTCTGTCATTTTTCCCTTTACCTTTTTTTTAATTGCATTAATAGTATTTTTCGAATATGCTATGAGTATAGCATATTTTTTTTGATTTGGGAAGAGGGTATGAAAAATCTATTAGAAAATCTTAATAAGGAACAAATACAAGCAGTACAATCAGTTCAAGGCCCTTTATTGATTCTTGCCGGTGCAGGTTCTGGGAAAACAAAAGTTTTGACAACTCGTATAGCTTATATGATAGAGAGAGGAGTAAAACCTTGGAATATTCTCGCTGTAACATTTACAAATAAAGCAGCTAAAGAAATGAAAGAACGTATTGGTAATATTGTTGGCGAAGAAGTTGTTAAAAATATGTGGGTAGGGACTTTTCATGGTATTTGCGGAAGAATTTTAAGAGAAAATATTGATAGATATAATACTGAGTCAGGGAAAAATTTAGACAAAAATTTTACGATATACGATGATTCTGATACGAATCAAATTATCACAAGAATTGTAAAAAAATTAAATCTTGATGAAAAACTTTATGCAACAAAGCTTGTAAAATCAATTATCTCAAATGCAAAAAACAGAATGGAAGATTCTGCAAAATTCGCTTCAATTGCACGTGATTATAAATCTCAAAAAATATCGGAAATTTATTTAGAATATGAGAAAGCTTTAAATTCTAATAATGCAATTGATTTTGATGACATGCTCATGATTACGGTTCGACTTTTAGAGCAAAATGAGGAAGTTAGGCAAAAATATTTTGACAGATTTAAGCATATTATGGTCGATGAGTACCAAGATACAAATCTTGCACAGTATCAACTTGTTCATATGCTTTATTCAAACAATAAACAAGAAATTCCTTTGGAACGTTCTTTATGTGTGGTAGGAGATGTTGACCAATCAATTTATTCTTGGCGTGGTGCTGATTTTAAAATTATTATGAATTTTCAGAACGATTACAAGAATGTAAAACTTATAAAGCTTGAACAGAATTATCGTTCTACCGGAAATATTTTGAATGCGGCAAATGCTGTTATTGAAAATAATGATGAACGTGTTGATAAGGTTCTATATTCTAACAAAGGTGAAGGTGAAAAATTAAGTTATTATATCGCATCAGATGAGGCGGATGAAGCCAATTATATAGTAAGAAATATAAAACAAAATTCTTTTGGGAATTATAATCAATTCGCTATTCTATACAGGACAAACAATCAATCCCGTAAACTTGAAGAAGCTTGCATGGCATCAAGTATTCCCTATAAAATTTACGGGAATACAAAATTTTATGATAGAGCTGAAGTTAAAACAGTTCTTGCATATTTGAAGTTAATCAATAATACTGATGATTCACAGAGTTTGCGCAGGGTTATAAATATCCCTAAACGTGCAATAGGAGAGACTACAGTAAAAAATCTCTCTGATTTTGCAAATCAACGTAGTATAAGTATGTATGAAGCTATAAAAATATCTGATGAATGTCCTGAATTTAATGCTAAAACTTGTTCAAAGCTCAAAGATTTTGCAACTTTAATTCATAAATTTCAGCAAGCTCAAAATACCTGTTCTTTAAAAGAATATATGACACTTGTTATTGAAAAAACAGGTTATCTTGCCGAATTGCAAACAAAAGCGATTTCAGATCCTCAATATCAGGATGATATAGATAACTTGCAGGAGCTTGTTAATGTAGCGGAGGAATTTGTTCCGGAGGATCCTGAAAATCAACTATCTGAATTTTTGCAACAGGTTGCTCTTGTGTCTGATTTAGACAATTTGGAAGAAGAATCAAATAATGTAACTTTAATGACTCTTCATTCTGCAAAAGGTTTGGAGTTCCCAACAGTTTTTATTGCCGGTATGGATGAAGGTATTTTCCCAAGTCAAAGAACTCTTATGACACCTTCAGAAGTTGAGGAAGAACGCAGACTTATGTATGTGGGGATTACAAGGGCAAAAGAAAAATTGTATTTAGTTTCGGCTAAGCGACGTCAAACTTGGGGCGAATACAAATACTATAATCCGTCCAGATTTATAGATGAAATTCCGTCAAATCTTATTGAATCATTTGAATCTGAAGGCCGTGATGAAGACAGCTATTCTACATTTAGAAGTGCTGTTTCAAGAGCTAAAGAATCTTCGATAAGTACGGATGCAGATGGATATGTAAGACCAAGTTCAGGTTTTGGTTCGAATTTTGTCGCTCCGCAAAAACGCAGATTGTCCTCAAACAGAACTCCTAAAAAATCATTTATTATAAAATCTGCTGTAAATAAACAACTTGAAGAAGAAAAAATAAAAGCATTTTTCGAAGACAATAAAATAAAAAGAATGGCAGAAGAACGTCGAAAACGTCTGGCACAAGAACAGGAAGAATCGAAAAGACGTGAAGAAGAGCGTAAAGCTTCTCAGATAGTAACTGATGTTTTTGATGTAGGTCAAAGGGTATTCCACCCACAATGGGGCATTGGTCATATCCAAAAAGTTGACAAAATCTCAGAAAGCATAATGTATGTTGTCGAATTTTCAAAATATGGCAAAAAAGCAATGGCCGCTGAATACGCAAAATTGAAAAAGTTTTAAAAAAAATCTAAGAAACTATTTTAACCCCTGAGCTTGTTCCAAGTCTAACGGCTCCTGCTTTTATCATTGATTGAGCTGTTTCTTTATCACGTATTCCCCCTGAGGCTTTCACTCTTAGGCCGGCATCTTTTACTGTATTGAACATTAATTCTACATCTTCAGCTTTTGCTCCGACTCCGCCTTTAACAAATCCTGTAGAAGTTTTTACAAAATCAGCTCCGCCCTCAATAGCATATTTACATGCTAAAACTTTTTCTTCGTTAGTTAAAAGATCTGTCTCAATAATGACTTTTAAATTATGCCCGGAACATGCATTTTTTATTCTTTTAATTTCTTCTACAATAAATTTTTCATCTCTGTCTTTTAATTTGGTAACATTTATAACCATATCAATCTCATCAGCACCGTCTAAAATTGCTTTTTGGGTTTCAAAAACTTTAACTTCGGTTGTGTTAGCTCCCAAAGGGAAGCCTATAACTGTAACAACTTTTACATCTGAATTTTCAAGATTTTTTTTTGCCAGTTTTACATAGCAAGGATTTATACAAACTCCAAAAAAATTATATTCTTTTGCTTCATTAAAAAGATTTATTAAATCTTTTTCAGTAGCATCTTGTTTTAGTAGTGTATGTTCAATGTATTTGTTCATTTTTCTCTCCTTTATAATATATTTTCTAGAATTTCTGAAACTTGGTCAGAATGATTCAAGGTAAAAAAGTGAAGTCCGTCAATTCCATAATCTATAAGATCAAGACATTGGGATATTGAAAACTCTGATCCTATTTTTTTTGTGTCATCAGGAAATTTTACAAGCATTTTTTTTAGTTTTTCAGGAATAGTAATTCTGGCCATCGAAGTCATTTTTTCTATCTGAACAGTGTTCCTTACAGGCATTATACCTGCAATTATTGGTGTTTGAATACCTGCTTTTCTTACACATTCGGTAAAATGATAGAATTTTTCGTTGTCAAAAAATAATTGCGTAAATATTGCACTTGCTCCTTTATCAATTTTTCGTTTCAAATATTCAATATCTTTATGTATATTATCGCACTCAATATGTCCTTCAGGGTATCCGGCTACTCCAATTGAAAGAGTTGTTTTTTCTTTAATAAATTCAACAAGTTCATCTGCATGTTTAAAATCTAATTCCTCCGGATTTATATAGTTTGGAATGTCTCCGCGTAAGGCTAAAATATTTTCTATTCCTAAATTTTCTATTGAAATTATGTGCTTTTCGATTTCATCTTTTAATGCTGAAACACATGTAAAATGAGGCATTAAATTAAATTCTAAATCTCTTATGCTTTTTAAATCTTCATTAGAAAATCTATTCGCGCCTCCATTTGCTCCATATGTTAATGAAACTAAAACCGGTTTAAAGCGTTTTAATTTTCTTAATTCCTCATAGAGTTTTGAAATATCGTTTCCTTTTGGTGGAAAAATTTCAAAAGAAATTTTTGGCGAAAAATCTGAAACTGCGCCAAAAAAATTTTGTGAATATATTTCAGAAAGTTCCATAATTTAATTATATCATATAAATCTTCTTACATAATAATTAGGATCTTTTTTTAATTCATTGCGTATAGAATCCAGTTGTCTGTCTTTAATAGGAGTACTTAAAATTTTTGCGCATTTTTCTCTTATAGTGTATTCAGAGATGTTTTTGGCACGTGATATTATTTCTTTTAATTTATTAAAATCAATTTTGTCATAAAAGTAATAAATAGTTTCTAAACACCAATATAGCTTAAAAGCTTCTTTATTAATTTTGTATTTGCCGTCTCGAAAATCGAATTTTTCAATGATATCAATAAGACTAAGAGTTAAATCACTTAATCCCGAACAAAAAATATTGCAAAATTCATCATCTTCTTTTAAATTTGTGATAGCTTCTATTACATTTCTACAAATATTTCCGTTAATATCTATAACAGCATCAAGAAATATTTTGTAATTCTCCTCATTTTTAAAATAGCCTGCCAGTTTAGTATCAGACATAAATTCTTTCAATTTAAACGAAACAGCTTCTCGTACTTTACCGTCTTGTCCTGTTAAATTTGAAACAAATATTTGGGCTTCCAATTTTGAGTTGATAGTGTCTAATTTGAGAGTTGAAATTTGTTTTTGCACAATATTTCCATTTTTAAGCATGTTTATAAGTTCATCGTGAGTATATTCAGTTTCATATAAATTCAAAGCCTGCTTAAAATTTTCATCTAAAGTTTCATAATAAGATTTATTCAAATTTGATATCCTTTTTGTTTTCTTCTTTGAATATAACATAAAGGATAATGATTTTTTACCTTAAAATCGTTTAAATGTATGTTATCCGTTGTACGAAAATATTTATAATATATAGTAGGAGATTTCACTATGGAAAATATAATAACTATATTGCAACAAATATTTATGGGAAAAGAAGATTGTAATGCTCGTGTTGGGTTGTCTGAGTTTAAAAAGAAGGTTCAAACACCTGTCCAAAAACTCAAAAAATCTTCTAAAAAACCGCAGGAACTAAGATTGTCAGAATTGATGCGAAAAGCATATTAAAAAGGAATGTGATTTTTTGTCTGTTCAAAAAACTCATTGTATACTCTTTCATCTGTAATTTTAGAAACCTCAATAGGAGTAGATTTTACGAATGAAAATCCGTCTGCATTTTGCAAAACTTTTCTTATAAAAATAATACGGACTTTTATCATATTATCCCCAATTTTCGTAATATCCGCATTAGTATCTACAACCACAGTTTTATCTTTCATTTCAGTGACAATTCTTCTTGCAGGACTGTACATTGAAGCAGCTGTTGAACCGTAAGAAAATACAGTATATGCAGTAGCTAGAGCAAGCATACCGGACCATCCTGCAACTCTTTTTTTGTCTGTATGACGGGTTTTAAAGTATTTTTTTGCTCTTAAAAAACCTAAATTATCGTCTACATCCTCTATTATAAAATCGCTGTCTTGCAAAGTGTTTATCACTGCATTCATAACTTGTTTTTCGTTATTTGTTTCAAAATAATATGTCTGAACAGCCCTATCTTTCAGGTATCCTGCTGTAGCCTGAGTTGTCGTAAATATTATTATAAATATTGATACTATAATTTTTTTTATCATACTTTTTGTTTTAATAGAAATATTGTTTTATCCAGTTTATTGAAAAATTCTTCGTAATATGTTTCATCTTCAATATCTTCAATAAATTGAGCGTTCCCGTATTCATTTAAAATCTTACGTTTAAAATTTATTCTAACGCGCAATTTATCTCCAAAATCTGTAAAATTAGAATTAGATTCAATAGAAGCGACTTTAACCCCATTAAAACTCAAACGAGATTTTGTCTTGCCGAATTCTTTAGCAATATCTTCTCCTGAATTTGAAAGATCATAGTCTTTTTGAGCATATATAAATCCAAGTAAAGAATTTGTATTATAAACAACAAAACCCTCATCCTGCAATATATTTAGTACTGCTTTCATAATTAAAACTTTATCTTCAGAATTGTATGTTCTTGTTTGGAATTGGCGTTTTTCAAGTTGTGACATTGGAGTGATAATTTCTTCAGATTGTCTTTTTTTAGCCATCACAGGAAGTGAAAAGCATAGTATAAATAAAATTGCTATTAGTTTTTTTAACATTTTACCTTCTTTCTAATTGTGATATGAAAAATTTATAACTTTTTTATTCTCGTCAAATTTTATTATGACTGTTAAAATTTTATCAGAACCAAATTCGCAGTCTTTATATTTAATCGAATCGTAAATCCAACTTTCGTAGAAATCTCCGTCGTAAAGTGTAGCATCAGGCTCTCCAAAAGTTTCAAAAATTTCATTTTGATCTGTTCCGATACCGACTTTTGCATTCGCACAGCTACTGAATATAAATAATGAGAATACAACTAAAAATTTTTTCATAATTCCACATTATATTATATCAAAATGTTCAATAATATACAATTATATTAATTACTTTACTACTTTTATAATATTACTTGATTGTTTTTTAATGTTTTGATTTGCATTGAAGTATGCATATTCCGCTTTACTATTTAATTTTTTTAGCGAATCATTAATTTCATCCAAAGCTTTTCTCCAAACAGCACTATTTGTGCTATCTTTAGAAGTTATTATAGTTTTATATTTTTCAGGATTATTTATTTTAACTAATTCTTTTATTCGTGCATCGTTTTCTTTTGTTGCTTGGGCAAATTTATTTACAAATACTCCGCCGCCGCCAATTAATAATGATCCGTATAACAAAATAGCTTTATAATTTATATTCATACTAATACTCCATGTTAATATTTTACTGTACTATAAAATCTTATAAAAATTTTTTTTGCTTTAATTTAATAAAATTTAACAGATGGATTTTTGTATATATGACATTATAATAATAATTATGAAAAAATATATTTTAATAATTTGTCTTTTAATTGTTTCATGTGGTGTTAATGCGGAAGTTTTGACTGGAGGAATCAAGTATACAGCTCAGGATGCAAAACTTGAGCTGCAAAATAATCGCCCATCAGGAATTGATTATATTCTTGCGAATAACAATTATGTAGATAAAAATAGACGGCAAAATCTTGATGCTCTTTTAAATGGAGTTACAAAATTAAACGATAGAACTCTTGCAATTTTTTCTGATAAAAGTTATGGAGTAAATTATAATAAAGATCCTTTGCATGTTTGGTATTATGCGTATGACGGTAATTTGATATATTCTGAAGAAAAAAGTTCACTTAATTATCCTTATCGAACTTATAAATATACTCCTGACGGAGATTTAATAAATATGTCAATGAGAGTATCTGAAGGGGAAGCATTTATATTCTCTCCCCAAGGAGAATTATTAGGACACTGGATTGGGAAAAATTGTTATGACAAAAACGGAAAAGTGATAATGACTCGTAAAATATTGAAGTAATTATTTTGTATTTGTAGCATGCCAAGCCTCAAAGTTTTCTATTTGATTTTTTAGAATCGTAAAGTCTCCGTCAAATTTTATGCATCTGTCATCGATGAATATATAACTTAGTTCTTTTGTTTTGGTTACATCATCAACATAATCAGCTAAACCGTTTTCTATTACCCATTTAGAAGCTAATAAAAGATTTCGAGTTGTAAAAATTTTGATTATATAAGAAGAAGATAGCTCTTTTACAAAATCAAATGCTCCGTCCTTTATCGGCGGGATAAATTTTTCATCAAAATTTCCTGTATATTGGTTCAAAACTCCGTCTAAATCTATTAAAATTGTCTTTTTCACTAATTTTTTCCTCTAAAAATATTATCCTATATCATTGTCGGCATACCGAACATATTCTTTATATTTACCATTAAAATCTAAAATATGCAAGTTAAATCTGAAGATAAAAAGAAAATTTTCATAAAAGAGTTGGGAAAATTAATAAAGGAACATAGAGAAAATTTACATAAAAATATATACGTAATTTCTGCAGAATCTTCAGTACCGAGATCAACTTGGAGAGATATAGAATTTGCGATAAGCAAAGATATAAATTTGACAAATTTTTGCAAGATAGCAGAAGGACTTGATATTGAACCTGATGTGCTATTAAAGGAATTATTAGAGAAGTTGGGAAAAGATTTTTCATTTACGGATTTAAACAATTAGACAAAAAAAGTGCGGATTGGTTTCCAATCCGCACTTTTTGAATATATTTATTATTAGTGGCAGCAAGTGCAAGTTGTTCCGCAGCCGAATTGTTCTTTAGCTGCAGTCATATTAACTTTAATTCTGCCGTCAACTGCTATACCTTCACCGGTTTTTTCAGAGATTAACAATGGGTTAATATCTAATTCTGTGATGAAGTTAAAGTCTGAAACTAATTGAGATAATCTCAAGATTGTTTCTTCGATTTGTTCCATTTGAGCAGGAGTTGTACCTCTTGCGCCTTCTAACAATTTGTATGCTTTTACTGATTTAATCATTTCTTTAGCATCAACGTCAGTTAAAGGTGCAATTCTGAATGTTACGTCTTTCATAACTTCAATAAATACACCGCCTAAACCGAACATCATCATGTGTCCGTATTGAGGATCTGTAGCTACACCACAAACCATTTCACGGTTACCTTTAACCATTTCTTGAATGATTACACCTTCTAAACCATCTAATAAGCCTTTTGCTTCAAGTTTAGAAATAAGGTCTTGATATTCAGCTCTCAATTGTTCTGCTGATTGAATATTTACTCTAACACCGCCAACATCTGTTTTGTGAGAAGTTGTTTTAGAAGTCATTTTCATAACAACAGGGTATCCGATTGAATCTGCAATTGAAACAGCCTGATCTTCAGTTGTTGCAAAACCTGATTTACAAACTCTGATTCCGTAAGCATCTAATACATCAATAGATTCTCTTGTTGTTAATTGTTCTCTGCCATCAGCAATAGATTGTTTAATAATGCTTTCAGCTTTTGCTTTATCAATGTTGCTGAATGTTGGGATTTTACCTTCAGGTCTTTCAATCCACAATCTTTGTTGATTTAATCTGTGTAAACCTTCAGCAGCTTCTTCAGCGTACATAAAGAATGGAATATTTACATCCATATCAGATAATGCTGTGAAGAATTCTGATTTTGTCATAAATACACCGATAACAGGTTTTTGAGGATTTTTAGCTTTAATTTCCATCAATGCTTTTGCAACATCAATATCTTTTAATCCTAAGAACGGTAAGTAAATACAAATAATCATATCTACATTTTCATCAGCTATAACTGTTTCTAAAGTTTGCTTGTAGTGTTCGATAGGAGCTGAAGCTATCATATCGATTGGGTTTTTAACTGAAGCTGCAGATGGTAAGAAGCTTCTTAGTTTTTCTTTTGTAGCATCAGTAATTTTAGCCATTTGCATACCGTATTCGCAAACTGCGTCAGTTGCCATAATACCGGGACCGCCTGAGTTAGTAATAATTGCAACTCTATCTCCCTTTGGAATAGGACAGTTAGCAAAAACTTTAGCTGTTGAGAATAAGTTTTTCAAAGAATATTCTCTGATTACACCTGATTGGTTTAACAACGCATTTGCAGCTTTATCAGCACCTGCAAGTGAACCTGTGTGAGAAGATGCAGCAGATGCACCAGCTGCAGATCTTCCTGCTTTTAAAGCTAAGATTGGTTTTTTCTTAGAAATTCTTGAAGCTAATTTTCTGAAATTAGCAGGATTTTGGATTGATTCCATGTATAATAAAATTTGTTCAACATCTTCTTCGTTTTCCCAGTATTCTAAAGCTGTTTCAGCGTTAACATCAGCCTGATTACCGATTGAAATGAACTGAGCAAAACCTAAATTAAGGTCCTTAAGTATATTTAATATACCGCCGCCTAAAGCCCCTGACTGAGAAACAAAGCCAATATGTCCTCTTTCAGGTAAGCTTTCAGCGAAACATCCGTCCATTGAAATTTCAGGTAATGTGTTTACAACACCTAAACAGTTAGGGCCAACACATCTCATACCATATTCTTGAACTTTTGCCAATAATTGTTTTTCAGCTTCAGCGCCTTCTGCACCGGTTTCTTTAAAGCCTGCAGTAATAATACAAAGACCTTTAATACCTTTTTGGTGGCATTGATCGATTGTTGATAATACAAATTTTGCATTTACAACAATGATAGCCAAATCAATTTCTTCTGGAACTTCTAAAACAGAAGTATAAGCTTGTAAACCTTCAATAATACCACCCTTTGGGTTGATAGGGAAAATTTTTCCGTTAAATTTGTACTCTTGAAGTCTTTTCATAATATCTGAACCGATTGTGTGTTCTTTTGTTGAAGCACCAACAACGGCAATTGACTTCGGTTTCATAATTTTGTCTAAATTTGCTGTCATGTTTTTATATCCTTTCTTATCTTGTTATTAAATTATATAATAAAAATATTAAACAAACTAACCTTTTTTGTTATATTTTCAAGATTTTATACTGAATAATGATTTGTTATTTAAAAACTAAATTAAAAATTTTTTTTATAAATTTTTGAAAAAATGATGTTTTCACAGAATCACCTTGTTTTAATATCTGTTTTGTTTTAGTTTTTTCTCCGATCATTGTTATTACAGGGGGATGTTCTTCATAGAAATCAATTTTGGCCGGTCTGAAATCTCCGGTTGTTTGCCAATATTTCCAAAGTTTTACCAGCGCTTCATTTTCCATTGTTTCTTTATTTTTTGCGGTTTGTTTATTTCCGAATGAAATTGCACTTATTCGCACTAATATCCTCCTTGAATCCATTCTCTTGCTCTGAATTTTGCGCCTAAAGATGCGCAAATCTGCTCACATTTTTCAAGGTCTAAATGCTGCCCTTTATAGCCTTCCACAACACTTGCCACTACTGATATTCCTTCATCAGAACAAGCTTTTATAAATTTTTTAACTTCTTCATAAGCCCCGTCAAATTTTGGTTGTGATAACCTTTCGTATTCCTCAGAAGAAACGCCGTTCAGGCTGACGGAAAATTCATCTACCAAACCTTTTAATTCAGGTACAACATTTCTTTTAAATACATAATTTGCGTGCCCGTTTGTATTAACTCTGATTTTTATATTAGGATAATTTTCTTTTAGATATTTGGCAACATCTTTCAATACTTCTAATTTAAGCATTGGTTCTCCATAACCGCAAAAAATCACTTCATCAGACAGTTCAAAATTTTTTAATTGTTTAATAACATCTTGAGCTGTTGAATTTTCGTCATCAAGCCACAATTCTTGACCTTTAACGTCGTCTTTATCATTCCGAAGGCAGAAAATGCAATCGTTTGTGCATTTATTTGTAAGGTTAATGTAAATCTTATTATCAAGTTCGTAAACTAATATATTTGACATGTCATATCCTTTGCCAACATTATGATACAGACATAATAAACATGCAAGGAAATGATAAAGATAATTAACAACTCGGCTTATGGACATAATTTTTTTGTTAATATATAATTTTTTTAATAGAAAAGGGTGATTATAATGAAGAAATTTATACTTATTGCTATTTTGTTATTATGTGGGGAATTTGCCTTTTGTGCAAATGTTTTTAAGCTTGATAACGGGCAAACTGTTGTGATTCAGGAGGTTCGGAATAATCCAATAGTAACAATTGATACTTGGATAAAAACAGGCTCTATTGATGAAACTGATGAAAATAGCGGAGTCGCACATTTTTTAGAGCATCTTTTCTTTAAAGGAACAAAAAATCATGCTTCAGGCGAATTTGATAAAATTCTTGAAACAAAAGGTGCTGTTACAAATGCGGCAACAAGTAAAGATTTTACCCATTATTATGTAACTATTCCCTCAAAAGATTTTGATTTAGCTATGGAACTTCATGCGGATATGTTGTCAAACCCTATGATTCCGCGAAATGAAATGGAAAAAGAACGTAAAGTTGTATTAGAAGAAATTAATAAGGATGCTAATTCTCCTACAAAATTACTTATGGAGAATCTTGATTCCATGATGTATACGTCTCACCCGTATAAAAGACGTGTTATAGGTCGAAGTGATGTTATTGAAACTATAACAAGAGATCAAGTGTTGAGTTTTTATAATGCACATTATGCGCCGTCAAATATGGTAACACTTGTAGTAGGAGATATTGATACAAACCACGCTTTAGCAAAAATTAAGGAAAATTTTAATTCTACATATAAAAAACCTGAGAAAAGTATTTATTCAAAAGAGTCAATGCTGTCTGAACAAAAGAAAAAAGTTGAATATACTCAAACTCAATCAGGTTATATATTAGTTGGATTTAGGGGTGTTTCAATAACTGATAAAGATGCATATGCATTGGATGTATTATCAACTATACTTGGAGAAGGGCGTTCATCTGTTTTAAATCAGGTGTTAAAAGAGAAAAAGCGTATTGCATTTTCAGTTTCAGCTGGCAATTCAACCTATCGTGATGACGGGATTTTTTATGTAATGGCGAATTTTGAGCCTGAAAAATGCAAGTTAGTAGAGGATGCGATTTTTGAGGAAATATCTAAAATTCAAAAATACGGAGTTACGGATGAACAGTTAAAACTTGCAAAAAATATAATTGAGAGAAATACTTATTATTCAAGAGAATCGGTATCTAATATTTCGTCAGAAATTGGTTATACAATGGCTTTAACCGGAGATATAAAATTTTATGATAATTATATAAATAATATAAAAAATGTTTCGAAAGATGATGTCAAACGCGTTGCAGAAAAATATTTAGGAGTTAGTAAAAGTGCTGTTTCAATAGTATTACCTCAAGAAGCTAAGAATGTACCGGTTGCACACAAAGTAAAGCATAACGGAAATGCTCAGTTGTTGAATGAAAATTCACAAACTCAAAAATATCAATTATCAAACGGTTCAGTGTTATTATATACTCCGAATACTTCAAATGATATTATTGCAATAAGTATTTATGCAAAAGGCGGTCAATTATTAGAAAAAATATCAGGAACTTCAAATCTGGTTGCATCAGCGATGATGAAAGGTACTAAAAATTATACCGCACTTGAATTTTCTCAAGAACTTGAAGATAATGGAATAAAAATTTCTCCATCCTCTGGTGCAGATATTTTTTCTATTTCAGTTTTAACAACTAAAGATGAATATGAAAAAACTATAGAATTGTTAAATGAAGTTGTAAATCTTGCTGTTTTTGACGAGGTAGAAATCGGCAAAATTAAATCAGATAAACTTAATGCTATAAAAAGTGGAAAGGATCGTGCTATACAGAGAGCACTTGAAGATTATAGAGAATTAATATTTCAAGATAGCCCTTATACAATTTCTTCAAATGTATTAGAGCGAAATATTCCAAATATTAGCCGTCAGGATATGCTAGAATACTATAATAAAATTTTTGAACCTCAAAATATTGTTGTTTCTATTAATGGTAATGTCAATAAAGAAAAATTAATCGCTGATTTAAATGAAATTTTTAATAAACAGAATGGTATTTCAAATTTTAATTACTCAAAATACGATTCAAAAATTTCGAAGCCTTCAAATCCGCGCGTAAAAATTCAAAATATGCCGATGACAGAAACTGCATGGATTATGCTTGGCTGGCAAACAAACGGTATAGAAAATATTAAAGAATATGCGACTCTTGAAGTTATAGATTCGCTTTTAGGAAGCGGTATGAGTTCAAGACTGTTTAAAGATTTAAGAGAAAAAGAAGGATTGGCTTATCAATTAGGTTCCGGATATTCAGCACATGTTTTGAGAGGAAGTTTCGTTTTATATATTGGAACAAATCCTGTGACATTGGAAAAAGCGAAAGAAGGATTGTTTAGCGAAATTAAAAAATTAAAAACAGAATATGTTGGCGATAAGGAACTTTCTGATGCAAAAGAAAAATTGATAGGGAATTATATATTAAACCAAGAAACAAATCTTGATAAAGCTTCACTATTATGTGGTTATGAGGTTTTAGGCTTAGGTTATGATTTCAAAAATCAGTACGAAAAGCTTGTCAAAGATGTTACTGAGGCTGATATAATAAATGTTGCTAACAAATATTTTAAGGACAGCAATTATGTATTGTCTATTGTAACAAAATAAAATAATATTTTGTTTATATCTTCTTGCGAAAACTTAAAACATAGTTTATAATAAGAATATAAATACGCGGAAGTAATTCAAATTGAAAGGAGATAGAATTATGCTAAAGAGCAGACACAGAGCCAATTTCTGGGGGGATTTTTTAGCTTATCTCCTTAACAAGCAGAAAAGCGGTTTCACTTTAGCGGAAACATTAATAGCCTTAGGTGTAATCGGGATAGTAGCGGCATTAACTTTGCCTTCATTA